>NZ_CP077092.1:0-312321 GCF_014268585.2 Pseudomonas iranensis
ATGTCCCGACTCAATCCCCGGCAGCAAGAAGCCGTGAACTACGTCGGCGGCCCTCTATTGGTGCTCGCCGGTGCTGGCTCCGGCAAGACCAGCGTGATCACGCGCAAGATCGCGCACCTGATCCAGAACTGCGGCATCCGCGCCCAGTACATCGTCGCCATGACCTTTACCAACAAGGCCGCGCGCGAGATGAAAGAGCGGGTCGGCACCCTGTTGCGTGCCGGCGAAGGGCGTGGCCTGACCGTCTGCACCTTCCACAACCTGGGCCTGAACATCATCCGCAAGGAGCATGCGCGGCTGGGCTACAAACCCGGGTTCTCGATCTTCGACGAGACCGACGTCAAAGCCCTGATGACCGACATCATGCAGAAGGAATACGCAGGCGACGACGGCGTCGACGAGATCAAGAACATGATCGGCGCCTGGAAAAACGACCTGATCCTGCCCGCCCAGGCCTTGGAAAACGCGCGCAACCCGAAGGAGCAGACCGCCGCCATCGTCTACACCCACTATCAGCGCACGCTCAAGGCGTTCAACGCGGTGGACTTCGATGACCTGATCCTGCTGCCGGTAAAGCTCTTCGAAGAACACGGCGACATTCTCGAAAAGTGGCAGAACAAGGTGCGGTACCTGCTCGTCGACGAATACCAGGACACCAACGCCAGCCAGTACCTGTTGGTGAAGATGCTCATCGGCAAGCGCAACCAGTTCACCGTGGTCGGCGACGATGACCAGTCGATCTACGCTTGGCGTGGCGCACGTCCGGAAAACCTGATGCTGCTCAAGGACGACTATCCGTCCTTGAAAGTGGTGATGCTGGAGCAGAACTACCGCTCCACCAGCCGCATCCTGCGCTGCGCCAACGTGCTGATCTCGAACAACCCGCACGAATTCGAAAAACAGCTGTGGAGCGAGATGGGCCACGGCGACGAGATCCGCGTGATCCGCTGCCGCAACGAGGACGCCGAAGCCGAGCGCGTGGCCATGGAAATCCTCAGCCTGCACTTGCGCACCGACCGCCCGTACAGCGATTTTGCGATTCTTTATCGCGGCAACTATCAGGCCAAGCTGATCGAATTGAAGCTGCAACACCACCAAGTGCCGTATCGCCTGAGCGGCGGCAACAGCTTCTTCGGTCGCCAGGAAGTGAAGGACCTGATGGCCTACTTCCGCCTGATCGTCAACCCGGATGACGACAACGCCTTCCTGCGCGTGATCAACGTGCCGCGCCGCGAGATCGGCTCGACCACCCTGGAAAAGCTCGGCAACTACGCCACCGAGCGCAAGATCTCGATGTACGCCGCCACCGACGAAATCGGTCTCGGCGAGCATCTGGACAGCCGCTTCACTGATCGCCTGGCGCGCTTCAAGCGCTTCATGGACAAGGTCCGCGAGCAGTGCGCCGGCGAAGATCCGATCTCGGCGCTGCGCAGCATGGTCATGGACATCGACTACGAGAACTGGCTGCGTACCAACAGCTCCAGCGACAAGGCGGCGGACTACCGCATGGGCAACGTCTGGTTCCTGATCGAGGCGTTGAAAAACACCCTCGAGAAAGACGAAGACGGCGAAATGACCGTCGAAGACGCCATCGGCAAACTGGTGCTGCGTGACATGCTCGAGCGCCAGCAGGAAGAAGAGGACGGTGCCGAAGGTGTGCAGATGATGACGCTGCACGCCTCCAAAGGGCTGGAATTTCCCTACGTGTTCATCATGGGCATGGAAGAGGAAATCCTCCCGCACCGTTCCAGCATCGAAGCCGACACCATCGAAGAAGAACGCCGCCTGGCCTATGTGGGCATCACCCGCGCCCGTCAGACCCTGGCCTTCACCTTCGCAGCCAAGCGCAAGCAGTACGGTGAAATCATCGACTGCGCGCCGAGTCGCTTTCTGGATGAGCTGCCGCCGGACGATCTGGCCTGGGAAGGCAACGACGACACCCCGACTGAAGTCAAAGCCGTGCGTGGCAATAGCGCATTGGCCGACATACGCGCGATGTTAAAGCGCTAGAATCGACTACTTTTTAATCTACCTTCGGCGCCCATCGCGCCAACAGAGGAAGCTGTTGTGGAAGCACTGCACAAAAAAATCCGCGAAGAAGGCATCGTGCTTTCCGATCAGGTCCTGAAAGTCGACGCTTTCCTGAACCACCAGATCGACCCGGCCCTGATGAAGCTGATCGGTGACGAATTCGCCGCGCTCTTCAAGGACTCGGGGATCACCAAGATCGTCACCATCGAAGCTTCGGGCATCGCCCCGGCGATCATGACCGGTCTGAACCTCGGCGTGCCGGTGATCTTCGCCCGCAAGCAACAGTCGCTGACCCTGACTGAAAACCTGCTCTCGGCGACCGTCTACTCGTTCACCAAGAAGACCGAAAGCACCGTGGCCATCTCCCCGCGCCACCTGACCAGCAGCGACCGCGTGCTGATCATTGACGACTTCCTGGCCAACGGTAAGGCCTCGCAAGCGCTGATCTCGATCATCAAACAGGCCGGCGCCACCGTTGCCGGTCTGGGCATCGTCATCGAAAAGTCGTTCCAGGGCGGCCGCGCCGAACTGGACTCGCAGGGCTACCGCGTCGAGTCGCTGGCTCGCGTGCAATCGCTGAAGGATGGCGTCGTTACCTTCATCGAGTAACCAGCGGCACCGAGTTACCCCTGTGGGAGCGAGCCTGCTCGCGAATGCATTGTGTCAGTCACCCTGTTGAGTGAATGACACACCGCTTTCGCGAGCAGGCTCGCTCCCACAGTGGGTTCTGGGGGTGGGCAGTTACTGTGCGGTAGCTTTCAGGCCTGTGAGCAGCAGGCGTTGGAAAAGGTCCTCCTTCAAGCCTTCCGGATTCGTCAGCTGCATCCGTTCAAGATGTTCTGGGAAAGCTGAGGCCTCCGGCGCATCCAGCGCTGCCTTGCCCAGTTCCAAAATCTCGGTCAGCTTGAACTTGCTCTTCAGCCAGTTCAGCGCCCGCAGCAGATCCCGTTCGATGGCGGTGAAATCACAGCCCAGCGGATACTCCGGAAACAGGTTCGGATGCCGTGCGGCAATCGCCCGCAAGCGTTGCGGTGTGTTGTCGGCAAACCGTGGATCGAGACGGAAGTCCTTCGGCAGCTTACCGACTGTCTGCGCCTGCTCGATCAACCCCGGCTGGAACCGCGAGTCGCTGATATTGAGCAACGCTTCGATCACCGCCGCGTCGGATTTTCCGCGCAGGTCGGCGATGCCGTACTCGGTGACGACGATGTCGCGCAGGTGCCGCGGGATCGTGCAGTGGCCGTAGTCCCAGACGATATTGGAGCTGACCTCGCCGCCGGACTCGCGCCAGCTGCGCAGGATCAACATCGATCGCGCGCCCTCCAGCGCGTGGCCCTGAGCAACAAAGTTGTACTGCCCACCGACACCGCTGAGCACGCGTCCGTCTGCCAATTGATCAGCCACGCCGGCGCCGAGCAGAGTCATGGTGAACACGGTGTTGATGAAGCGCGCATCGATGCGCTGCAAGCGCTTGAGCTCTTCCTGGCCGTACAGTTCGTTGATGTAGCTGATGCGGGTCATGTTGAATTCAAGCAGCCTGCTTTGCGGCAACTCGCGCAGACGTTCATAAAAGCTGCGCGGGCCAAGGAAGAAGCCGCCGTGCACCGAGATACCGTCGGGCTGCGCGGCTTCGTCGAGGGTACCGGCGTTGGCCTGCTGCTGAGTCGGCACATCCGGATAGACCTTGCGCCGAATGATCCCGGCATCCGCCAATACCAACAGCCCGTTGACGAACATCTCGCTGCAACCGTAAAGGCCTTTGGCAAATGGCGCGGTGCCGCCCTCGCGCTGGATCAACTGCGCCCATTGGCTGAGGTTGATGTCACCGAGCAACGCCTGATAACCGGCGTTATCGGCCTGACGGGCAAGTAGCGCAGCAGTCAACGCATCCCCCATCGAGCCGATACCAATTTGCAATGTGCCGCCATCGCGCACCAGCGTACTGGCGTGCAAGCCAATGAAATGATCCTGAAAGCCCACCGGCATGTTCGGCGTGGAAAACAGCGTGCTGCTGTCCTTTTCGTCGATCAGCAAATCAAACGTGTCGATATCGACTTCCGCATCGCCGGGCATGTACGGCAGATCCGTATGCACCTGGCCGACCAGCACAATGGTCTCCCCCGCTTCGCGACGCTTGGCGATCATCGGCAACAGGTCGAGGGTGATGTCCGGGTTGCAGCTCAGGCTTAAGCGATCAGGGTGTTCGCTGCTGCTGGCGAGCAATTGCGCCACCAGATTGAGACCCGCTGCGTTGATGTCGCGAGCGGCATGGCTGTAATTGCTGCTGACGTAATCCTGCTGCGCCGGCGCGCTGTTGAGCAGACTGCCAGGCTGCATGAAAAACTGCTGGATACGAATGTTGGCGGGCAGGCTGTCGCGCTGCAGATCGGCGAGGAAATCGAACTCCGGATAATCACCAAACACCCGCTCTACAAAGGGCTCGATAAAGCGCTTCTGCAAGCCATCGCCCAGATTCGGCCGACCAAGGCACAGCGCGGTATAGATCGTCAGCTGCCGCTCGGGCAGGTCCTTGATGCGCCGGTACAGCGCGTTGACGAAGTGATTCGGCTTGCCCAACCCCAGCGGCAGGCCCATGTGGATGTGCGCAGGCAAACGCGCCAATACGTCGTCCACCGCCTGTTCGATCGAACACAACTGCACCATCTGAAGCCTCCCGCCCGTTCCGTTGATAGGGGTAGACCGAGATTGCCGGGGAATTACTTCAGAGGGAAGGTGATTGGTGCGAAAAAAAAGGGCCAAAGTTTCGACAGATGGCGAATCACCGACTGTTAAGTCGGCAAGACGAACTGCCTCACAAACGCACAACTCTTTTCCTACATCACCTGTAATTCAATCACGCGTAACTACCAGACACGTCTCAATTGTACTTATTGCCTACACAGGTAGCCTTGGAAGCAGGATTCAAACGCTTTGCAAATAAAACCTCTCTTCGGAAGCACTGACCTCTAATGAAAAGCAACCTGATACTCTGCTGCTTTGGTGTAGGCATTGCGATTCTTACAAGCACATCACCCTATTTAATAGGCAATTCAATCAACCTATACTTGGCAAGTGAAAGTTTATATTTATACGCGCTCGCGGGCGCTTCGTTCCTCCTCATCGCCTCGCCCCCATTAAAGCTGGCAGCCAACATCTATCTACAAAAAACCGCGTCCAAAACAAGATTTATTCTGAAGAAGGCAATCCTGAATCGCCTACTAGACAGAAGCTTCGAGCATACGCAAAAACCAGGCGAGCGGATCGATCTCATCGATGGAGACGTTGATGGCTCGATATACTTATATCACTCAATTTATCTGGATGTATCATTGAACTGCGGCATCATTATCGGTGCGCTCCTGATGACGGCCCACTATCATCCACTTCTGGCACTCGCACCACTTACCGGCCTCGTTTATGCTATTGCGGCATACCTTATAACTCGAAAAAATAGCAACTCACTGTTTGCTGAGTACGTTCAAGAAAACACCGTAACAATAGGCGCCATCTGTGAGCTTTTGCTTAATGCAAAGCCATACACCAACAGGATCAAGATCGATATAAAAAATATCGAGCGCCTCGCTTTTCGCTCAAGTCTCAAAGCCACAACATTCGAATCAATGTCAGGCACATGTTATCCGGTAGCGATAGTGGTTTTATTATTGGTATCGGCCCATCTGCTAAGCGTTGGCGAAACGAATATAGGCTCAATTTTTGCCTCAGCCATCTATCTTGAACGCGTTCTGAGCCCCACGATGTCACTGATATCTATCTACTACTCGAGCAGAGAGGCATCTTATAGACGTAGTCGAATTCGTAGCTACGAACTGCAGCACGAGGGGCATTGAACTATGTTTATATGCTTGCGAAATAACCTGACCGTTTTTCTGCTTTCGGTTATTTGCCTTACCGTAGCAAGTATATGTCAATTGTTAATACCATCAGTCATCGCAAAGAGCCTGTCGGCTCTTACTACTGGCTCCATCAACGCTGAATTTTATTTCACTCTTATCGCTGTTTTTCTAACCAAGCTATCAAGCCAAGCTCTGGGCAATTCCTTGGCAACGCTCATAGAAGCAAGATCCCGCTTTCTACTTATCAACTTCATTGTGCATGATAAACGCCCCTCTCCATTATGTTCTCGGGTGACATTGATAAAAGAAGACGCGGAAAAAATTGCTTCCGTCATTCATGACACAATCCACCTCATGGGCTCTTGCATTTTGACGGTTTCCGCAGCCTATATTCTGCTCCGGGAAAACATCTATTTCTTCCTGCCCATCGCTTTAATTATTGTGTTGACGTGTGTGCAATTAAGATTTGCCAAGCCTGTAATCCAGCGGTTATATGCAGCAGAAATGTCGAAGGAAGATTTGTACAAAGAGTCGCTTATCAGCGCCTTCAACGTTTCCAGCGATGGCAAGCAAAGTAAAATGCAACTCATCAGAAGCTATGGATATTTGAAGGACACGGTAAGAGCACGCTACAAGTATCTGAAAGCAAGCGCCATACAATCCTTCTGGCCGGAAATGGCTATATCGGCGGGGACGGTATCGGTTATTTTCTTCAGCGCCGCTGCCACGCCGGAATTATTTGGCGAGCGTCTTATTGCCTGTCTCGGTAATATCGGAATTTTTACCATGGCCAGCACTGGTTCGATAAGACTCGGCATAACGATGATTGGCGTGAAGGTATCCGTTGATAGGATCTTTAGAGGGCATCGATATGAATGATCTGTTTATCCAGCAAATACGCCTGAAGCCAGACGTGACGGTGGGTGACCGGCTGCAAAACCTCTTCCCCCTTGAACTGCGCAACTCGATAACGGTTTTTATTGGCGAAAATGGTGCTGGGAAATCCACATTACTTGAAGCTATTGCCATCAAGTCAGGCTGCAATCCAGAAGGCGGTGGGAAGAATTTCAATTTCTCGACTGAGAATACTCATTCAAAACTGTACGAAAGCCTGACGCTCTCAAAAGGCTACCGAAGGGAGAAGGACGTTTTTTTCTACAGGGCAGAAACCTTCTACAACTTGAATACTGCAATTCGCAAGCTTGATGCAGAGGCGAGCTTTGATCCCGAAATAAAGAGCTACTACGGCGGCGTGGATATGCATTGCCTGTCGCACGGTGAAGCCATGGAGGCGTTGTTTCAACATCGATTCAAAGCCCAAGGTCTGTATGTGCTCGACGAGCCGGAAGCATCGTTATCCCCGTTGAGGCAATTGGTTTTTATCAACCGGATAATGGAGCTGTCGCGCGGCGGCGCGCAGTTCATCATCGCTACTCACTCTCCCCTCATCATGTCGATCCCGGGATGTGATCTTAGGCAGATATCAGGAGGGCGCTGCGAGCAAATAGCGCCTGAAGATACCGATGCTTACGCCGTGTACAAAGCGGTGCTCAATTCCGCCGGCGCTTATATCACGAAGAACATGCAGTGATATTGCAGGCACAAAAAAACCGTCCGAAGACGGTTTTTTTCAAAGGCGCCGCTGATTACAGACCGGACATCTCTTTGATCGCGCCCTTGAGCTCTTCATCGGTGCAATCGGCGCAGGTGCCTTTTGGCGGCATGGCGTTGATGCCGGTGATGGCCTTGGCGAGGATGCCGTCCAGACCACCCTGATGATCGGCGCGCTCCTTCCAGGCTGCCTTGTCGCCGATCTTCGGCGCGCCAAGCAGGCCGGTACCGTGGCAAGCGTTGCAGTGCTTGGCGATCACGTCTTTAGGGGCTTTTGCTCCGCCACCGCCGCCAGCCGTTGCAACCACTTCCATGCCTTTGCATTCCTGCCCCTGAACACACACCTGGCCAACGGGCTCGATGCGTTTGGCGATGTCGTCATTTGTCGCAGCTTGAGCGCTGACAGCCCAGAGGGCCAGTACGGTTGCTGGTGCAGCCAGCATTTTCATAATTAGGTTCACGCGTTCACCCTCAATGGTGGCTATTCACGCCTGCGGCCACGGTTCGCAGGCGGGCGCAAGTATAGCGGGTAGGCCGCTGTACTGAAACAACCCCATGGTTAGAGGGGTCTTGTTGCCCATCGGTAAAACGGTTCGGGGGCCTTTGCCATATTGGCCTGGCGCCTTCTGCTTAAAAATTCGCCGGCGTGGCTGCGCTGATTAGTCGCGCCGGCACGTCGAACGGGTTACGGAAACGATGCGGCTTGGTACTTTCAAAATAGTAGCTGTCGCCCGCTTCGAGGATAAAAGTTTCCAGACCCACCACCAGTTCGAGGCGGCCTTCCACCAGAATTCCGGTTTCCTCGCCTTCGTGGGTGAGCATTTCTTCGCCGGTGTCGGCGCCCGGCGGGTAGATTTCATTGAGGAAGGCGATGGCGCGGCTCGGGTGGGCGCGGCCGACCAGTTTCATGGTCACGGCGCCGTCGGAAATGTCGATCAGCTCGTTGGCCTTGTAGACGATCTGGGTCGGAACTTCCTGCAGGATCTCTTCGGAAAAGAACTCGACCATGGACATGGGAATGCCGCCGAGCACCTTTCTCAGCGAGCTGATTGAAGGACTGACGCTGTTCTTTTCGATCATCGAAATGGTGCTGTTGGTGACGCCCGCGCGCTTGGCGAGTTCACGCTGGGAAAGCCCTTTGAGCTTGCGGATCGATTGCAGTCGTTCACCGACGTCCAAGGCGGGAGCCTCCTGATGTTGTAAGAATATTGAGCGTTATCATGGCGACAGCGTTCAGTATTTACAACACTTGGCCCCCGCAGCGGCGTCAACCCTCGGAATAGAGCCTTGGCACCCGTTTCAGGTTGCAGAAGATCTGATACGGGATGGTATCGGCCCACTTTGCCACGTCGCTGGCGAGGATGTTCTTACCCCACAACTCGACGGTCGAGCCAAGCCCCGCTTCCGCTACGTCGGTCAGATCGATGCAGAGCATGTCCATCGAAACGCGCCCCAGCAGGCGGCTGGTTTTGCCCGCCACCAGCACCGGAGTGCCGGTCGGCGCCTGGCGCGGGTAGCCGTCGGCGTAACCCATGGCGACCACGCCGATGCGCATTGGCTTGTCGGTGATGAACCTGGCGCCATAACCGATCGGTTCGCCGGCCGGCAATTCACGCACGCTGATGACTTTCGATTCGAGGGTCATTACCGGTTGCAGGCGTTCAGCGACGGCGTTGGCTTCTTCGAACGGGGTCGCGCCGTAGAGCATGATGCCCGGACGTACCCAGTCGCTTTGGATTTCTGGCCATCCAAGCACGGCGGGCGAGTTGCGCAAGCTGACTTCCGCCGCCAGACCCTGACGCGCCGCTTCGAACACCGCGACCTGCTCGGCACTGCTTTGCGCATGCAGTTCATCGGCGCGGGCGAAGTGGCTCATCAACACGATTTTTGCCACCTTGCCGCTGGCCAGCAGACGCTGATAGGCCGCTGGGTAGTCTTTCGGATGCAGGCCGACGCGGTGCATGCCGGAATCGAGCTTGAGCCATACCGTGATCGGTTTGCTCAGGACTGCCTGCTCGATCGCTTCGAGCTGCCACAGCGAATGCACCACACACCAGAAGTCATGCTCGACGATCAACGCCAGCTCGTCAGCTTCGAAGAAGCCTTCCAGCAGCAGTACCGGCGCGCGAATTCCGGCAGCGCGCAGCTCCAATGCTTCTTCGATGCAGGCCACGGCAAAACCATCCGCCTCGGCTTCCAGCGCCTGGGCGCAACGTACCGCGCCATGGCCGTAGGCGTCCGCCTTGATCACGGCGAGCGCCTTGGCGCCGGTGACTTCGCGGGCAATTCGGTAGTTGTGGCGCAGGGCTTGAAGGTCGATCAGGGCACGGGCAGGACGCATGGCGGCAGACTTCTGGGCGGTCATGGGAAGAAAAACCGGCGCTGACTGACGACGTGAACCGCCAACAGCACCGGGAGAGGGATCTTGGGAACGTTATGGCAGCGCGGCGACGATGGAGATCTCCACCAGAATGCTCGGCTTGGCCATCTTCGCTTCGACGGTGGCGCGGGCCGGCGCGGCGCCTTTTGGCAGCCACTGGTCCCACACCGCATTCATCCCGGCGAAGTGCGCTTCGATGTCGTTCAAATAGATCGTTGCCGACAACAGATGCTGTTTGTCCGTCCCGGCCAGATCGAGCAGACGTTCGATATTGGCGAGCACGTCGCGGGTCTGCTGTTCAATTCCGGCGTCGAAGTCGTCGCCGACCTGCCCGGCCAGATACACGGTGCCGTTGTGGCTGACGATCTGACTCATGCGCTCATTGGTGAGCTGGCGCTGGATTGACATGTTTTGCGGACTCCTGGGTCTGGTTGCCGTAACGGGAAATATCGAGGCCTTCAGCGCTGATCTGCGGCTTTTTCTTCGCCATCAGGTCGGCTAGCAAACGACCGGAACCACAGGCCATGGTCCAGCCGAGCGTACCGTGACCGGTGTTGAGGAACAGGTTCTTGAACGGCGTGGCGCCAACGATCGGCGTACCGTCCGGCGTGGTCGGACGCAGGCCGGTCCAGAAACTCGCTTCGGCCAGATTGCCGCCCTGAGGATAAAGGTCGTTGACGATCATCTCCAGGGTTTCGCGCCGACGCGGGTTCAGCGACAGGTCAAAACCGGCGATCTCGGCCATGCCACCAACGCGGATGCGGTTGTCGAAACGGGTGATCGCGACCTTGTAGGTCTCGTCGAGAATGGTCGACGTCGGCGCCATGGCAGGATCGGTGATCGGCACGGTCAGCGAATAGCCCTTGAGCGGATACACCGGAGCCTTGATGCCCAACGGCTTGAGCAACTGCGGCGAGTAGCTGCCGAGGGCCAGCACGTAGCGGTCAGCGGTTTCCAGCTTGCCGTCAATCCACACGCCGTTGATTCGATCACCGGCGTAGTCGAGTTTCTGGATGTCCTGGCCGAAACGGAATTCCACGCCGAGCTTGCGCGCCATTTCGGCGAGACGGGTGGTGAAGATCTGGCAGTCGCCGGTCTGGTCATTGGGCAGACGCAGCGCGCCAGCGAGAATGTCAGTCACGCCTGCCAGCGCCGGTTCGACGCGGGCGATGCCGGCGCGGTCAAGGACTTCAAACGGCACGCCGGATTCCTTCAGCACGGCGATGTCTTTGGCGGCGTTATCCAGTTGCGCCTGAGTACGGAACAACTGCGTGGTGCCGAGGCTGCGGCCTTCGTAGGCGATACCGGTTTCGGCGCGCAATTCATCGAGGCAGTCACGGCTGTACTCGGACAGACGCACCATGCGCTCCTTGTTCACCGCGTAACGGCTGGCGGTGCAGTTGCGCAGCATTTGCGCCATCCACAGGTATTGGTCGATATCGGCGGTGGCCTTGATCGCCAGCGGCGCGTGGCGCTGCAGCAGCCACTTGATGGCCTTGAGCGGCACGCCCGGCGCGGCCCACGGCGAGGCGTAACCCGGCGAGACCTGGCCGGCGTTGGCGAAACTGGTCTCCATGGCCGCAGCAGGCTGCCGGTCGACCACCACCACTTCAAACCCGGCACGGGCCAGATAGTAAGCACTGGCGGTACCGATGACGCCGCTACCCAAGACCATGACGCGCATTTTCAATCCCTCATCGCGGCTGTTCGCCGAACTGTTTGTTAGAGCAATGATGGGCGCAGTGTAAAAAAGAAATGCCAGTGCTTTTCACTATATAAGCGCCTATATTTGGCGACAATTCTCGGCAAAAACCCTTTTCACGGAGGCGCATCCCCTATGCGTACCAACACTCAGACCAAACGTGAGCTGGACAAGATCGACCGCAACATCTTGCGCATCCTGCAGGCGGACGGGCGGATTTCCTTCACCGAACTGGGGGAAAAGGTCGGCCTCTCGACCACGCCGTGCACCGAGCGCGTGCGGCGTCTGGAGCGCGAAGGGATCATCATGGGCTACAACGCCCGGCTCAATCCGCAGCATTTGAAGGGTAGCTTGCTGGTGTTCGTCGAGATCAGCCTCGACTACAAATCCGGTGACACATTCGAAGAGTTCCGGCGCGCGGTGCTGAAGCTGCCGCATGTGCTGGAGTGCCATTTGGTGTCAGGGGATTTCGACTATCTGGTGAAGGCGCGGATTTCCGAGATGGCCTCGTATCGCAAACTGCTCGGCGACATTCTGTTGAAGCTGCCGCATGTGCGTGAATCGAAGAGCTATATCGTCATGGAAGAGGTGAAAGAGAGCCTGTGCCTGCCGATTCCGGATTGATCACCGCACTGATCGTTCCCACGCTCTGCGTGGGAATGCAGCCCGGGACGCTCTGCGTCCCAAAGGCCGAACGCGGAGCGTCCGAAGAGGCATTCCCACGCAGAGCGTGGGAACGATCGCTTACACCAACACCTGCCGATTCGCCGCCATGTACTCGAATATCTGCTTCTCTACCCGCGGATGAATCAGCTCCACCGGCCGCCGCTCGTTCGGGCATGGCAGCGTCTTGGTCGTACCAAACAAGCGGCAGATCAGCGGTCGCTCTTCATACACCGTGCAGCCATTCGGCCCCAGGTGCACACAGTTGAGTTCTTCCAGCGCGGCATCCTGTTCGGCGCGGGTCTTGCGCGGCAGCCGGGCCATTTCCTCGGGCGAAGTGGTCACCGGCCCGCAGCAGTCGTGGCAGCCCGGCACGCATTCAAACGTGGGAATCTGCTGACGCAGGGTGCGAATTTTCTGACTGTTGCAGCTCATCGAAACGGTGACCAAAGTGGCGGGATAACGATTGTGCCGCAAAAGCCCGGATCCAGACACCGCCGGCCGACCGATGTTGCCCACGTTCGGGCGTGCGGCTTATGCTCCGTCAAATTTTCTCGACACTCAGCCGTTGGATGATGCCCATGACAGCCCGCGCCCAGACCACCGCGAGCCAACCCCACGTTGCCTCTTATTACGCCGCCAGCAGCCTGCCGCAGCCCGACCATCCCCTGCTGCAAGGCGAAGTGGTGGCGGATGTCTGCGTGGTCGGCGGTGGCTTTTCCGGGCTGAATACCGCGCTGGAACTCGCCGAACGCGGTTTCAGCGTGGTGTTGCTGGAAGCGCACAGGATCGGCTGGGGCGCCAGCGGTCGCAACGGCGGGCAGTTGATACGCGGTGTCGGTCACGGCCTTGATCAGTTCGCCAATGTCATCGGTGCCGAGGGCGTGCGCGAGATGAAACTCATGGGCCTGGAAGCGGTGGACATTGTCCGCCGGCGCGTCGAGCGTTTCGGCATTGCCTGCGACCTGACCTGGGGTTACTGCGACCTCGCCAACAAGCCTTCCGATCTCGACGATTTTGCCGAAGATGCCGAAGAGTTGCGCGGCCTCGGTTACCGCTACGAAACCCGTCTGTTGCAGGCCAGTGATATGCACACCGTGGTCGGTTCCAAGCGCTATGTCGGCGGCTTGATCGACATGGGCTCCGGGCATCTGCATCCGCTGAATCTGGCGCTGGGCGAAGCGGCAGCGGCGCAGCAACTGGGCGTGCAGTTGTTCGAGCGTTCGGCCGTGACGCGCATCGATTACGGCCCCGAAGTGAAGGTGCACACCGCGCAAGGCTCGGTGCGGGCGAAGACCCTGGTGCTGGGCTGCAATGCCTATCTCAATGACCTCAACCCGCAACTGAGCGGCAAGGTCCTGCCCGCCGGCAGTTACATCATCGCCACCGAACCGCTCAGCGAAGAGCAGGCGCACAACCTGCTGCCGCAGAACATGGCGGTCTGTGATCAGCGGGTAGCGCTGGATTACTACCGGCTCTCGGCGGATCGACGTTTGTTGTTTGGTGGCGCCTGCCATTATTCAGGGCGCGATCCGAAAGACATCGGCGCCTATATGCAACCGAAGATGCTTGAAGTGTTCCCGCAACTGGCCGGGGTGAAAATCGATTATCAGTGGGGCGGGATGATCGGCATCGGTGCCAACCGCTTGCCGCAGATTGGCCGGCTCGCCGACCAGCCGAACGTGTATTACGCCCAGGCGTATTCCGGACATGGCGTGAATGCCACCCACCTGGCCGGCAAGCTGCTGGCCGAGGCGATCAGCGGGCAGCATGGCGGCGGCTTTGATCTGTTCGCCAAGGTGCCGCACATCACCTTCCCCGGCGGCAAGCATTTGCGCTCGCCGTTGTTGGCGTTGGGGATGTTGTGGCATCGGCTGAAAGAGTTGGTCTGAGGTTTTTGCAGCGCCGCTGATGCCGCCTTCGCTGGCAAGCCAGCTCCCACAGAGATTATGGGTGTTCACAACATTCGTGTGCACTCGAAAACCTGTGGGAGCTGGCTTGCCAGCGATGAGGCCCGCAAGAACAATACAGATCTCAGATCCGCCAAAACGGCTTCAACCCCTCCTCCCTTGCCTGCTCTCGCGTCAGCCCGACATCCCTGAGTTGCTCCGCTGTCAGTCCGAGCAACGCCTTGCGCGTGTGCAGACGATGCCAGAACAGACCCCAGCGACTGAGGCCGGACGGCGCGTTACGCAGCAGATTGCGCGCGCTGTCCTTCTGCCCTGCCGCCAGTTCCTGACTGTGTAACGTCAGCCGCACATCGCTCAAGCCGTTCATTTTCGTTGCTCCTGTTTACTTGGGTAGCCAGAGATTCCATGATGCGCGGGCGAGCAAAACCATTACAGACTCAAAGAACCTGTATTAACTCCATACAGATTTGCCGATTCGTCGACTGAATGACTGATTTTTGTCGCATCTGTACTGGTTTCCACCAAGACGCACCGAGGCTTCCATGACTCTGTATGTAAATCTCGCCGAATTGCTCGGCACCCGCATCGAACAAGGCTTCTATCGTCCTGGCGATCGCTTGCCGTCGGTGCGCGCCTTGAGCGTCGAGCACGGAGTCAGCCTGAGCACGGTGCAGCAAGCCTATCGCGTGCTCGAAGACAGCGGCCTCGCCACGCCGAAACCCAAGTCTGGCTACTTTGTCCCAGTCGGCCGCGAGTTGCCGGAGCTGCCCGCAGTAGGCCGCCCCGCGCAACGGCCGGTAGAGATTTCGCAATGGGATCAGGTGCTGGAACTCATTCGCGCGGTACCGCGCAAGGACGTCGTGCAATTGGGCCGTGGCATGCCCGATGTCGGCTCGCCAACCATGAAGCCGCTGCTGCGCGGGCTGGCGCGTATCAGTCGCCGGCAGGACATGCCTGGTCTGTATTACGACAACATCCACGGCAACCTCGAACTGCGCGAACAGATCGCACGGCTGATGCTCGATTCCGGCTGCCAGTTGAGCGCCAGCGATCTGGTGATCACCACTGGCTGCCACGAAGCGCTGTCCGCCAGCATCCACGCGATCTGCGAGCCGGGCGACATCGTCGCGGTGGACTCGCCAAGTTTCCACGGCGCCATGCAGACCCTCAAAGGCCTGGGCATGAAAGCCCTGGAGATTCCCACCGACCCGCTCACCGGGATCAGCCTCGACGCCCTTGAACTGGCGCTGGAACAGTGGCCGATCAAGGCCATTCAGCTCACCCCAAACTGCAATAACCCGCTCGGCTACGTCATGCCCGAGTCGCGCAAACGCGCGTTGCTGACCCTGGCCCAGCGTTTCGACGTGGCGATCATCGAAGACGATGTGTACGGCGAACTGGCCTATACCTACCCGCGCCCGCGCACGATCAAGTCCTTCGATGAAGACGGCCGCGTGTTGCTCTGCAGCTCGTTCTCCAAGACCCTGGCGCCGGGGCTGCGCATCGGCTGGGTGGCACCAGGCCGATATCTCGAGCGGGTGTTGCACATGAAATACATCAGCACGGGATCCACCGCGCCGCAACCGCAAATCGCCATCGCCGAATTCATCAAGGCCGGCCATTTCGAGCCGCACTTGCGGCGTATGCGCATGCAGTACCAACGCAATCGTGACGCGATGATCGACTGGGTGACGCGCTATTTCCCGGCCGGCACCCGCGCCAGTCGCCCGCAGGGCAGCTTCATGCTCTGGGTGGAACTGCCGGAAGGTTTCGACACGCTGAAACTGAATCGCGCGCTACACGATCAGGGCGTACAGATTGCTGTCGGCAGCATCTTTTCCGCCTCGGGCAAGTACCGCAATTGTCTGCGGATGAACTACGCTGCCAAACCAACAGCGCAGATCGAAGAAGCGGTGCGCAAGGTCGGCGCTGCGGCAATCAAATTACTCGCCGAAACCGACTGACCTTTTTTGCGCGCCCGGCGTCCAAATTGCCGACCTCAGCCGCCAACCGGAACGACCCTACGTGAGCTTCAGACAGCCCTTACTCGCTTTACTGATACTCGCCTCGTTCCTCAGCGGCTGCGCCAGCCTCGATGTGCCGCGCGAACCAAGCCAGGCCTTGCCGGCGTCGGAATCCAGCTTCGGCCGTTCGATTCAGGCTCAGGCCGCGCCCTACAAAGGGCAATCGGGGTTTCGTCTGCTCTCCGACAGTGGCGAGGCGTTTACCGCCCGCGCCGAGCTGATTCGTCATGCCCAAGTCAGCCTCGATTTGCAGTACTACATCGTCCATGACGGCATCAGCACGCGAATGCTGGTGGAGGAAGTGCTCAAGGCGGCCGACCGTGGCGTGCGCGTGCGCATCCTGCTCGACGACACCACCAGCGACGGCCTCGACCAGATCATCGCGACGCTGGCGGCGCATCCGCAGATCCAGATTCGTTTGTTCAATCCGTTGCACCTGGGTCGCAGCAACGGCGTAACGCGCGCGGCCGGGCGACTGTTCAACCTGTCCGTGCAGCACCGGCGCATGCACAACAAACTGTGGCTGGCGGACAACAGCGCAGCCATCGTCGGCGGGCGCAATCTGGGCGATGAATATTTCGACGCCGAACCCAACCTGAATTTCACCGACATCGACATGCTCAGCATCGGCCCGGTGGCCGAACAGCTCGGACACAGTTTCGACCAGTACTGGAACAGCGCGCTGAGCAAGCCGATCGACGAATTTCTCTCCAGCCAACCGACCGCCGCCGACCTGCAAAACACGCGCACGCGCCTGGAAGAATCGCTGGAAGAAACCCGCAAGCAGAACCATGCGCTGTATCAACAGTTGATGAAGTTCACCACCGACCCGCGCATGGACATCTGGCGCAAGGAGCTGATCTGGGCCTGGAACCAGGCGTTGTGGGATGCGCCGAGCAAGGTCCTGTCCAAGGGCGAACCTGATCCGCATCTGCTGCTGACCACGCAACTGGCACCGGAGCTGACCGGCGTCAGCAAAGAGCTGATCATGATTTCCGCCTACTTTGTGCCCGGCCAGCCGGGGCTGGTCTACCTGACCGGGCGCGCCGATGCCGGAGTCTCCGTGAGCCTGCTGACCAATTCACTGGAGGCCACTGACGTGCCGGCGGTGCATGGCGGTTACGCGCCCTATCGCAAGGCGTTGCTTGAACACGGGGTGAAACTCTATGAACTGCGCCGCCAGCCTGGGGATAACTACGGCAGCGGGCCGCGGGTGTTCTACAGCAAGTCGTTTCGCGGCTCGGATTCCAGCCTGCACAGCAAGGCGATGATCTTTGATCGACGCAAATCGTTTATCGGCTCGTTCAATTTCGACCCGCGCTCGGTGCTGTGGAACACCGAAGTCGGCGTGCTCGTCGACAGCCCGGAACTGGCCGAGCACGTCCGCGCACTAGCGTTGCAAGGCATGGCGCCGACCTTGAGTTATCAGGCGAAACTCGAGGACGGCAAGGTTGTCTGGGTCACCGAAGACAACGGCCAGATGCATACCCTGACCAAGGAACCGGGGAGCTGGTGGCGGCGCTTCAACTCATGGTTCAGCACCAGCGTTGGCCTGGAGCGGATGTTGTAAGTCCGTCTGTTGATGATCCCTTGTGGGATGCGCTCAGGCTGCTTCTGCTGTTGTGCCAAAGGCGCCTTGGCGCAACAACAAAAGCACCAGGCCAAACGCCCCCGCCGCCATCAGCAGTGGCAACGCATGCCCATTGATCCACTGACTGCCCGCACCCGCCGCCAACGGCCCGACCAGACAACCGACACCCCACAACTGGGCAATATGCGCATTGGCGCGCACCAGCGCATCGTCACGGTAGCGCTCGCCAATCAGGATCAGTGACAAGGTAAACAAGCCGCCGGCACTGGCGCCGAACAGCACCCACAACGGCCAGATCAGCAGCGTGTCGAGCAACATTGGAATGGCCAGACTCGACAGCATCAACGCCACCGCGCACCCGGCGAACAGCGTGCGCCGCGACAGGTAATCGGCCAACGCGCCGATCGGTAATTGCAGCAGCGCATCGCCGACCACCACGGTGCTGACCATGGCCAGCGCGATTTCGGCGGTGAACCCCTGTTGCAGGCAGTACACCGGCAGCAGCGTCAGAATCATCGCCTCGAACGCGGCGAACAATGACACCGCCCAGGCAATCGCCGGCAACTCGCGGGCGAAGCCCCACAGATCACCAAAGGTCACGCTGTTGGCTTCACTGCTCGGCGCACCGCTGCGCCCCAGCAGCAGAAAGGGCGAGAGCGTGAGCAGGCCGACCCCGACCCAGAAACCGTAATCATGCTCGGTACCGAGCGCCCCCAGCAGCAACGGACCAGACAGTTGGCTCAGCGCATAGCTGCTGCCATACAGCGCCACCAAGCGCCCGCGCCACTGCTCGACCACCAATTGATTGATCCAGCTCTCGCCGAGGATGAACACGATGGTCAGGATCACCCCGATCAGCAGGCGCAGCAGCAACCAGATCGGATAACTCGGCAGCAGCGCCAGCAGGCCGATCGACAATGCCCCGGCCCACAGGCACAGACGCATCAGGTTCGCCGTGCCGAAATACGCGGCGAGATGGCTGGAAATCTTCGCCCCCAGCAGCACGCCGATTGCCGGCATGGCTGCCATCACACCGATGGCGAACGAGCCGTACCCCCAGCCCTCCAGGCGCAACGACACCAGCGGCATGCTGACCCCCAGGGCCAGGCCGACACTCAAGACAGACGCCAACACGGCGAAATACGTCGCCCACCGCATGTTCCACGCTCCTGTGGATATTTTTATATGCACCACAAAATCACTGTGGGAGCGAGCCCCCTGTGGCGAGGGGATTTATCCCCGTTGGGTCGCGCAGCGGCCCCAAAACCTGCAACCACGATGTACCAGGTACACCGCGTGCAATGGTTTAGCGACTGCTTCGCAGCCGAACGGGGATAAATCCCCTCTCCACAGAGGCTCGCTCCCACAGGGGATCTCTGTTTGGTCAGGAAGCCCGGAGTAGCGGGCTCCCGTCAGCGGCTTACAGCTTGATCCACGTCGCCTTCAGCTCGGTGTACTTGTCGAAGGCATGCAGCGATTTGTCGCGACCGTTGCCCGACTGTTTGAAGCCACCGAACGGCGCGGTCATGTCGCCGCCATCGTACTGGTTGACCCACACGCTACCGGCGCGCAAGGCCTTGGCGGTCAGGTGCGCCTTGGAGATGTCCTGGGTCCACACCGCTGCGGCCAGACCATATGGCGTGTCGTTGGCGATCTGGATGGCTTCTTCGGCACTGTCGAAAGCGATCACCGACAACACCGGGCCGAAAATCTCTTCCTGGGCAATCTTCATCGCATTGCTCACACCATCGAAAATGGTTGGCTCAACGTAAGTGCCGCCGGTCTCCTGGAGGATGCGCTTGCCGCCGGCGACCAGTTTGGCGCCATCGCTATGGCCGGATTCGATGTACGACAGCACGGTGTTCATCTGCTGGGTATCGACCAGCGCACCGACGTTGGTCGCCGGGTCCAGCGGATTGCCCGGCTTCCAGGCTTTCAGCGCCTCGATCACCATTGGCAGGAATTTGTCCTTGATCGAACGCTCGACCAGCAGACGCGAACCGGCGGTGCACACTTCGCCCTGGTTGAAGGCGATGGCGCTGGCGGCGGATTCAGCGGCGGCCTGCAGATCCGGCGCATCGGCGAAGACGATGTTCGGGCTCTTGCCGCCGGCTTCCAGCCAGACGCGTTTCATGTTCGATTCGCCGGCATAGACCATCAGTTGCTTGGCAATCTTGGTCGAACCGGTGAACACCAGCGTGTCGACGTCATTGTGCAGACCCAGCGCCTTGCCGACGGTGTGGCCATAGCCCGGCAGCACGTTGAGCACGCCTTTCGGAATCCCGGCTTCAATGGCCAGCGCAGCGATACGGATGGCGGTCAGCGGCGACTTTTCCGACGGCTTGAGGATCACCGAGTTACCGGTCGACAGCGCCGGGCCGAGTTTCCAGCAGGCCATCATCAGCGGGAAGTTCCACGGCACGATAGCGCCGACCACGCCCACCGGCTCGCGAGTCACCAGCCCCAGTTGATCATGTGGAGTCGCCGCGACTTCGTCGTAGATCTTGTCGATCGCTTCGCCGCTCCAGCTCAACGCCTGCGCCGCACCCGGTACGTCGATGTACAGCGAATCGCTGATCGGCTTGCCCATGTCGAGGGTTTCCAGCAGCGCCAGTTCTTCGGCGTGCTGTTTCAACAGGCTCGCGAAGCGGATCATGGTGGCTTTGCGCTTGGTCGGCGCCAGGCGCGACCAGACGCCGGAATTGAAAGTGGCGCGGGCGTTTTCCACGGCACGGTCGGCGTCGGCGGCGTCACAGCTGGCGATCTTGCCGAGCAGACGGCCATCGACCGGGCTGATGCATTCGAAGGTTTCGCCGGAGACGGCGTCGGTGTATTCGCCATTCAGGAAGGCGCGGCCTTCGATTTTCAGATCGCGGGCGCGTTGTTCCCAGTCGGCACGAGTCAGGGTGGTCATTCGGGTGTCCTCCTCTTATTGAATACGAGCACCGCAAGCGCTGCGGCGCTGTTCAAGAATTCTGCCCGGCCAGCCTGCACTTTCGGCCCGAGGCACCCGCCACCCTAAACCAGCGACCGGGTTTGTTTCAATATATTTGACATAAGCTGGCCATACGGCCTTGCGGTGTTCATTTTAATAAACATAGACTTTGGCCCATTCCAGCCAATGCGCCGTCACTAGCGGAGAAAACAACAATGAACATCCAGAACGTCGTCGACATCAGCCTCGCCAGCAGCGAAGCCGAGCGCTATCGCCCGGACCCGGCGAAGGTGCTCAAGGGTGACCCTGAGCAGGCGGTGTTTCATCAATACGACAGCCCTTGTGGGCAAATGGGCGTGGGCGTGTGGGAAGGCGCGGTGGGTCAGTGGACGGTGAATTACACCGAGCATGAGTACTGCGAGATTCTGCAGGGGGTTTCGGTATTGCGTGACAGCGATGGCAATGCCAAGACTTTGCGCGTTGGCGATCGCTTCGTGATTCCGGCGGGGTTTCGCGGGACCTGGGAAGTGCTGGAGGCTTGCCGCAAGGTTTATGTGATCTTTGAACAGAAGGCTTGAGATGTTTGCTGGCTGATCGGCCCTTATCGCTGGCAAGCCAGCTCCCACAGGTTCTGTGCATGACACAGGTTCTGTGAAGACCGGAAATCAATGTGGGAGCTGGCTTGCCAGCGATAAGGCCCAACCGGTCACCGCAGAATCCAAGGCAAACAAAAAAGGCCCGTATCTCACGATACGGGCCTTTTTCGCAGTCAGGAAAATCAATTACTTGATTTTGCCTTCCTTGTACATCACGTGCTTGCGAACAACCGGATCATATTTCTTGATCTCGATTTTGTCCGGGGTAGTACGCTTGTTCTTGTCGGTAGTGTAGAAGTGACCAGTACCGGCGCTCGAAATCAAACGAATCAATTCACGCATGATTAGCTCCCTTAAATCTTGCCATCGCGGCGAAGTTCGGCGAGCACGACAGTGATGCCACGCTTGTCGATGATACGCATGCCTTTGGCAGATACGCGCAGACGCACAAAACGTTTCTCTTCTTCAACCCAGAAGCGGTGATGCTGCAGGTTCGGCAGGAAACGACGACGGGTTTTGTTGTTTGCGTGGGAAATGTTATTCCCAGTCACCGGACCCTTACCGGTAACTTGACATACTCTCGACATGCCTCAGCCCTCTAAAACCACATGCCCAACCCGGCATGGGTTGGCCGCTTAATCTCTCAGTCATTTGGCGCCAGGCGCCGCGTTTCTTTAGAGGTCTTACCGGCTACACCTACAGTGAAGGAACCGGGCCCCTAGAAAAGAGCGCTGCTTTATACCAGAAAGACCGGGGTGCAACAACAATCGGTGTGCAATCAATCGGCAAAAGGGCGATTTTTTCCGCCGCAGACGCCTTGGACAAAGGCTGCGGCCAGTTTTGACCACTCGTCGCAGAAATCCCGCCCTACAGCCGATTCAGACTTTTCATCTGGCTGCCTACGCTCGAAACCGCGCAAGAGTGCGCCTGAAAATGCAAAAAGGGGATAGTCATTTGCAATTCAGAGCTCTAGGGTAGGACTTTTCCAGACTGCACTTGCAGATGGGCCTTCGATCTGTAAAGGAAACCGACCATGCGCCTCGCTGCCTTACCCCTGTTACTCGCTCCGCTGTTGCTGAGCCCCCTCGCCCAGGCCGCCGCGTTGAGCGTGTGTACCGAGGCCAGCCCCGAAGGGTTCGACGTGGTGCAGTACAACTCGCTGACCACCACCAATGCTTCGGCTGACGTACTGATGAACCGCTTGGTGGATTTCGACACCGCCAGTGGCAAGGTCATCCCGAGCCTCGCCGACAGCTGGGAAGTCAGCACCGACGGCCTCACCTATGTGTTCAAACTGCACCCGCAGGTGAAATTTCACACAACCGACTACTTCAAGCCGAGCCGCGAGCTGAGTGCCGAGGACGTCAAATTCAGCTTCGACCGCATGCTTGACCCGGCCAACCCGTGGCACAAAGTCGCCCAGAGCGGCTTCCCCCATGCGCAGTCGATGCAACTGCCGAGCCTGATCAAGAAGATCGACGCCCTCGACCCGCTGACCGTGCGCTTTACCCTCGACCATCCGGATTCGACCTTCCTCGCGACCCTGAGCATGGGCTTCGCCTCGATCTACTCCGCCGAATATGCCGACAAACTGATGAAGGCCGGCGCCACCGACAAACTCAACAGCCAGCCGATCGGCACCGGCCCGTTCGTGTTCAATCGCTTCCAGAAAGACGCGGCGATTCGCTACAAGGCCAATCCGGACTATTTCCGTGGCAAGCCTGCCGTCGACCCGTTGATTTTCGCCATCACGCCGGACGCCAACGTGCGCCTGCAAAAGCTGCGGCGCAATGAATGCCAGATTGTCCTGTCGCCAAAACCATTGGACGTACAGGCTGCGCTGAAGGAACCGTCGCTGAAAGTCGAAAAGACTGACGCGTTCATGACCGCTTTCGTGGGCATCAACAGCCAGCATCCGCCACTGGACAAACCGGAAGTGCGCCAGGCGATCAACCTCGCTTTCGACAAGGCCAACTACATCAAAGCCGTGTTCGAGGACACCGCCGAAGCGGCCAACGGCCCGTACCCGCCGAACACTTGGAGCTATGCCAAGAACCTGCCGGGCTATCCGCACGACGTGGCCAAGGCCAAGGCGCTGCTGGCCAAGGCCGGCTTGAAGGATGGCTTCCAGACCACAATCTGGACGCGTCCATCAGGCAGCCTGCTCAACCCGAACCCAAGTCTCGGCGCGCAGATGTTGCAGTCGGATCTGGCCGAGATCGGCATCCAGGCGGAGATCCGCGTGATCGAGTGGGGCGAACTGATTCGCCGCGCCAAGGCCGGCGAACACGACCTGCTGTTCATGGGCTGGGCCGGTGACAACGGCGACCCAGACAACTTCCTCACTCCGCAGTTTTCCTGCGCAGCAGTGAAGTCCGGGACCAACTTCGCGCGGTACTGCAACGCCGATCTGGACAAGCTGATCAGCGCCGGCAAGACCACCAGCGAGCAGGGCGTGCGCACCAAGCTGTATGAACAGGCACAGGCGCAGATCCAGCAGCAGGCGTTGTGGCTGCCATTGGCGCACCCGACGGCGTATGCGCTGACGCGCAAGGACATCAACGGCTATTCGGTGAGCCCGTTCGGTCGGCAAGACTATTCCAGGGTCAACCTCAAATAACCTGCCCTGCACAAAACCTGTGGATGGCATCAAACCTGTGGGAGCGAGCCTGCTCGCGAAGCCGGTCTGTCAGCAAACAATGATGCTGACTGATACAACGCCTTCGCGAGCAGGCTCGCTCCCACAAGGTCCGGAATTGGCACCGAGAACTACATCCAGCCACACTCCGCCATCGACAGCGGTTCGCCGTCTCCGACGATGAAGTGATCAAGCACTCGCACGTCAATCAGCTCCAGCGCTTTCTGCAGGCGCTTGGTCAGCAGCCGATCGGCCTGACTCGGATCGGTGTTGCCGGACGGGTGGTTGTGACAGAGGATCACCGCTGCGGCGTTATTGGCCAGCGCGCGCTTCACCACCTCCCTAGGGTGCACGCTGGTATTGTCGATAGAGCCGCGAAACAGCGCCTCGAAATTCAGCACCTGATGCTTTGAATCGAGAAACAGGCAGCCGAACACCTCGTGCGGCTCGTGCCGCAGCATCGCCTTGAGGTAATCGCGGACGACCTGTGGGTTCTCCAGTGCCGGCTTCTGTCGTGAGCGCTCGGCCAGATGGCGCTTGCTCATTTCCTGCGCGGCTTGCAGCTGGGCGAATTTGGCCGGGCCGAGGCCCATTTGTTTGCTGAATGCGTCCTGATCGGCCTCGAGCAGCAAACGCAGGCCACCGAATTGCGTCAGCAGATGTCTGGCAAGGTCGACTGCGCTTTTTCCGGGCAATCCGGTGCGCAGAAAAATCGCCAACAGCTCAGCGTCCGAAAGACTCCCTGCGCCGTGTTCCAACAGCCTTTCCCGCGGCCGTTCCGCCGCCGGCCAATCGCGAATACTCATAGCACCTCCTTGTCTGTGGGCGCCGCTGTTCCGTAGCGGTCGCTGTGATATCGTAGCCCATCTTTTTGGCGGTCGATTCAACCCTGGGGAGGGGCATCGCACCGCCGTCATCAACGAAATGAAAGGCAGACCTATGCAGCGGCTGTATCGGAAACGCATCGTTCTGGGCGTCGGCGGCGGCATTGCGGCCTACAAGAGCGCCGATCTGGTTCGCCGCCTGATCGACCAGGGTGCCGAAGTGCGCGTGGTCATGACCCATGGCGGCGCCGAATTCATCACCCCGCTGACCATGCAGGCCCTGTCGGGCCACCCGGTTCACCTCGACTTGCTCGACCCTGCCGCCGAAGCCGCCATGGGCCATATCGAGCTGGCGAAATGGGCCGATCTGGTGCTGATCGCCCCGGCCACCGCCGACCTGATCGCCCGCCTGGCCCAAGGCATTGCCAACGATCTGCTGACCACGCTGGTGTTGGCCACCGACGCTGTGGTTGCTGTCGCGCCAGCAATGAATCAGGCGATGTGGCGCGACCCGGCGACCCAGGCCAACCTGCAACTGTTGGAGAGCCGTGGCCTGAAGACTTTCGGCCCGGCCTCGGGCAGCCAGGCCTGCGGCGACGTCGGCATGGGCCGCATGATGGAAGCCACCGATCTGGCACTGCTCGCCGCCGATTGCTTCCAGCGCCAGGCATTGACCGGCAAGCATGTGGTGATCACCGCCGGTCCGACTCAGGAAAACATCGACCCGGTGCGCTACATCACCAACCACAGCTCGGGAAAAATGGGCTTTGCCCTCGCCGAAGCAGCCGTGGAAGCCGGCGCCCGAGTCACTTTGATCAGCGGCCCGGTGCACCTGCCGACGCCTGATCGCGTGACGCGGATCGATGTGGTCAGCGCCCGCGACATGCTCGCCGCCTGCGAATCGACCATGCCTTGCGACGTGTTCATCTCGTCGGCAGCGGTGGCGGACTACCGCCCGGAAGTAGTAGCTCCGCATAAACTCAAGAAAGATCCTACGAGCGGTGACGGCTTCGTCCTGCAAATGGTGCGCAACCCGGACATCCTTGCCACCATCGCGACCCGTCCCGACCGTCCGTTCAGTGTCGGCTTCGCTGCCGAAACCGAACACCTGCTCGACTACGCTGCACGCAAGCTGAAGGACAAGAATCTCGATCTGATCGTCGCCAACGACGTCGCCAACCCGAGCATCGGTTTCAACAGCGAAGAAAACGCCTGCAGCGTCATCGACCGTGAGCTGCACGCCACGGTTTTCGCCCAGACCAGCAAGAGCAAGATCGCTCGCCAACTGGTCACTTTTATCGCCGAACGTCTGAACCAGGTTTAATTTACATGCACGCTTTGCAAGCCAAGATCCTCGATCCACGCATCGGCACCGAATTCCCGCTGCCGCAATATGCCACTCCGGGCTCCGCCGGCCTCGACCTGCGCGCCATGCTGGAACAGGACATCGTGATCAAACCGGGTGAAACCGTGCTGATTCCCACCGGTCTGTCGGTCTATATCGGCGACCCGAATCTCGCCGCGCTGATCCTGCCGCGCTCGGGCATGGGCCACAAACATGGCATCGTGCTGGGCAATCTGGTCGGCCTGATCGACTCCGACTACCAGGGCCCGCTGATGGTCTCCTGCTGGAACCGCGGCCAGAGCGACTTCACCATGACCGTCGGCGAACGTCTGGCGCAATTGGTGCTGGTGCCGGTGGTGCAGGCGCATTTCGAAATGGTTGAAGAGTTTGTCGAGACCGAGCGCGGTACCGGTGGCTTTGGCCATACCGGCACCAAATAACCGGATAGAAATTATTGTGGTGAGGGGGCTTATCCCCTCACCACAAAAAATGCGCTACATCGGCAACAGGTTTTAACACCGTAATTCAAGGTTTTGCCGGCCGAAAGCCACGCCAGCCGAGGCGTCATGGCCCTTTCATAGCACGAACTCTCTGTGGAAAACGCCGTCATACCCTTCAGTTTGAGCCTGCCGTCGAATCATTCGCCGGTCTGTCCCGCCCTTTTCGAGATGGAGCATGCCCACAGATGAGCACCCCCGCCAAAATCGCCCCGAAGCTGCCTGACAGTATTTTCCGCGCCTACGACATTCGTGGCACCGTGCCGGAATACCTCAATGGTGAAACCGCTTACTGGATCGGCCGTGCCATCGGCTCGCAGAGCCTGGCCCAGGGCGAACCGAATGTGTCGGTCGGTCGCGACGGCCGCCTGTCCGGCCCGGAGCTGGTCGCGGAACTCATTCGCGGCATCGCCGAGAGCGGTTGCCACGTCAGCGATGTCGGCCTGGTGCCAACGCCAGCGCTGTACTACGCGGCCAACGTGCTCGCCGGCAAGTCCGGGGTAATGCTCACCGGTAGCCACAACCCGTCGAACTACAACGGTTTCAAAATCGTCATCGCCGGCGACACCCTCGCCAACGAGCAGATTCAGGTGCTCCACGAGCGCATCAAGAACAATGACCTGAGCAGCGGCCAGGGCAGCGTCACCCAAGTCGAAATCCTCGACCGCTACAACACCGAAATCGTCCAGGACATCAAACTGGCCCGCCGCCTGAAAGTCGTGGTCGACTGCGGCAACGGCGCGGCCGGCGTGATCGCCCCGCAACTGATCGAAGCGCTGAACTGCGAAGTCATCCCGCTGTTCTGCGAAGTCGACGGCAATTTCCCTAACCATCACCCGGACCCGGGCAAACCGGAAAACCTTGTCGACCTGATCGCCAAGGTCAAGGAAACCAACGCCGATATCGGCCTGGCCTTCGACGGCGACGGCGACCGCGTCGGCGTGGTGACCAACACCGGCAGCATCGTCTACCCGGACCGTCTGCTGATGCTGTTCGCTCGCGACGTAGTGGCGCGTAACCCGGACGCGGAAATCATCTTCGACGTTAAATGCACTCGCCGTTTGGTGCCGCTGATCAAGGAATACGGCGGTCGGCCGCTAATGTGGAAGACCGGTCACTCGTTGATCAAAAAGAAAATGAAGCAATCCGGCGCGCTGTTGGCCGGCGAAATGAGCGGGCACATCTTCTTCAAGGAGCGCTGGTTCGGTTTCGACGACGGCATCTACAGCGCCGCACGTCTGCTGGAGATCCTCAGCAAGGAAAAATCCACTGCGGAAGAGCTGTTTGCGACCTTCCCGAACGATATTTCCACGCCGGAAATCAATATCCATGTGACCGAAGAGAGCAAATTCAGCATCATTGATGCACTGCACGATGCTCAGTGGGGCGAAGGCGCCGACCTGACCACCATCGACGGCGTGCGGGTCGATTACGCCAAAGGCTGGGGCCTGGTGCGCGCGTCCAACACCACACCGGTGCTGGTGCTGCGCTTCGAGGCCGATGACGAGGCTGAATTGCAGCGCATCAAGGATGTGTTCCACGCCCAACTGAAACGCGTTGCACCTGATCTCCAACTACCGTTCTGATCCACCCGGAGCCCTGAATGACCCTCGAACGCGAAGCCGCCGCCAACACTGCCAAGGTCCTGTCCGAAGCGCTGCCTTACATCCGACGCTATGTCGGCAAAACCCTGGTGATCAAATACGGCGGCAACGCGATGGAAAGCGAGGAGCTAAAAACCGGCTTCGCCCGCGACATCGTGCTGATGAAAGCCGTGGGCATCAATCCGGTGGTCGTGCACGGTGGCGGCCCGCAGATAGGTGATCTGCTCAAGCGCCTGTCGATCGAAAGCCATTTCGTCGACGGCATGCGCGTCACCGACGCGGCGACCATGGACGTGGTGGAAATGGTCCTTGGCGGTCAGGTCAACAAAAGCATCGTCAACCTGATCAACCGCCATGGCGGCAGCGCCATCGGCCTGACCGGTAAAGATGCCGGGCTGATCCGGGCGAAGAAGCTCACCGTCTCCCGTCAGACCCCGGAGATGACCCAGCCGGAAATCATCGACATCGGCCACGTTGGCGAAGTCGTCGGCATCAATACCGAGCTGCTGAACCTGCTGGTCAAAGGCAACTTCATCCCGGTCATCGCACCGATTGGCGTCGGTGAGAACGGTGAGTCGTACAACATCAACGCCGACCTGGTGGCGGGCAAGGTTGCCGAAGCACTGAAAGCTGAAAAGCTGATGCTGCTGACCAACATTGCCGGCCTGATGGACAAGTCGGGCACCGTGCTGACCGGCCTTAGCACGCAGCAGGTCGACGACCTGATTGCTGACGGCACGATCTACGGCGGCATGCTGCCGAAGATCCGCTGCGCACTGGAGGCGGTTCAGGGTGGGGTTGGCAGTTCATTGATCATCGACGGTCGTGTGCCGAATGCGATCCTGCTGGAAATCTTCACTGATACCGGTGTGGGCACGCTGATCAGCAATCGCAAGCGTCCTTGATCGCTAATAGCTGAAAGCAAAAGATCGCAGCCTTCAACAGCTCCTACAGGGATTTCGCACACGCGAGAATCCGCTTTTGTAGGAACTGACGAAGGCTGCGATCTTTTTTGTGCGCGCAGGAAAAGCCTGACTCCACACAGCGAAACGTCCGACATCCCTTCAGAATAAATCTCCATAGGATCTTCCCCTCATCCAACGGAGATTCACTCATGCAGAAAGATTACGTTCCCTACGGCAGCGATGTTTCAGCAGGCACCTACGAATGCGTGGACTGCGGCCATCGTTATTCCAATCAAGCCAAGACTTCAATGCCGCCCTGCCCGCAGTTTCGCAAATCGGCGCATGTCCTGAACGGCTGGAAAACCCTCACCGGCCAAGGTGACGCGCCACAGGATCCGTACCCGGAGAAATCCGAAACACCAGCCGCCAGCAAAAAATAATCCCGGAGCGCCTGAGCCATGCAGATCTCGTTCACGATCGACGCCGATGCTTTCGAGCAGGAACAAAAGGAACCGGTGAAAAAGACCTTGCGCATCGGCGACGCTGAAATCGCCCATGCGCTGAAGCGCATCGCCAAAGCCAGCCTGACCGAATACCTGAAAATGCTGGTCGAGGGCGGCATGCCCAGCCGGGCCGACGAAGCCAAGCAGGATCGCCTGCTGTATCTGATTCAGAGTTACTTCGGGCAAACCCTGCCGACCGAATCGCAGATCTCGACGATCTTTCAGCTGACCCAGAGCCAAAGCAAAACCCTGTTGAAAAACACCGTTTCGCGTTTTCGCAACCAGCTCGACGACATCCTGCAGCACAGCATGCGCGCCGTAATCCAGTCCGCCGAGCATGCGCAAAACGTGTTTCTGGTGGCGATCAGCTCGGACGTGATCCGCGATGAATTGAACATGCTCATCACCCAGAACGAGCCGACCTTCAAACCCATCACCAAACGCAAGGCCAGCGCCGGGCAATTCGAGATCAGCGAAGATTCCCACGCATTGCTCTGTGCAACGCTGGGTCTGAATGCCGTTCAGTGACATCGTCGCGGTCAGTGGCTTGCTGCTGACCCTGACCACGTTCATGTTCAATCTGGCGTGGCCGGCGCTCAATGCAGCGTTGGCTGAAGATGAATTTCAAAAAGGTTCGCAGGCCCGCAAGCGCAGTCGAGACAAGGTGATGGCTGCTTTCTACTGGCGAGCATTGCCATAGACGTGCGCTTTCGTGGCGCTGTTTTACGTTAACTTGCCGGCAGCAGTCGGGATCATGCGCCGCAGCACGCTGGACCTGTGGGATTTCGATGTGGATCGCACGCTGTACGTGATGGTGGTTGTAGCGCTGCTGGTTTTTGCGCTGGTGAACGCTGCATTGGCGCTGAGACTGCTGATGAAATGGCGAAGCCTGCGTTGATCGCCAACAAAAAGACCCGGCTCAGCCTGAATGAACCGGGTCTTTTTGCTGTGGGAGCGAGCCTGCTCGCGAAAGCGTAATTTGCCTCACATCGCTGACAGGTGACGGCCATTCGCGAGCAGGCTCGCTCCCACATTGGTCAAACGCCAAATTGGGCGCGGTACGCTTCCACGGCTGGCAGGTGCTGCTTGAGCTGCGGATCGTCGGCGAGGAATTCCAGCACCTGATTCAGCGAAACAATGCTGATCACCGGGATGCCGAAGTCGCGCTCGACTTCCTGGATCGCCGACAGTTCGCCGTTGCCGCGCTCCTGACGGTTCAGTGCGATCAGCACACCAGCGGCCTTGGCGCCGTCCTGGGAAGCGATGATCTGCATCACTTCACGAATGGCGGTGCCGGCGGTGATCACGTCGTCGATGATCAGCACGTCGCCGGTCAGCGGCGCGCCAACCAGGCTACCGCCCTCGCCGTGGGCCTTGGCTTCCTTGCGGTTGAAGCACCATGGCAGGTCACGGTCGTGATGTTCGGCCAGCGCAACGGCGGTCGTGGCCGCCAGCGGAATGCCCTTATAAGCCGGGCCAAACAGAACGTCGAAGGAGATGCCGCTCTCGGCGATGGCGGCGGCGTAGAAACGCCCAAGCTGCGCCAGGGCCGAACCTGAGTTGAACAGGCCGGCGTTGAAGAAGTAGGGACTGGTGCGCCCGGACTTCAGGGTGAACTCACCGAAGCGCAAAACGCCGCGATCGATGGCAAAACGAATGAAATCGCGCTGATACGCTTGCATGAAAAAAACCCCAAATACCACGGATTTAGCTAATTAGCTTGACGCCGTGTATCATACACGCACGCGATTTTTGGGGCCATTTATGCGGATCATCAGTGTGAACGTCAATGGTATTCAGGCGGCAGTCGAGCGCGGTTTGCTCAGTTGGCTGCAAGCCCAGAATGCCGACGTCATCTGCCTGCAGGACACCCGTGCCTCCGCCTTTGAACTGGATGACCCAGCCTTCCAACTGGATGGCTACTTCCTTTATGCCTGCGATGCTGAAGTCCCTGCCCAAGGCGGCGTGGCTTTGTATTCGCGGTTGCAACCGAAGGCTGTCATCAGCGGTCTCGGTTTCGAGACGGCCGACCGCTACGGGCGCTACCTGCAAGCAGATTTCGACAAAGTCAGTATTGCCACCTTGCTGTTTCCTTCGGGGATGAACGGCGATGAGGACTTGAACCAGAAGTTCAAGCTCATGGACGATTTCGGCAAGTACCTGGACAAACAGCGACGCAAACGTCGCGAGTACATTTATTGTGGCTCGCTGTACGTTGCGCAGCAGAAGCTCGACATCAAGAACTGGCGTGACAGCCAGCAATCCCCGGGCTTCCTGGCGCCGGAACGCGCCTGGATGGACGAGATTGTCGGCAACATGGGTTATGTCGATGCCCTGCGCGAAGTCAGCCGCGAAGGCGACCAGTACAGCTGGTGGCCGGATAACGAACAGGCCGAGATGCTCAATCTGGGCTGGCGTTTCGATTATCAGATCCTGACCCCGGGCCTGCGTCGCTCGGTGCGCAGTGCACGCCTGCCGCGTCAGCCACGGTTCTCGCAGCACGCGCCGTTGATCGTCGACTACGACTGGACGCTGACCATCTAAGCGTCCTATCGCAGCCAAAGAAAATGCCCGCATCGTGAGATGCGGGCATTTTTTATGCGCCGTGCTTTCTAGACGGCAGCGAAGAATGGCAAGGCCAGGTACAGCTTGATCACGATGACGTTGACGATATCGATGAAGAACGCTCCTACCATCGGCACGACCAGAAACGCGATTTGCGAAGGGCCATAGCGCTGCGTCACCGCTTGCATGTTGGCAATGGCCGTAGGCGTGGCACCCAGCCCAAAGCCGCAGTGTCCCGCAGCGAGCACGGCGGCATCATAGTTGCTGCCCATCACCCGGAACGTTACGAAAATCGCGAACAGCGCCATGACCAGCGCCTGCACGGCCAGAATGATGAAGATCGGCAATGCCAACGCCGCCAGATCCCATAATTTCAGCGACATCAGCGCGATCGCGAGAAACAACGAGAGGCTGACATTTCCGAGCACGGAAACTTCACGCTCGAACACCTGATACAAGCCAAGTGCTGACAGACTGTTGCGCAACACCACACCCACAAACAGCACGCAAACAAACGTCGGCAGTTCGAATGCAGTGCCGTGCAGCAAACCATTCAAAAGATTGCCCACGAGCAGGCTGACGGCAATCAGCGCCAGCGTCTCGACGAACGAAAACGGCGTGATCGAGCGTTCCTTGTTCGGCTGTTCAAAACCTCTTGGCAGTCGCGGCGCTTGCTGGGGACTGCAGCCCGGCACTTGCACGCGCTTGATCAGCAACCGGGCGACGGGCCCACCGATCAACCCGCCCAGCACCAGACCGAACGTCGCTGAGGCCAGCGCCAGCTCCGAAGCCGAAGCCAGGCCATATTTCTCGCTGAACACCGCGCCCCATGCAGCGCCAGTGCCGTGACCGCCAGCGAGCGTGATCGAGCCTGTCAGCAAGCCCATCAAAGGGTCGAGCCCGAGCAGGGTTGCCAATCCGATGCCCATGGCGTTCTGCACCACCAGCAAGCCAATGACCGCCAGCAGGAAGATGCCGACGATGCGCCCGCCCTTTTTCAGACTGGCAAGGTCGGCACTCAAGCCAATCGTGGCAAAGAACGCCAACATCAACGGTGTTTGCAATGATGTATCGAAGCGGACTTCAGTATCGAAAGTGCGCAAAATCAACAGGAGCACGGCAACCACCAGGCCACCCGCTACCGGTTCAGGGATATTGTAACTTCGCAGAAAGCCGACACGCGTAACAAGCCCGCGTCCGAGCAGTAGTACTAAAGAAGCGGCCACGAGCGTGCCGTAGAAATCGAGCTCAATCATGTGGATTATTCTTGGCTGAGTATTCACGAGGCGAGCTTTTACCTGGGCTCGACGGGTGAACCGGCTGATTTTATCAACACTGATTACTGGGGAATTCAAGTGCCATCGATGGCTTGAACATATCGAAATGTTTCAATCGAAACATTGCATCGGGCAACTTTAACAACCTGCTCGCGTCAATAACAAGAACGGGAATAAGCACTTGCTCGATCAGTTGTGACCAAAGATGTAATGGAGAAATATCAATAAATAAATGCCAAACCGCACATCGACAACAGACTAGTCCTACAACAAAAACCAATTATTGAGTTGCACAAATAAAAATGCCCCGATAAGTCGGGGCATTTCCATATAGCGATACAACAGACTGTTACTTGATCAGTCGCCAAGTGAACGGATATCTGTACGGGAAACCTTCGTTGGCTTTGACCCCTGCAATGATCGTCAGGACCAGTGCGGCGATCGCCAGCAAGCCAAACAGGAAGAAACCAATGATCAGCAGCATGAGCAGAAAGCAGATCATCGAGGCAATGGCGACAGTGATCTGAAAATTCAGCGCTTCTTTGCCCTGTGCATCGATAAAAGGGTCCTTCTCGCGCTTCATCTGCCAAAGGATCAGCGGCCCGATCAGATTGCCGAACGGAATCCAGATCCCCAGCAAGGCGGACAAGTGACAGAACATCGCCCACTGGCGAACCTCCTGGCTCGGTTTGGGCAGCAACTCTTGCTCATCACTCATCACGTCCTCCTTGTGGTCAAAAACCTCAGTCGGCCAGCGCAGCCTTCTGCAATTCGAAGATTTCGTTCATGCCCTGCTTGGCCAGTTCCAGCATGGCATTGAGCTCGTCAGGCTGGAACGGCGCGCCTTCAGCGGTGCCCTGCACTTCGATGAAGCCGCCGGTGCTGGTCATCACCACGTTCAGGTCGGTTTCAGCAGCGGAATCTTCAAGATAGTCCAGATCCAGCACCGGCTCGCCCTGGTACATGCCGACCGAGACCGCACCGATCATCTGCTTGAGCGGGTCACCGCCTTTCAGGCCGCCGCGCTTCTTGATCACTTTCAAGGCATCGACCAGCGCAACCATGGCGCCGGTGATGGAAGCGGTGCGAGTGCCACCATCGGCCTGGATCACGTCGCAATCGACGTACAGGGTCACGTCGCCGAGCTTGGACATGTCCAGCGCTGCGCGCAGGGAACGACCGATCAGGCGCTGGATTTCCAGAGTACGCCCGCCCTGCTTGCCACGGCTGGCTTCACGCTGGTTACGCTCGCCGGTGGCGCGCGGCAGCATGCCGTACTCGGCAGTCAACCAGCCCTGGCCCTGGCCTTTGAGGAAGCGCGGCACGCCGTTCTCGACGCTGACAGTGCAGATGACTTTGGTGTCACCGAATTCGACCAGTACGGATCCCTCGGCGTGTTTGGTGTAGTTGCGGGTGATGCGGATCGAGCGGAGCTGATCGGCAGCGCGACCACTTGGACGTTTCATAGGGATACCTGTACTGAGGACGGAAAACTGCGGAGCATTATAGAGCGCCGCACCGCGAGTGGGCACTGGTTAAAACCGCCGGCCGACGACCGAAGCCCCCCCAAGCGCGCATAACCGACGGGCTGCAGCGCTTTGTCACACCGTGTGTTTGGGCGCATTCGCCGCACTGCGCTACAATCCTGCGCCTTTGCTGCCAGTCGGCTTAAATTCATTGAAATCGCGCCTGCGAAACAGCGTTTCGCGCCGATCTGCATTGCGAGGTCACCGCCATGGTGCACAGCATGACCGCCTTCGCCCGCGTCGAGAAAGCCGGCGTTCAGGGCACCCTGAGCTGGGAACTGCGCTCGGTCAACAGCCGCTATCTGGAACCGCACCTGCGCTTGCCCGAATCGTTCCGCGACCTCGAAGGCGCCGTGCGTGAAGCGCTGCGTCAGGGCCTGTCGCGGGGCAAACTCGAATGCACGCTGCGCTTCACCGAAGAAAGCACCGGCAAACCGCTGCAAGTGGACCGCGAGCGCGCCGCGCAACTGGTGGCCGCTGCGGAAACCGTTGCCGGGCTGATCAAGAATCCGGCTGCGCTGAATCCTCTGGAAGTGCTGGCCTGGCCCGGCGTGCTGGTGGCCGATGCGACCGACCCGCAAGCGCTGAATGCCGAAGCGCTGGCGCTGTTCAATCAGGGCTTGAAGGATCTGAAGGCTGGCCGCGAGCGCGAAGGCGCGGAGCTGGCTCGCTTGATCAACGACCGCCTGACTTCCATCGAAGAAGACGTGGTAACCCTGCGTGAACTGGTGCCGCAGATGCTCGCCACCCAGCGCCAGAAGGTCCTCGATCGCTTTGCCGATATGAAGGCCGAGCTCGACCCGCAGCGCCTGGAACAGGAAATGGTCATCCTCGCGCAAAAAAGCGACGTGGCCGAAGAACTGGATCGCCTGAGCACTCACATCATCGAAGTTCGCCGGGTGCTCAAGTCCGGTGGGGCCGCCGGGCGGCGTCTGGACTTCCTGATGCAGGAGCTCAACCGCGAAGCCAACACACTGGGCTCCAAAGCCTTCGACCCGCGCAGCACCCAGGCCGCCGTCAACCTCAAGGTGTTGATCGAGCAGATGCGCGAACAAGTGCAAAATATTGAGTAAGGCTACCCTGACATGACCCAACACACCGGCACCCTGTACATCATTTCCGCGCCATCGGGCGCGGGCAAGAGCAGTCTGGTCAAGGCCTTGACCGACGCCGATGCGGAGATACGCGTTTCCGTTTCGCACACCACCCGCGCCATGCGCCCGGGCGAAGTGGACGGCGTGAACTACCACTTCGTAACCCGCGAAGAGTTCGTGAAGATGGGCGAGCACGGAGACTTTCTGGAGCGCGCCGAAGTCTTCGGCAACTTCTACGGCACCTCGCAAAGCCGCCTGCAGCAAACCCTGGACGAAGGTCACGACCTGATTCTGGAAATCGACTGGCAAGGCGCCGAGCAAGTGCGCAAGCTGATGCCGCAGGCGCGCTCGATCTTCATCCTGCCGCCGTCGCTGCAAGCCCTGCACCAGCGCCTGACCAACCGTGGCCAGGACAGCGACGAGATCATCGACGGCCGCATGCGCGAGGCGGTCAGCGAGATGAGCCATTACGTCGACTACGATTACCTGATCATCAACGACGATTTCGCCCACGCGCTGGACGATCTGAAAGCGATTTTCCGCGCCAATCAGCTGCAACAGAAACGCCAGCAAGTGCGTTTCGGCAAATTGCTGGCTGAATTGCTCGGCTGAAACAGCACTTCCCAAAATGCCTGCAAGCGCTTTACATTGGTGCTTGCAGCGCGTTGAAGGGTCTGGTCAAAAAATCAGCGCTTCCCTAATCGCTGGTGATTTTTTAAACTGCTCAGTCCGCTCGCCCAACCGGGCAGCGCGCATATTGCATTCGCTCCGAGGAATACCATGGCCCGCGTAACCGTTGAAGACTGCCTAGAACACGTGGAAAACCGCTTTGAGCTGGTCATGCTCTCTACCAAGCGTGCCCGTCAACTGGCCACCGGCGGCAAAGAGCCATTGGTGCAGTGGGAAAACGACAAGCCGACTGTTGTCGCGCTGCGTGAAATTGCTGAAGGCCTGATGAGCTACGAGTTCATCGCCGAGCAGGAAATCGTCCAGGATGAACCGCTGTTCGCAGCGTTCGAGGACGAGTCGAACGAGGCCGTCTAAGCCTATGCCTGGTCGACGTAGCACGGCGCGGGGTCACAGCTTTCGGCAGGAATCATCATGCCGAGCATAGACGCCCTCGCCGATCGCTTATCGACCTACCTCGGCAACGACCAGGTCAACCTGGTCCGCCGAGCGTATTTCTACGCCGAACAAGCCCATGACGGTCAGCGCCGTCGCAGCGGTGAGGCGTACGTCACGCATCCTCTTGCCGTGGCCAATATTCTTGCCGACATGCACATGGACCATCAGAGCCTGATGGCCGCGATGCTGCATGACGTGATCGAAGACACCGGTATCGCCAAGGAAGCGCTGCAAGCGCAGTTCGGTGAAACCGTGGCCGAACTGGTCGACGGGGTCAGCAAACTGACCCAGATGAATTTCGAGACCAAGGCCGAAGCCCAGGCGGAAAACTTCCAGAAAATGGCCATGGCCATGGCGCGCGACATCCGGGTGATCCTGGTCAAGCTCGCCGACCGTCTGCACAACATGCGCACGCTGGAAGTGCTGTCCGGCGAAAAGCGCCGGCGCATCGCCAAGGAAACCCTCGAGATCTACGCACCCATCGCCAACCGGCTGGGCATGCACGCGATCCGCATCGAATTCGAAGACCTCGGCTTCAAGGCCATGCACCCGATGCGTTCCGCGCGGATCTACCAGGCGGTCAAGCGCGCCCGGGGCAACCGCAAGGAAATCGTCAACAAGATCGAAGAATCCCTTGGTCACTGCCTCGCCATCGACGGCATCCAGGGCGAAGTCAGCGGTCGGCAGAAACACCTCTACGGCATCTACAAGAAAATGCGCGGCAAGCGTCGGGCCTTCAACGAAATCATGGACGTCTACGCGTTCCGGATCATCGTCGACAAGGTCGATACCTGCTACCGCGTACTGGGTGCTGTGCATAATTTGTACAAACCGTTGCCGGGGCGCTTCAAGGATTACATCGCGATCCCCAAGGCCAACGGCTACCAGTCGCTGCATACCACGCTGTTCGGCATGCACGGTGTACCGATCGAGATCCAGATCCGCACCCGCGAAATGGAAGAGATGGCCAACAACGGCATCGCCGCCCATTGGCTGTACAAATCCAGCGGTGACGAGCAGCCCAAAGGCACGCACGCACGCGCTCGCCAATGGGTCAAAGGCGTGCTGGAAATGCAGCAACGCGCCGGCAACTCGCTGGAATTCATCGAAAGCGTGAAGATCGACCTGTTCCCGGACGAGGTCTACGTGTTCACGCCCAAAGGCCGGATCATGGAGCTGCCCAAAGGCTCTACGGCCGTCGACTTTGCCTACGCGGTACACACCGACGTCGGCAACAGCTGCATCGCCTGCCGCATCAACCGTCGTCTCGCGCCGCTGTCCGAACCGCTGCAAAGCGGCTCCACGGTCGAGATCGTCAGCGCTCCCGGCGCCCGGCCGAACCCGGCGTGGCTCAACTTCGTCGTTACCGGCAAGGCCCGCACACATATCCGCCACGCGCTGAAGCTACAGCGCCGCTCCGAGTCCATCAGCCTCGGCGAACGCCTGCTGAACAAAGTGCTCAACGGTTTCGACAGCTCGCTGGAAAAGATTCCGGCCGAGCGCGTCAAAGCCATGCTTACCGAGTATCGCCTCGAACTGATCGAAGACCTGCTCGAAGACATCGGCCTGGGCAATCGCATGGCCTATGTCGTTGCCCGTCGCCTGCTCGGCGAAGGTGAGCAACTGCCGAGCCCGGAAGGTCCGCTGGCGATTCGCGGCACCGAAGGCCTGGTGCTCAGCTACGCCAAGTGCTGCACGCCGATCCCCGGCGACCCGATTGTCGGGCACCTGTCGGCGGGCAAAGGCATGGTCGTGCACCTGGACAACTGCCGCAACATCAGCGAAATCAGGCACAACCCGGAAAAATGCATCCAGCTCTCGTGGGCCAAGGATGTCACCGGCGAATTCAACGTCGAGCTGCGCGTCGAACTGGAACATCAGCGCGGCCTGATCGCGCTGCTGGCCAGCAGCGTCAACGCAGCCGACGGCAATATCGAGAAAATCAGCATGGACGAACGCGATGGTCGCATCAGCGTCGTGCAGTTGGTGGTCAGCGTCCACGACCGTGTGCACCTGGCCCGCGTGATCAAGAAGCTGCGCGCTTTGACCGGGGTGATCCGCATCACCCGCATGCGTGCATAACCTGCCTATTACAAGGAGTCCTACATGACCAAAACCGTCATCACCAGCGACAAGGCCCCGGCCGCCATTGGCACTTACTCCCAGGCGATCAAGGCAGGCAACACCGTTTACATGTCGGGCCAGATTCCCCTGGACCCGAAAACCATGGAACTGGTCGAAGGCTTCGAAGCCCAGACCGTCCAGGTCTTCGAGAACCTCAAAGCCGTGGCCGAAGCCGCCGGCGGTTCGTTCAAGGACATCGTCAAACTGAACATCTTCCTCACCGACCTGAGCCACTTCGCCAAGGTCAACGAGATCATGGGCAAGTATTTCGACCAGCCTTACCCTGCCCGCGCCGCCATTGGCGTGGCCGCCCTGCCGAAGGGTGCGCAGGTTGAAATGGATGCCATTCTGGTCATCGAGTGATGCGCACGGCGCGGCCTACACGCCGCGCCGACTGCCGCAAGAAAAGGTTTTGAAAGGATTCCACCATGCGCAAAGCGCTAGCTCTCTCGCTGCTCGCCCTGTTTCTCGGCGGCTGCGCCAGCGACCCTGCCGACCGTGACATCAGCGGCACCTGGATCAACCAGGTGGCGATCGATGCCGCCGCCAAGGGCGGCCCCCTGCGTGAAGCGCTGCAGGCTTACGGCCCGAATCTGGAATGGGACGTCAACACCAAGGCCGGTCAGGCCCGCTATACCAACGGTTTTGAGAATGTCGAAGGACGGCTGCTGGGCGAAGAGTCCGGCGCCTGGAAAGTAGACTTCTATGGCAGCTCGGCCAGCGAACTGAAACGCGATGGCGGGCGCCTGCAACAAGCTGCCAGCGACAACGAACCCGAGCAGCTTTTCGATCGCGCACAGATCCCGGTGCCCGAGGGCGCACCAATCGGTGCGAGCTTCGAACGTGCTCTGTATTCGGCGTATCTGGGCGGCAACTGGACCATCGCCAGCGGTCAGGGTGAAGGCGGTACGGTGCAGTTTCAGGCAGACGGCCAGGTAACCGGCCTGCCGGGCGTTGATCGTTATGCCTTGTGCCTCGCCGGAGATTGCGCGTCGATGAGCAATGGTAACGACAGCATGTGGCTGCAACTCAATGGCCAGGGCAACAACTGGATCTTTGTGCGCAAGGGCAAGGAGCTGGAGATTCTGCAGGCAGTGAACGCTGCGCTAGCGGATGAGCAACCGCAGTTCGCCGCAGGTGAGCGCAAGTGGTTGCTGGAGAAGCAGTAACCTGCCTCCGAAATCTCAGAAGATCAAATGTGGGAGCGAGCCTGCTCGCGAACGCGGTGGGTCAGTCAAACTGATAATGACTGACATACCGCATTCGCGAGCAGGCTCGCTCCCACAGTGTTTTTTGTGTTGCCGGTAATTCAGCACTTACCTTCAAGAATCGCTGCGTAGCCTTCACGGTAGCTGGGATATTTCGGCACCCACCCCAACGCTTTCGCCCGCGCATTGCTGCAACGCTTGCTGCCGGTGCGGCGCACGCTGGCGTCTTCGGCCCATTCAGTCACACCCAGGTACTCGCGCAACCAGCCCACCACTTCGGCCAATGGCGCTGGCGCGTCGTCGACGCCGATGTAAAAATCCTCCAGCTGCACGCCCTCGCGGTCTTTTTCCAGCAGGAACGCCAGCAGCCCCGCTGCATCATCGGCATGAATCCGATTGCCATACAGCGGCGGCTCAACCGCCACGCGATAGCCGCCACGCACCTGAGTCAGCAGCCACTCGCGACCCGGGCCGTAAATGCCGGTCAGGCGCAGCACACTTGCCGGGATGCCGCTATTGAGCGCGACCTGCTCGGCTTCGAGCATCAAGCGACCTGAATATCCGGCCGCGACAGTCTCGGAGGTCTCATCCACCCATGCTCCATCCTGCTGGCCGTACACGCTGCTGCTCGACACGAAGATCAGCCGCTCAGGCACTTGCCCATAGTCGTCCAGCCAGCTCAGCACGTTCTGCAAGCCTTGCACGTAGGCCTTGCGGTAGCCCTCTTCATCGTGGTCGGTGGCCGCAGCGCAATACACCAGATAATCCACGGCACCCACCGGCCAGGTCGCCGGGCATTCTTCGTTGAACAGATCGCCGGCGACGCCGATGACACCCTCCGGCAGCTTGGAAACGTCGCGGCGCAGGCCATGGACTTGCCAGCCAGCCGCCAGCAATTGCGTGGCCAGACGACTGCCGACATCACCACAACCGGCAATCAAAACAGAAGGCGCGGACATCAGAAAACTCCCATCGGAAAGGCACAGACTAGCTCTGGCACAGGACGAACGGCTAGCAATGAAGGAAAAAAAGTTACTCTATTACTTTTGTTAACAAGAATTACTTGCAATAATGCACGCCACTTTTGTTCTCGGCCTCACGAGGCCTGGAAGAGCAACAACGTTTTTCTATCTCAGGTCCGGCCAGCATGACACGTAATCAAACTCCCGCTTCGCCAACCACTCGACCTCGCGCCTGGAGCGCTGTCGCGGCTCTGTTGCTCAGCCTGATGCTGGCACCGACCGCCGCCTTCGCCGACGCCCAAGCGCCCGCCACCCCAGCCGCCACCGAGCAGAGCGCACCCGCTGCCGCTCCGGCTGCACCGGCCGCCACCGATCCGGTGCAGGCTGTCGACGCGGCCGACGCACCTGAAGTCCTCGAAGCCGACAACACCTTGGGCATGGCCCACGACCTGTCGCCGTGGGGCATGTACCAGAACGCCGACATCATCGTGAAAATCGTGATGATCGGTCTGGCCATCGCTTCGATCATCACCTGGACCATCTGGATCGCCAAAGGCTTCGAGCTGATGGGCGCCAAGCGTCGTCTGCGTGGCGAAATCGCTGCACTGAAAAAAGCCACCACCCTCAAGGAAGCCAGCGCCACCGCTGGTAAAGAAGGCACCCTCGCCAACCTGCTGGTGCATGACGCGCTCGAAGAGATGCGCCTGTCGGTCAACAGCCGCGAGAAAGAAGGCATCAAGGAGCGTGTCAGCTTCCGCCTCGAGCGCCTTGTTGCTGCCTGCGGTCGCAACATGAGCAGCGGCACCGGCGTCCTCGCCACCATCGGTTCGACCGCACCGTTCGTAGGTCTGTTCGGTACCGTGTGGGGCATCATGAACTCGTTCATCGGCATCGCCAAAACCCAGACCACCAATCTCGCCGTTGTCGCACCGGGTATCGCTGAAGCCCTGCTGGCCACTGCACTGGGTCTGGTTGCGGCGATCCCTGCGGTGGTGATCTACAACGTCTTCGCCCGCTCCATCGCCGGTTACAAGGCGCAGGTCTCCGATGCCTCGGCAGAAGTCCTGCTGCTGGTCAGCCGCGACCTCGACCACCAGCCTGAGCGCAGCTCGCAGCCGCACATGGTTAAAGTGGGGTAATCGGCCATGGGCCTGCATTTGAAAGAAGGCGCAGACGACGATCTGGCCGAGAACCACGAAATCAACGTCACGCCGTTCATCGACGTGATGCTGGTGCTGTTGATCATCTTCATGGTGGCCGCGCCGTTGGCCACTGTGGACATCAAAGTCGACCTGCCCGCCTCGACCGCCAAACCGGCGCCGAGGCCAGAGAAACCGGTGTTCCTCAGTGTGAAAGCTGACCAGCGCCTGTTCCTCGGTGACGACGAAGTGAAAGCCGAAACCCTCGGCGCCACCCTCGACGCCAAGACCCAGGGCAAGAAAGACACCACCATCTTCTTCCAGGCCGACAAAGGCGTGGATTACGGCGACCTGATGAGCGTGATGGACAGCCTGCGCGCCGCCGGTTACCTGAAGGTCGGTCTGGTCGGTCTTGAGACGGCAGCCAAGAAATGATCACGACGCGCCATAAGCTGACGCGTTACAGCGGTAGCCTGGCCGTGGTGCTGGGCGTGCATGCGCTGGCCATCGCGCTGGCGCTGAACTGGACTGCCCGCCCGCCCATCGAATTGCCGCCGCAGGCAATGATGGTCGAGCTGGCCCCGTTGCCTGCCCCGCCACCGCCGGCTCCGCCGAAAGTCGTCACACCGCCGCAGCCACCGGCTCCGGTGGAAGAATTGCCGATTCCGAAACTGGCTGAAGCACCGAAAGCGGAAATCGCGGTACCCAAACCCAAGCCGAAGCCCAAGCCAAAACCGCCGAAGCCGGTCGAGAAAAAGCTGCCCGAGCCGCCGAAGGAAAAACCTTCCGAGGAAAAACCGGCCGACACTCAGCCGACCCAGGCGCCGACGGAGAAATCCGCCCAGCCTGCACCAGGTCCGTCGCCGGCTCAGTTGGCGGCCAAGGCCAGTTGGCAAGGCACCCTGCTCGCGCATCTGCAGAAGTACAAGAAGTACCCGCAGAGTGCGCAATCGCGTGGCAAGGAAGGCTTGAATCGTCTGCGCTTCGTGGTTGATGGCGAAGGTAATGTGCTGTCGTTCGAACTGGTGGGCCGCTCTGGCAACGCTGATCTGGACCGGGCCACCCTGGACATGATCCGCCGCGCCCAACCGCTGCCAAAGCCGCCGGCCGACATGCTCAACAACGGCTCGATCGAAATTGTTGCGCCGTTTGTTTATTCGCTCGAACGCCGTCGCTAAGCAACACCGCAATACCTGTGGGAGCGAGCTTGCTCGCGAAGGCGCCAGGTCAGTCAGAGCAGTTTCGTCTGACATACCGCATTCGCGAGCAAGCTCGCTCCCACAAAGTGATGTGCTAACCAGTAGATCCAGCCAAGAGGCACCGAAAGGTGCCTTTTGCGTATCTGCCAGCGGCAAACCGACCTCGACCGGTGTCGCACTCAGCCCGCAGTCTGATAACGTGCGTCTATCGATCGCAGCCGGTATGCTTGGCGCGCATCTTCATGGACGCTTGCTATGACTCTCACAGAATTACGCTACATCGTTACCCTCGCCCAAGAGCAGCATTTCGGCCATGCCGCCGAGCGTTGCCACGTCAGTCAGCCGACGCTGTCGGTGGGCGTGAAGAAACTTGAAGACGAACTCGGTGTGCTGATTTTCGAGCGCAGCAAAAGCGCCGTGCGCCTGACCCCGGTCGGCGAAGGCATCGTCGCCCAGGCGCAGAAGGTCCTGGAACAGGCCCAAGGCATTCGCGAACTGGCCCAGGCCGGCAAGAATCAGCTGACCGCGCCGCTGAAAGTCGGCGCCATCTACACCGTCGGCCCGTACCTGTTCCCGCACCTGATCCCACAACTGCACCGGGTTGCCCCGCAGATGCCGTTGTACATCGAAGAAAACTTTACCCACGTGCTGCGCGACAAACTGCGCAACGGCGAGCTCGACGCGATCATCATCGCCCTGCCGTTCAACGAAGCCGACGTGCTGACCCTGCCGCTGTACGACGAGCCGTTCTACGTCCTGATGCCGGCCCAGCACCCGTGGACCAAGAAAGAGTCCATCGACGCCGGCCTGCTCAACGACAAGAGCCTGCTGCTGCTCGGTGAAGGCCACTGTTTCCGCGATCAGGTGCTCGAGGCCTGCCCGACCCTGACCAAAGGCAACGACGGCGCCAAGCACACCACGGTCGAGTCCAGCTCGCTGGAAACCATTCGCCACATGGTCGCCTCCGGCTTGGGCATCTCGATCCTGCCGCTGTCGGCAGTGGACAGCCATCACTACGCCCCCGGCGTGATCGAAGTGCGCCCACTGACCGCGCCGGTGCCGTTCCGCACCGTGGCGATCGCCTGGCGCGCGAGCTTCCCACGGCCGAAAGCCATCGAGATCCTCGCCGACTCCATTCGCCTGTGTTCGGTGGCCAAGCCTGCCGCGCCGGTTACGGCCGGTTAAGCGAGCGTCATGACGGAGCTGTCGCAAGTGTCGGTGACGGCACTCAAGGGTGTCGGCGAAGCCATGGCCGAGAAGCTGGCCAAGGTTGGCCTGGAGAATCTGCAGGACGTGCTGTTCCACCTGCCACTGCGTTATCAGGATCGCACCCGCGTGGTGCCGATCGGCGCATTGCGGCCGGGGCAGGACGCCGTGGTCGAAGGCACCGTCAGCGGCGCCGATGTAGTCATGGGTCGCCGCCGCAGCCTGGTCGTGCGCTTGCAGGACGGCACCGGCGGGCTGAGCCTGCGCTTCTACCATTTCAGCAATGCGCAGAAAGAAGGCCTCAAGCGTGGCACGCGGGTTCGCTGCTACGGTGAAGCCCGGCCCGGCGCCTCAGGCCTGGAAATCTACCACCCGGAATACCGCGCCATCACCGGCGACGAACCGCCGCCAGTGGATGAAACCCTGACCCCGGTCTATCCGCTCACCGAAGGCCTGACCCAACAGCGCCTGCGCCAGTTGTGCATGCAGACCCTGACGCTGCTCAAGCCGAGCACCCTGCCCGACTGGCTGCCGACCGAACTGGCCCGCGACTACCAACTGGCGCCGCTGGCCGACGCGATCCGTTACCTGCACAACCCGCCCGCCGATGCCGATGTCGATGAACTCGCCCTTGGCCATCACTGGGCGCAGCATCGCCTGGCTTTCGAAGAACTGCTCACCCATCAACTGTCGCAGCAGCGTCTGCGTGAAAGCATGCGTTCCCTGCGCGCGCCAGCGATGCCGAAAGCCACCAGGCTGCCGCCGAAATACCTGAAGAACCTCGGCTTCAGCCCAACCGGTGCTCAGCAACGCGTCGGCAATGAAATTGCCTACGACCTCAGCCAGCACGAACCGATGTTGCGCCTGATTCAGGGTGACGTCGGCGCGGGTAAAACCGTGGTTGCCGCCCTCGCCGCGTTGCAGGCGCTGGAGGCCGGTTATCAGGTCGCGCTGATGGCACCGACCGAGATCCTCGCCGAACAGCACTTCATCACCTTCAAGCGCTGGCTCGAACCGCTGGGCATTGAAGTCGCATGGCTGGCCGGCAAGCTCAAGGGCAAGAATCGCGTCGCCGCGCTGGAACAGATCGCCAGCGGCACGCCAATGGTGGTCGGCACCCACGCGCTGTTTCAGGACGAAGTGCAGTTCAAGAACCTTGCGCTGGTGATCATCGACGAACAGCACCGCTTCGGCGTGCAACAGCGTCTGGCATTGCGGCAGAAAGGCGTCGGCGGGCGCATGTGCCCACATCAACTGATCATGACCGCCACGCCGATTCCACGCACATTGGCGATGAGTGCCTACGCCGACCTCGACACCTCGATCCTCGATGAATTGCCGCCCGGGCGAACGCCGGTCAACACCGTGCTGGTCACCGACACCCGCCGCGTCGAAGTCATCGAGCGAGTACGCAGCGCCTGCGCCGAAGGGCGACAGGCCTATTGGGTGTGCACGCTGATTGAAGAATCCGAAGAGCTGACTTGCCAGGCCGCCGAAACCACGTTCGAGGACCTCACCGCCGCCCTCGGCGAATTGAAAGTCGGGCTGATTCACGGGCGCATGAAGCCGGTCGAGAAAGCCGCAGTGATGGCCGAGTTCAAGGCCGGTAACCTGCAACTGCTGGTCGCCACCACCGTGATCGAAGTCGGCGTCGACGTGCCCAACGCCAGCCTGATGATCATCGAAAACCCCGAGCGCCTCGGCCTCGCGCAACTGCACCAGTTGCGCGGTCGGGTTGGTCGGGGCAGCGCGGCCAGCCATTGTGTGCTGCTCTACCACCCGCCGCTGTCGCAGATCGGCCGTCAGCGTTTGGGCATCATGCGCGAGACCAACGACGGTTTCGTCATCGCCGAAAAAGACCTCGAACTGCGTGGCCCTGGGGAAATGCTCGGCACCCGTCAGACCGGCCTGCTGCAATTCAAGGTCGCCGACCTGATGCGCGATGCCGACCTGCTGCCCGCCGTGCGCGACGCCGCCCAGGCTTTGCTGGAGCGCTGGCCGACCCACGTCAGCCCATTGCTTGACCGTTGGCTGCGCCATGGGCAGCAATACGGCCAAGTGTGAGCACCGTCGCAGTTTGTGCAGGATCGTTCCTACAGAGCTGGTTATACTCCTGCCATTGTTTCAAAAACGGATACAGACCATGACCGAAGCTGCTCTCGTCCCCGAATCTCCGCAAGCTCCGTCTGTTATTCGGCTGCTGCTCAACAAGCTGGGCGTTGCCTACGAAGAAGTGCTCGACCACCACGGCCTCAATGCCTCGCGCAAAGTGCAGGCGGTGTTGCTGGATGACGCCGTGGGCGCGTTGATGGTGCTGTTTCCACAGAGCCAGTTGCTGGATCTCAATCGCCTCGCCGAACTCACTGGTCGCCGCCTCACAGCCGTGTCCACCGAGCGCCTGGAAAAGATGCTCGGCAAACACAATCTGAGCCTGCTGCCGGGCCTGCCGGCGCTGACCAGTTCGCCGTGCCTCTACGAAGAAAGCCTGCTGCGCGAGCCGAAGCTGCTGATCAACTCCGGCGAGCCGGGCCTGCTGCTGGAAATCAGCAGCGAAGACTTCAAATCGATGCTGACCAAGGCCAGCGCCGCCAACTTCGGCGAAGCCCTGAGCAGCATTCGCCCGAACCTCGACCGCCCGGACGATGACCGCGAGGAAATCACCCAGGCCGTGCAGGCGTTCACCGCGCGGCGCATTCAGCAACGTCTGGAAGCGACCATCGAAATTCCGCCGCTGGCCGAAACTGCACAAAAAATCATCAAGCTGCGCGTCGACCCCAACGCCACCATCGACGACATCACCGGCGTCGTTGAAACCGATCCGGCGCTGGCAGCGCAAGTGGTGAGCTGGGCAGCGTCGCCGTACTACGCCTCGCCGGGCAAGATTCGTTCGGTGGAAGACGCGATCGTCCGCGTGCTGGGTTTTGATCTCGTAATCAACCTGGCGCTGGGCCTTGCCCTCGGCAAGACCCTGAGCCTGCCAAAAGACCACCCGCAACACACCACGCCGTACTGGCAGCAGTCGATCTACACCGCCGCCGTCATCGAAGGCCTGACCCGCGCCATGCCGCGCGCCCAGCGCCCGGAAGCCGGCCTGACCTACCTCGCTGGTCTGCTGCACAACTTCGGTTACCTGCTGCTGGCCCACGTGTTCCCGCCGCACTTCTCGCTGATCTGCCGTCACCTGGAGGTCAACCCGCACCTGTGCCACAGCTACATCGAGCAACACCTGCTGGGTATCAGCCGCGAACAGATCGGCTCGTGGCTGATGCGCTACTGGGACATGCCGGACGAACTGGCCACCGCCCTGCGCTTCCAGCACGACCCAAGCTACGACGGCGCCTACGCCGAATACCCGAACCTCGTCTGCCTGGCCGTACGCCTGCTGCGCAGCCGTGGCATCGGTTCGGGGCCGGACGAAGACATCCCCGACGCCCTGCTCGAACGTGTTGGTTTGACGCGCGACAAGGCTAACGACGTGGTCAGCAAAGTCCTCGAAGCCGAAGTCCTGCTGCGCGAACTGGCCTCGCAGTTCAGTCAGGGCTAAAACAGAACAGGCCCGCTCCCCAGGATTTACACAAATCCCTGTGGGAGTGAGCCTGCTCGCGAAGAATCCAACTCGGTCTACCAGACAGCCACTGATCGTTCCCACGCTCCGCGTGGGGATGCCTCCCGTGACGCTCCGCGTCACCAAAGGCTCAAGCCTTAGGCTTAGCCTTCCTCGGCACCAAATACTTCATCAACCCTTGAAACCACATCACCAGCGCCGGATTGCCCTTCAGCTGGATCGACTTGTCCTGAATCCCCTCCATAAACGCCAACTGCTTGTTCTTCGCCTGCATCGTCGCAAAGCCATAACCGGCATCTTTAAACGCAATCGCAAACGCCGGCTCTGCCACCACGCCAGACTTGCTGGTGATGCGCTGATCCTTGACCACGAAATGCCGCGCCACTTTCGCATCCAGCGTCTGCAGCTGAAACACCAGATCCTTGTCACCCAACTGCTGCTGGAACGCAGGATTGGTCCGGCTGGCCTTACCCATCAACAAACCCATCATCCACAGGAGAAAACGAAATTTCATGCGCACAGCCTCAAAAGGAAAATGAACGGCCGGGGCAGTGTAAGGGATTCGGACGATAACGCCAGTATCTGACTCTGATGGAAGAGGATGCGGACTTTTTCCCGCACGATGACTGCCAAGTCACGATTCCGCAAGCAACGTCCTACACCTGTTGAAACACATCTCTGTAATTGGATGGACTCGCCCAAGCCGAGGCGTCTGTGCGCCACGGTGGCATTCTTATAGAAGCCAACGACAGCGAGGGCGAGGCCATGAAAAAGCATACGACGATTGATCAATCCTTGTCAGCCGACGTGTCGGCATGCTCCACAGTTGCGATAGATCTTGCCAAGAGGGTTTTTCAGGTGGCTGGGGAGGATGCCCTCGGTCAGGTGATTTTCGAAGATCGAATCAAGTCGCGAGAAGCCTTTCAGGTATTTCTGCGTGGGCTTCCCGCGAGCGTTACGGTGTTAGTTGAAACCGGGCCCGGCGCTCAAGCATGGGCGCGATTGCTCCAGATGCAGGGTAATTCCGTCCGCATCCTGCCGGCCCAGCTGGTTGCCAGTCATCGTAGCGGCCCAAAAAATGATCGCAACGATGTATTGGCGATCTTGCGTGCAGGCCGCGACTGCAAAATTTCGGCAGTACCGATCAAGAGTGCTGCGGCGCTGGCGATGCAGGCCCTGCACAGGGCTCGTCAGGGCTATGTGCGGCGCCGCACTGCGGTGGGTAATCAGATACGCGCCTTGCTGTTGGAACATGGGGTAGCCATGGCTCAGGGTGAGATAGCGATCAGGCAGCTCGTGCCTCGAGTTCTGGAAGATGCCACTCAGCCGCTACCTGATTTGCTGCGTGAACTGATCGCCGAACTTTTGGGTGAGTGGGGCCAACTGGGTGAGCGCGTCAACGTGCTGACCGGTCGGCTGGAAACGGCAGCGAATGAGGATGAAACGGCGAAGCGGCTGATGACGGTGCGCGGTGTTGGTCCGATCATTGCCACGGCGCTGCTGGCCAAGCAGACCGAACCCGAACGCTTCGCCAACGCCCGTTTGTTCGCCGCCTACTTCGGATTGGTGCCCAGCCAGCACAGCTCTGGCGAGAAAAACCGATTGGGCGGAATGAGCAAGAACGGTGACGCTTATCTGCGAAGTTTAACGATTCAGGGCGCTCATGCCGTTTTAAGACAGATACGTCCGGATTCAGAGCAGCCGGACGACAGGCGTCTTTGGCGCTGGATTTCCCGCCTGGGCCGCAAGCAGGCAGCAGTGCGATTAGCCAATCGAAATCTGCGCATCCTCTGGGTGCTGCTGCAAAACGACCAGACTTATCGGCGCCGGCCGGGCGATGGCCAGGAGGCTGCGATGAGTCACTGACAACAAAGTTCTGCCACCGGGGCGTAAACCGCTCCAACCCATGCTGAAGAACATTGACCCCAGGTCAGACCGTCGCGGATTGATGCCTGAGCTCCTACTGGCCCTTGAGGCCTTACTGTAATCGGCATACCGCGAGCTAACCCAATGTTGGCCAGAAGCCGCTCAACGCTTCCTCGAACAGGCCTTATACATAGATGCAACCGGGTAGCAGTGTTCAAAAGCGGGTTGAATGGTGGGGCGAGTCCATACATAGGAGCTGGCGAAGCCTGCGATCTTTTGATCTTCCGGCCCGCAAATCTATGGGAAATTTCCTGCAAAGTGCGGTGCTGTTCATGAACTAGGCGAGCTTGAAGATCACCGATAGGCTTTCTGCGTCATCGGGTATTCGGTGACCGGATGTGCAAGTCCGAATTCGGGAGCAATTTCTTCTTACTCCAAGGGATTTACACTGATGACCAATTCAACGACCAACACCGAGGACACCTCCCCCTACGAATCCTTCGATTCAAGAAAACTACATGAAGCCGCCGAACGCGCCCTCGATCACCACTTCGGCAAATCCGACCTCCCTCAGGCCTCGCGTCGCGAAGGCTTGTTCAGCCTGAACCCGGACATCGACGCCGAAGCCCTCCTGGCCAACGCCTCGGAAGACCTGCTATCCATCAGCATCATCGCTGCGGACCTTGCGGACGATATAGATGGCTCACGCCGCTCGGTTGCACTGGCATTGAGCAGAATGGCGGACGGGGTGAGATTGATGGTGGAAGGGACGCTCGACCAGATTGAAGTGCGAAGCGTGGCGGCCAAGCCGTAGCGAAGTCTGTGGATGAAAAAAGGGGACGTTAAGTCCCCTTTCTGAATATTCCCTGCTTCACCACTGGCAACCTGTTTCAGGTTTCGAATCCACGTTGTAATCGTTTTCAAACGAATACTTCTTTGCGGATTTGTAATTCGTATACGACATCGCATCAACCCGGCCACCCTGAGTGACCATCTGATACTCACCTGTCAGTGCGCCATCAACTACTTCAACCCAAGTTGTCGTGTACTGGTAGGGCCGGCCATACACGAGTTCTTCTTGTTCAGTACTGCGATGAACCAGCCCAATAGCCTTTTTTGACTTGCTGTATTTGACGCCAGCACCGCTCCACTTGGCGACAGAGTCGTAATAGGTTCGGAATTCAAAATTTATGGGTTTGCCTTCGTAGGAGCGGAAGCAAAAAACCTCGGTCGTGACCTCGCTATGAGCCGCCAGAGGAACGAAAACGAGCAACGCGGAAAACAATGCAGACGAAAATTTCAAACCGAATATTCCTTTAGCGGTTCATGGGTACAGAACACACAGTTACAGCAACTCAACGAGCTCTTGTCACGCCTCGGGCGCCACAGCGCTGCGCTCACCCACCCTCGCCGGGATTTTCGAAGCTTTTCCCGCTTCAGACATTCGCGATGCGTATTGCTTGTACGCCGCCACCGCCCGCTCTTTATCGTTCACGGCCCAATAACTGTCAGCGAGATTCAGGTAAGCAACCGTCCTATTTGGGTGGCTGGCAACCACTGCATCGAGCAACTCAATCGACTCAGCGTAGAAACCCGCCTCGCCCAGTAAAAACCCAAGGTCGTTGGACCAGCCGGGACGCTGCGGGTAGTAGTACTTTGCGACGATATAGCTATCCGGGGGACAAGTGTCATGCGAACCACCGCCCATCAACGCGTAGCTCATCGTATCCTTGAAGGAAGAGTCATCACCCTTTCGGTAGGCTGCCAGCGCCATATCCAGCAAATCAGCCGAATCGACGGTCATCAACTTCTTTCTAACGCCCTCAATACTGTCAGTACGAGCAACCTGCAGCTTCTGCAGCACTTCACGCCCATCGAAAGAAGCGAGAGCGATGGGCCCCAGTGTCTGCACCGGCAACTCCACTACGCTAACAAGCGACCGGTCACAGGAGTCGTTGTTCGCCACTTCCAGCAGAGCTTTCAGCTCAAACTGCTTTGAACCTTTGTTGAAGGCGAACAACAGGTTGAAGTTGTAAACCGCGTTATCTTCCTCGCTGGTTACCAGCGCGATGTAATCCCCAGCCTCAACGAACGGTTGCTTGACCACAGCTTCCTCAGCCTGTGGATCAATGACGGTCATGACGCCAGGGCGACCTTTGAGTACATGGACGCTGAAGACACCCTGAAGAGAGGACGAGTACTGACTCTTGATCAGAGGCAGCGCCTTCGACGTATCGAGCAAAATTTCCTCATTACGTGCCTGCACCGGCGCGATCAACAACCGATTGGAGGCATCGTCCGCATCCCCCGTCAGAACAAATACCTTTTGCCGTGATGCATCACCCAGCAAGCTAGCCGGAATTTCCTTCAGGACTTGTGGGGCAGCGAGTGCGTATGAAGTGGTTAGCAGCCCAAGGCTCAACACGATAAAGCGGAAGAACATATTTACTGTCTCAGTCCCTGAATTTCAGATCGCTCAACGACGCGTTGCGGAATCTTCTGCGCTTTACCGGCGGCACTCATCGCGTCGCGGTATCGCGGTAATAACGCTGCGCTTCTTCTTGCCGAGACATTGGTAGCGCTGAACAAACTGCTGATCATCAACACCCATTTAAGGCTGGCCATAGACGATCCTCTTCACCGCCGGGCTTTCTGACATTAGCTGTCTCTTCGTAACGCCATAGGCCTTGATCAACTCTTCCCGAGATCCCTTCGAGCCAAACAAGCGTTGGTTATTATCGAAGCTGTATTGCTCCAATCGCCCTGCTGTCGAGTAATACCCATGCCACTCCGCGCAGGCACCGCAACCGCCATATCCGCCTATCGAAACAAGACTGCCATTGGTGCCTTCCACGCAATCCATCGCCACAACGACGTTGCTCAACATCTTCGTCTTCGCACCGTCGGAAGTGAGTTGTGAAACTTTGCTGATATCGCGACGAAGCACTTTGCTACCGATGTTGATGGTCTGGTCGGAGCAGACCGGGATGACGTGGGTTTGCGCACCATCCACCGTCACCGATCGGCAAGACGACACCAACACCACTTCAACACCGCCGCACTGCATGACATCGCGTTGGGTAAAGGCGTCCGAAGGCGCGGCGATAGCTGGCAGAGAGAGCAGCAGCGAAAGGCTGCCCGCGAGAAGACGGTTCATCCACTCACTCCTCATCCATCGGCGACGATTCCACGTCGGTCATGCTCAGCAGCCGGAATTCGTTGTTCACAAATTCGTAGTAACGGTCCCGGTTACCACTTTCCAAAGCACTCCCCTGCGCATCTTCTTCACCGTCGAGGGTGACGCCGGAGACGATGATCAAGCGGCTGTCGGGCTGGTAAACCATACCGAAGGTGCTGCCGTCGTAAGCATTCGGTAGACCGCCAACCACTTCACCGGTCTGGGCGTCCAGCACTTCGCCACAAATGGCGCTACCGCCACAGCCGAGCCTGTGCAGGATGTAATGGCCGGCGAAGTTGACCTTGCCTTTCAGGGCTTGCACCCGTGCCTGATCCATCATTGGGCTGCTGTTTTCTTGCGGCACCAGCTTATGGTTGGGGCCGGTGAAAACTGGCGTGACGGTGTAATCCTTGAAGGCTGGATCGGCAGCGAATGCCATGGACGCGGCAGCCAATATCAAGCTGCCGAGAACAATCGAAAATCCTTTCACGTAGTAACTCCGTAAATGCCGTGGGGACCGTCGGCTTACTCAGCCTGCCCTTCGTAACGCTGTGTCTGCGGGTCGAATTGCCACAGATGTGGCCGGGTCATGGCCTTTTCACCCTTGTAGCGAATCCGCCCGCGCTTGTCCCTGATGTAGGAGTAGATCTCGATGTCTTTTACATCGCCGCCGTTCTTGGGCGGTCCGTCCAGTACCTTGACCTCGGCGAAGTAATCGCCGCCGACATGCTTCAAGTAACCGTGGCACTGGATAAGGAAGGCGAAGGTCGAGTCACCCGCTGAACCACGGCTTGAGTAGGAGGTGAAAATGAAGTCCTCCTGACCGTCGCCGTTGAGATCGCCGCGATACACCACCTTGCCCTCCTCCAGACTGAATCCATCAGTTTGAAAACTTGAATGTATGTCCAGGACGTAATCGGGTTTTTCCACCCATTGCGAGAGAAAATTCTTCGTATCGGTCTCCGAATTGCACAGATTCGTTGCCATGCTCACCATCGGCACCCAGGCCAAACACATCAACAACAGTCGTCTCACTTCGCATCCTTCGAATTGATCAATTCCAAATCCCCATCCCGATACACCACCTCACACCCCACCCACGCCGGATCCACCTGCGGCATCACCGCCGACGGCTTTCGCAATTCGCGCAGCAACGTCGAGCCATGCGACAACCGCCCCCCCATCCGCGCAATCACCGCCCGCGCGGCTTGATAGTGCGCGTGCTGCCCCGGATCGAGGGTGTCTTCGAGCAAGATGTCCTCGCCGAGGATGCCCCGCACTTGCCCCGGATAAATCATGAACCCGGTCGCCTGCTCCGCACCTTCGCGACCGTCCTGCCAGAAGCTGCCGTCTCGGGTGCGAACGTCGGGATGCGGTGCAAACCAGTGCTCGCGATCCGCCAGCGGCATGGCGTGGTGCAGACGGAAGAAGATGCGCATGAGGTTGTCGCGATACCACTCGCGCACTTGCAGGTAGTAGCCACGCAAGCCCGGCAGGCCGCTCGAGTGGACGAGGCGGATCAGCCCTGACCATTGTGGAAATACCTGTAACGGCAGCTCAGTCGCCGCCGGCCGAGGCGTGGCCGGATCGGTCTCCCACGGCAATCGATGTGGACTGTTTTCTAGATTGTCGTAAGCCGTCGGCGGGCGGCCCAGCCAATCACCGCCGCTGCTCGCCAGCGCTGTGGCGATGCACAGATTGCCTTGCACGACGAACACGTAAAACCGGGTGAACCAGTCCGCTAGTTGTTGGCCATCGGCAGCTTGGGCGACGAGTTCGGCCAGTTCCCGATCGAAGCGCTGCAAACCGTTTTCAAGATTCAGCAAATGCCCGCGAGCCTTGCGTTGCATACGCAAAAACAGCGGCAACGAACGCAGCAGCTTCAGCGGTTGCCACGGCAGATGCGGGGTCGCGCCGCCGACTTCACCGGCGTAGTTAGCGGCGCTGATGCCCCAGTCGGCCAGCCGGGCGAGAAACAGATCATTGTTGATATAGGACGCGCCACCGAACACAGCGGTGAACGGCTCGTTGTCCTGCAACACTCGCGCATCCCAACGCGCCATGATCGCCGGGATACTCGCTGCCGCGCGGCGCTGGGCGTATTCCACCAACACGCTCGGTCGCGGCGGCAGGATCTCGGCGATGTTGGCGGCGGTCAGGTGGCGGCGCCAGCCGTAGTCGCTGATCGGCCGGTATTGCAGCAGCCACAATTGCGAGCCATCCCAGGCCCATTCGACGTCGCCCGGTACATAGTGAAAGACGCGCAACACGTCTTGCAGAAAGCGCCAGAGCAGGTCTTCGGTTAAGCCGGGGGATGGCATGAACGTGCCGCTGCGCCAAGCATCGCCGAGCCGCGAAAGCGTTGCCCGTGAGGGGCTGACGTGACCGTCGGCGAGCGATTCGAGATGGCCTTCAACCCATTCCAGTTCTACCGAGAGATGGCGCACGAACGCGATCCCGGAAACTAGCGGCGTGATGAATCGCTGCACCACCACTTCCTCGACGCCTTCGGCCGTCAGTTCGGCGATGCGTTTCGGCACATTGGCGGTCGGCTCGCGCAGATAGGTCGTGCTCAAACCGGCATTCGCCAAATCGGCCTGATCCTCGCCATAACTGGAGGAGCGCACCGCCCAGGTCACATCAGGTTGAGCAGCGAGAAATGCCGGCAGACGCGGATCGCTGCAGTCGTTGAGCGTCATCGCCGCCGGCACCGCTTGCCGCGCCAGTTCAGCCAGGCGCAAACGCCCACCCTTGGTATGCGCGACAAACCCGCGCTCGCCCGACTCCAGCCACTGCGCGAACTGCGCGGGCGAGTCGATCCATGGGTAATGACCCCAACCCGGTTTGAGGCTGATGGTCAGATCTGCACGAGCGAGAATCGCCGACCATGCCGCCGCTTGCTCGATGCCGAGCACCGCGTCCTGATCACCCCAAACCAACTCGACCGGATCGCTGATCCACTCCAGCAGTGGCAACGCGGTATCGGCCCGCACCAGATCCCAATGCGGCACGAATGCCCGGCAGCGCGCATAGCCGGCGCCCATGCGCTGGTACTGTGCGGGCGTCCAGGTCTGATTGGAGAACTTGCGCGCGAACAGCGTGGGTTTGTTCGACAGCAGCCAATGAATGGTCTTGCGAATCGGCAGCGGAGACATCAGCGCCGGCAACCGCCGCTGCCACAAAAATGCCCCAACCGGCGCCAACAGAACACTGCGCGAAAAGTGCCCGGGCCGACGTTGCAACGCGTGCAGCACCAGCAAGGCATTGACCCCGACCGCCATGATCGCGCTGCCCTTCTGCGTCATCGCCAACAAAGTCTGCGCGTAGTCCGCCAGATCCTCGCAAGGCGGCTGCGGATTCGCGCCGAAGCCCGGCAACTCCAGCGGCACGACTTCGTAGCGCTGGAAGTGCGGCAGCGCGTCATCCCACCAATCGGCAGCGCTGCCGTTGCCGGCCAGCAGATACATCAAGGGTTTGCTCATGGACGATCCTCAGGTCAGATCGCGCAGAGCAGCGTCGAGAGTTGGATAACGGAATGTGTAGCCGGCCTCGGTCAAACGCTGCGGCACCACGCGCTGACCGTCGAAGAACAACTGCGCCATCTCCCCCGCCAATGCACGCACTGGCGCGGCGGGAATGTGCAACCACACCGGGCGCTTGAGGACCTTGCCGACCTGCTCGGCGAACGCGGCCTGACTGACCGTTTCGGGCGCGACCATGTTGTAGATGCCACGTAGAGTGTCGTCGTTGAAAGCCCGCGCGATCACCTGAAGCACATCGTCGCGATGCACCCAGCTCATGATCTGCCGACCGTCGCCCATGCGCCCGCCGAAACCCAGGCGTAACGGCATCAGCAGCGGCGTCAACGCACCGCCCGGGCCGAACACCACACCGAGACGCAGCACCACCTGACGCACGCCAAACTCGGTGGCCGGTTGCGCGGCGGCTTCCCAACGCGCGCAGAGTTCGGCCATGAAGCCATCGCCCTTGCTGGCGTGTTCGTCGAGGCTTTCGCTGGCATCGCGCACGCCGTAGAAACCGATGGCTGATGCTTGAATCCATAGCGTTGGTTTGTGCTTGGTGTGTTTCAGCCAGGTTATCAACGCTTCGGTGGTGCCGACTCGACTGGCGAGCAGTTGCGCCTGACGTTTGGGAGTCCAGCGCGGGCCGGCGACAGGGGCGCCGGCGAGATTGATCACTACGTCAAAGGCTTCGTCGTGGCTGAGTTCGTTGAGTGAATGCATGCAGCGGATGCGACCGTTGAATAGATTGGCCGCGTTCAACGGATCGCGCGTCAGTACGCTGATGGAGTGGCCCGCGTCGAGTAATTGATTGACCAAGGCTTTACCGATAAATCCGGTGCCGCCGGTGATCAGCACACGTTTGAAAGCGCCACCGGCAAACGGGTTGGACAGGCTCGTTGTCTTTACTGCAGGAGACTTCCGGCGGTCATGCCGATACAGCCAGAACAGTGGCGGCAACAACACCAGCAACGCAAAACCGTCGAGCCACAGGTGCGACCAGACCTGTTGTTGCGCTGAGAGCCACATGTCCTGCGGCGCCCATAACAGGATGCCAGCGGTCAACCAGCCCCACATCGCCGGGGCTTTCAAGCGATTGCCCAAGTGCACCAGCGCGAGCATGTACAACGAATAACTTTGCAGCGTCGCGCCGAATAGCGCGAGCCACCAGACTTGTTGTTCGTGGCCGGCGGTGGGAACCGGATCGGCGCCCCAGAATGCGAGTTCGAGGGTGTGCAGATAGCCGTCGAGTAATCCGGAATGCCCGGCCCACGTCAGGGTGAGGCCGGCAAGAATGTGCACGATTGCGGCGGCGTATAGCCAGAGCACCAACGCTGGGCGAAGGGAGATCGAGGGGGCTGGCATTCCGTGTCCTGAGCGCGTTCCTTGGGGGTGGGGAGTTTAAAGGAAAATGGGTGTTTTCAGTCGCTCGAACACAATACGTTTTGTCGCTATCGCACTGAGTGAGCGTCAATCAAGACGAGCAGCTCCTTCAACCTAGCAATATCCTCCTCATAAAAGGCATTACATTGCGTCACGACCACATATTCATAGCCGGTCGCTTTTTCATGGGTGCTGCATACAATCCCCGGACCTTCCCCGCCATCCTGCCTTCCATACACGACATCCCGCGCATCCGTCAGCACCCAGCCTGACATTGCCAATTTCGTACTGGCTGATTCAGGAAGTCCATCGAAGTGCATGATTGCCTCAGCATTCGGCAGCTTGACAAGCAAGTTGTATGGCGACGATAAAGAACTCATTCCCACAGTTTTCGTGACTTCGGCGAGGTCCTTACCCCGCACGATAAACGTGGGGAGGCCGTCTAGATCACCTTCATAAGTTGACTGATGAAGTGGCGAAAGTTTCAGGACTGCAATTGCGCCCTTGCTGACACAGCTGACGAGCTCCAGCATTGGCTGAACGTCATGAAACTCGCAGGTGGAATCTTGAGCAAACAATGTCGGTGATAGAAGTGTCGTGCAGAATGCGAACACCCACCTCAAACAAGATTGGGGCAAGCTCAACTGAATGCCCCTGTACGCATTTCCATTCACTGAGTGCCACCTGCTCCAATACATTCAATTGAATCGCTGGAATCCAAGAAACTCCACAAAGCCGCCGAACGCGCCATAGACCACCACGTCAAACTGCCCACTGAACCAAACGCAACACGCGAGACCGGCCTCTTTAACCTCTCCCCGGCACCGACGCCGAAGCACTCATGGCCAACGCCTCCGAAGACCGCCTGTCCATAAGCGTCATTGCCTCAGACCTCGCCGACGACCTCCACGGCTCCCGCCGCTCGGTTGCACATTTAGTAGCATTTGCTCGGAGCTATTGGCTCAATCACTTCCGACCGAAGTCGCTTAGCAGCATCGAGACCTGACTCGTATCCCTTGTCGGCGGCTAGCTGATAGCAAGCCAAGGCACGAGGAATATCCTTCTCGCCGAGATCGCCACTCTTCCAGTAGTCACCAAGCGCGACAATTGCATGCGCTGACCCCATGGAGCCGGCACGAATAAGCTCTTTCTCAACATCAATTGGCCGCTGGCACGGTCCGCTTCCGGCCGTTTCATTGCCAAAACAATAGAAGCTTGCCAGACCCTCAGCGCCTCCTGGTGAATTCAAAGCTGCTGCTTTGAAAAGAGCCTCAACTTTGCTGTATTCCAACTGCGGAGCCATACCCGACAGACTCAGCCTAGCCGCAGACTCACTGGAAATAGGATCGCCTGAAGCAGCTGCACACAGGTAATTTTCCAAAGCCGCTTCAAAAAGCTCCACTGTGAGTCGATATTGCTCAAGACCACCCAAACTAATAAACCCTTGTGCACGCTGTGAGCAGAAATTTTCCTCACGACTCAATGAGCGCGTACTGGCTACAGAAAGCTCCTTTTCGGGAATCGACCAATCCTCAACCCCCTCAAGCGTCCAGCAGGCTTTACGCGAAAAGTTGAAGATCTTGATATTGCTGTTTCCGGCACGTTTATCCACAACGTCAACGTGACGATCATCTACCTTCTCGACTTCTATTCCTTCGACTTTCCCATCTGGCACCGCAGCCATTAAGGGAAACGCCATCTCGCGCCCCACCACTGCAGTGACGTGAGTCACTATCCGTCCTATATCCGACGTCCCCTTCAACACCAATAGCTTCACGGCCTGCGCAGTTAGTCGCTTCTGCGATTCGGCATTAGCGGAGAATGCTGGAAGAAACTGTGCAAAGTCTTGCGTAGGGCACGAGCCACGTCCAATTGTCGGGCCACTCCCGATATCGGACGCGATATTGTCCAAAAACACTGAACGGTCACGACTCATACTGGCGATGCAATTGTTCACCGCTGCCACATGCGCCGAAGAGCCCCGTTCCGCCTCCAACGCATCGACCTGGCAATCGGTATCGCGCAGTTTGATCCAGGCGCGCTGAGCCTCCTGAACCGTTGCCTTTTGGCTCGCCGCAAGAACTGGATCAGTTTGATACCCACCTTCGAGCCGAACCATCAGTTCTTGATAACTGGTATTCAACTGCTTATCTGCAGCAACCTTGGCACTCACAGAACATCTTTCCCTCTGAGAGTTCGTAGTGATATCGGCACATGCATCGTCAGCAAATGCATGTCCCCCCAACAGAGATAAACCACCAATCAGCACGGCGGGCAGCACCGGAATAAGATATTTACTCAAAGCAAATTCCAACAATATTTTGCGAAAGTGTATTTTTAATTCGAGCCTATTCTTCAAGGGAGATAGCCATTTTCAGAGTAGATCCATTCAGATAAACGACTGCTTCGCGCCCATTAATATCGACAGGGGTAGGATTCTGGATCATTCCTTCATCACTAGCCTTCGCAATTTTTGTTAACGTCTTATCCGCAACATTGGCACGCCAAATAGTTTCATCACCATTCTTGAAATAAAACGTCGGCCGTGACTTGCTCCAAATCGGAGCATATATATTCCAACCGGCCTCGGGCCGACCAGCCTGCGCTATCGTTTCATACCCTGAGATGTGCGAGTAGTACGCTTGCAATTTTCCATACTCACCACCCCAACCGAATGTCAAACCACTAACAGCATTTTCATCAGCATTTGGCCACTGCTGGAACAGCAAACTGCTTTCCAATGGCGGAGATTTTGAACCGAGCTTATAAACCATCCCCCGCAGCTGATTCTTAGAGAGCTGCTGTCGATAGTAAAACGCCCCATCCAAGATTCCCGCGAATCTTTTCCCTTCGTCGTTTGAACCCAAACTGAAAGCACCATCAAAACCGATATCTTTCGCAATCGTGTGCAATACCGGCCTGTCGTTGCGATCAACGTACTCATATAGATTACCCCGGTACGCAATCATCGCCGCATCAAAATGCCCTTCGAACACGATGACATGCAACATGCCTGAAATTGTTTCAGCGGAGATCACAAATCGTTCAACAGCCCCTTTTTCATTGGGAAGCCATGCTAAATCAATGACCTTCCATGAGCGTTCAAACTGTTTGTAAGGCTTATCCCCCAACATTAACTTAATATCTTTCTGAGTCGGCCTAGGCGCAATAGGAACCGGCGACAGAAAGCGTATCTGCCGAACATAAGAGTCCTCTAAACACTCCACTGACTCACAAGAGTTACGCTCCGACTCAAGCCATTCACTTTCGATTAATTGAAAAACCCGCCGATTTTTTATCGACTTGAATACTTCACTTAGCTTTTCATCCATTGCGGACAAGGAAGGAGAACGACAAATTTTCCTTTCTACGTCCGTTGAAGCTTTGCCACAGTCGGAACTCGCAGAAAATGCCACCGAACTGAAAAGCAAAAAAGCTAACGGTAAAAAGCTAGGGAGCGAATATATATTTTTCATTGATTCACGCTTTCAGGCATTGAACTTCGCAAAGCGGGTTGCGAGATGCTTGGGGCGTTCATTTATCCGCCGCTTCATTTGTTACCCTCTTTGCCAATGCTCGACGACATCAACATCCACCCGCATCGCCACACAAGATCCATCCGCGTATTTCTTTGCCTTTCGGTGTTTTAAACATAATCGAAAGCCAGCCAGCCTCAACAGCCTCCTGCTCAACCCTATCCCCGGAAACCAAATACATACGAGTGACATCGTCAAAAACTGGAGAGCTATAAATTGTAGCTTTTTTATTTATTGTCAGCTGAACCGGCACACCTTCATTCCATTTAGAAAACGCTGGAGTCGCAAGTTTATTACTAACAGACAATTGATCCTTGTAAGGAAATTCATACATTAGATTCTGGTAATCGTCTGCCAATATATCGCCACCCTCACCAAAATATTTGGAGACTCGCTCATCCCTTGAATAACCACTCTCGCTCTTTTTGTAAACATGCACGCTGTAATATTCACCAGAATATCTAACTCCGGTGTCTGAATGTATTCCCACACTGTGTATTACAAAAAGCTCTTTCTCGGAACTACCTTGAACATCAGAAAAAAATGCCGAGCGGACTTTTCCTGTGTCTGCCAAATACGGTAACTGCCCAACGAGCTTCTTAGATTTACTCAAACAATCAACATAGTTAACATCAATACCCACTTGATTGTTCGAATCTTCACTGCTCGCCTCATCCTCTATAGGAACGAGATCAAAAACAATCGCACCGTCTTTTGTCGGGATCGAATGGTACACTTTACTCTCAGGGACCTCGCAAGCTAGCGAAGCCACCGAAGACAGGCAAAATGAAACTAACAATGAAAATTTACATAAGCGCTTCATAACGAACAGCCCCCGAACACAACCTTGAATTTCTCAGCAACTTCTTTAGTAAACTTCTCTCGCTGATCAAGTTCTTTCAGCCCAGAGTTGATAATCCTAGTCACAGATTTAATCTTCGCATCTACATCAGGTGAACTTGCATCCGCAAGTGAACCAATACCTTTCGCCTTCCAAAACCATAGACCAGACTCTAATGCAACCCTCATATTGTCCTGTACCAGGTTCGGATTAGCATCGATATTCACACCTATCGCTACAGCACATTCACGATAGTTAGCATAGTGGGTCAAATGAAGAAGGCCTCTCCCCCTATAGTCGTTATGAGGGTACTGATTGCTACCAAAGCTATGTTTACCATACGCTGGATCGTTTGCAATCAGATGCTGATCTATATACTCAAGCTTCTCTTCTCTGGTTAGTGACATCCCCAGCCTTGCAAAACCATCATTAATAGCGGTTGGCGCCATTCTATATAGTTTCTCGGCTGTGTAGCTACGACGAGTGTAATTTAAACTTTCCCTAAACGCAGAAAATTGAAAAGTCTCGTGCTTACCCTGCCCCATTATATGAAATACCTGAGCACAGGTATTTACTCCATACTTAGGGAAAAGCTCGTTCGCCACCATGACAAACTCACTTACAAAAGTATCCGTTACGGAGGATGGACAAATACTCCGCATCAATGCATTTGTTAATGCTATATTACTGCCACACTTTTTGCAGACATTACTCCCGGACGATGGCATCATATTCCCAATGAGCGCGATTGGATGAAAATGCCATACAACTCCATCGCCTACCCCTTTAGATTGTATAGCTGGATCATCCCAAAATATTAAACTATCTATTCGTTCTTTTTCGTGCTTTAGAACAGATGGATAATTTTCTAGCATCGTGTCCAGCCGCGCCCATTTGGCAGAGTCCGACTTGGATTTCCACTCCGTAGGGTGATATGCAATTAGCTTTGACCAGTGATCTCTTAAATCCAGATTCTTAAGTGCAATCGGAAAATCCTCGGGAGTAACTTTTTGATCATTATTACCAAATCGATCCAAGCCCCTATATAAGTTCTGGAAGAACTCTGGCATATCATCAGGATCCAGAAAACCATCAGAATTTGAATTTAATTCCTTAACGATGCGAAAGCCTAGTTTTTCCCAGTCATGCTGACTAAGAAGCTCCGCGCCTTCTTTTTTGAGCAAACCTGATTTGCTCTCTGTATTATCAAATACGGTTACCTCATACCACTCTTCAGCGTCCTTATAGAGAACAGTTTTCCCGAGCTCTACAAATTTCTCATTCGAGATTGTCACGCTTTCGGTTACAGGAGGCTTACCTTTTAAGGTCGTATTTGCTGGCAAGTGTAAGTATTGCTTCCCTTGCTTCAAAGTTGCTTTATTTTTCAGAAAATCCTCAATTCTCGGATCTGCCGAAAAAATTTCAACGTGAACTTGATAATTTCTCGAAACCCCTCCATCAGGACCTGCTAATGTTTCATTCAAACCAAGAAAACCGATTATGTCACCTGCCTTAATTGCCGTGTCCATCGGCACAACCTTATCAAACTCCGTAGGAACCAACCCCAGCAATTGAACATAAGGCTTTTCAACACAAGCCCAAAAAGTTGCTGGGACAGGAGTAGAATGGCTTTTCAAACCGGTTGTAGCACTGGAAATACTTGGCACGAAGGAACATTCCGCCATTTTGTAAAGTTTAGAACCAATCTTCAGGTTAAAAACTTTTCCACTATCAAATTCTATTACGCTATTTGTACAAAGTACTAAATCTTCGTTTTGCCCCAGACTATTTACCTGTCTCATTGCAGCCCCAGCTACAGCGCCGTTACTCTGGGGTGAGGGGGCTACCCTTAAGGTAAGCCCAGAGCCGGAAACTATCGCTCTGACCTTGCCCTTCCAATAATCTGGCTTCTTCCGCTCCGGTGCAGTTATTGCTTTCCAGCTCGCACTGCCATCACCTCTTGGGTATGCAACACCGTTTTGCTTGTAGGCGAACCAGAAATCCTGTCCTGGCGTGCGTCCACCTACTGTACCTTTAATTAGTTTGCCTTTCGCGTGGATGTGATCAGAGTGCTCTTCAAGTATTTCAATTTCAGTTCCAGCAGAAATCGAACCATATTCGATGCAGCCAGTTGCGCCAGCAACATCGCTTCGAGCTTTAAACCCACTTGCGATCATCTTTATTTTTTGAGGGCCCGTCTGTTCCGGTTCATCCGCGTACCTCTGATATGGCAGCAAATGCATATACAGGCTATAAAATACGAGTTCATTACTAGTATTGGGCACGACCTCTTTATTAGGTGGTGATTTATAGTCGTGCTTGACAAGGCAGAATGAATTTGAGTACTCCAATTCCTCTGTAGCACTCGAACCTTCAAACTCCGTCTTTAAATAATCCTCATTCAATCGATAGGCTACGACGACACCATCTCCAATACAACGAATAGGCTCATCTCTCACACACTGCGGAGCAGTCTTATGCGTGATATGAATACCGCCATGCCAAAATCCATGACTCCCAAGTAAAAAGTTACCTGCGCTTTCACTCTCAAGTGCTTTGAAGATTTCTTCAGCATCCTTAAATTGCGATCCATCCGCTTTTCTAAACGGGTACTGAAAGTTCATTAATGGTGTAGATTCTACCGGTGCAGGTGCAGGTGCAGGTGCAGGTGCAGGTGCAGGTGCAGGTGCGGATCCTTCCCCCGTCCGAGTCGACTCCTTAACCCTTAGAAACTTTGTAGGGACTGGCCAAAAATATGCTTTGCTATAGGCACCAAACTTTGCAGTAGCTGGACCGGAGCTTTGCGCCCCAAAAAACTCACCATATTGAGAGTCCAGCGTACTATCATAGTGTTCTACGATACCCGTATGATTTAGCGTTTTATTATCTCGATTAGAGATTACGTTAATCCAGAGTACGATATCTCCTCGCCTCACATTAGCAGGACTAATTACATCATAGTATTGAAGTGCGGCCGCACTATTTAGCCCCGCCGTGTTCTGGTAAGGAACTTGATATCCAGCACCTGTGAGCAACAGGTTTACCATATGAGAGCAATCGACGATTTTTTTGCCATTTTCTACGACAAAACCATCCCCACCTTCCTTATATCTATAGTTAGCACTCGTATAGTTACTTGATAAATCTAGTGGCTCTGTCATTTCTGCTTCCTGCAATAATCAGTAGCAATAGCTGGCTTTAGTAATTTCAGCGGTCTGTTTATTTAGACGTTCCAAATGTGCGATAGACCCTTTGCTGCCTTTTTTGGCAGCCACTTGGTAGCACGCAACCGCCCGGGACATGTCCTTCGTTACCAGCTCTCCAGTTTCAAAGGCACGCCCGAGTGCATTTATCGCAAAAGCACTTCCCATACGGGCCGCTTGCGTCAGCGCTTCCTCAGCCTGTGCTGGATGCTGGCAAGGGCCATTGGAGGAAATATTGTTTCCATCGCAATAGAACAACGAGAGGCTCATCGCCCCCTCAGGCAGAGTGGTCGCTGCTGCCTTGAATAGCTGCTCAACCTTCTCCGTTTGCAACTGCGGAGCCATTCCGGAAAGACTCAAGCTTGCTGCATTCAAACTAGCCTGGGGATCGCCGGAAGCGGCTGCGCATAGATAGTTTTCCAAGGAAGCTTCAAACAACTCACCTGTGAGTCGGTACTGCTCCAGCCCCCCTAGACCTCTAAAGGCCTCTGCACGTTGAAAGCAAAAATTCTCTGCCTCGCTCATGCGGGGCTTGCTCGTCTCTACGAGATCTTTCTCACTGATCGACCAATCTTCAACCCCCTCAAGCACCCAACACGCTTGGAGAGAAAAGTTAAAAATCTTGATGTTGCTATTACCTGCTCGCTTATCCACTACGTTGAAATGATTATCGTCAATCGCCTCAACCTCTACGCCTTCAGTCTTGTCCGCGCCTACAGGCGCCATCAACGGAAACGCTAAATTGGTGCTAGTAAGCCCCATCGTTTGAGGCTCAAAAACCCCATGATCTCCCACCGGTTTCAAAACCAGCGACTTCACCGTCATTGCAGTCCACCGCTGCTGAGTTTCGGCATTCGCAGAAAACGCTGGCAGAAACTGGGAAAAGTCCTCGGACGGACATTCATCCGCATAAGCGCTGCCATGAAACAGGCTCAACAGCGACGCGGTGAAAACCGCCATCGTGATGCCATTGCTCTTCTTCAAAACACCATTCATGTCGATCACTCAGAAAACACAAAAAAAGCCTTCGGCTTAACCTTCTCAGGCGGCGCATTCAACAACGCCTGATCCATCAAACTCCCCGCCTTATCCTTATCCGCCGCCCCCGGCAGCACTGGCGGTTTAATCCCGATCCCCGTGCCGGACCCAGCCGAGCCACCCGCATTGATCTTGATCACCGGCCCAACCACCGTAACCCCACCGCCATCAAGCTTGATAAAGCTCCCACCCCCAAGAATGGTCAGCTCTGTCCCCGCCTCAATAACGATCTTGTCCCCAGCCTTGAGGTGTATCTCTTTCCCCACGCTGGTCAGCTGCGCAGTCCCCAGCTTCACATGCTGGTTCTGCCCAATCGTCAGGTGATCATCCAGCTTCGCTTCAACCTTGCGGTCGGAAATCGTGGTGCGGTGTTCTTCAGCCTTCAGCTCGGTGTAGGTGTTCTTAACCACCGTGTCATGACGCTCATTCCCGACCCGAATCTTCTGGTCGTGCTCAACGTTCTCATCCCAGTCGCGCTGCGCATGAATGTAGATCTGCTCCGCACCTTTCTTGTCTTCAATGCGCAGTTCGTTATACCCACCGCCACCCGGGGAGCTGAGCGTTTTGAACACACTGCGGGTCTTGTTCGCAGGCAAGGCGTACGGCACCGGGTTTTCCTTGTGGTACAGGCAGCCGGTTACCAGCGGTTGATCGGGGTCGCCTTCGAGGAAGGTGACGAGGACTTCCATGCCGATGCGCGGGATGCTGATGGCGCCGTAGCGGTCGCCGGCCCAGGAGCTGGAGACGCGTAGCCAGCAGCTGGTTTTGTCGTCGGCCAGGCCTTCGCGGTCCCAGTGGAACTGGACTTTGATGCGGCCGTATTGGTCGCAGTGGATTTCTTCGCCTTTGGGGCCGGTGACCATGGCGGTCTGGCTGCCGAGCACGCGTGGTTTCGGGTGTTCGAGGGCCGGGCGGTAGAACACGTCCCACGGGGTGGCGAGGAAGGTGTTGCGGTAGCCCTGGTGGAAGTCGTCCTTGTTGTCGGTGGTGTCGCTGGTCACGCCTTCTTCGAGGACTTGCGGTTGTTTGCCTTCGTGGAAGATTTCGGTGAGCAGCCAGAGGTCGTTCCACTCGCTGCGCGGGTGGTCGGACATTTCCATGAAGTGGCCGCTGACCAGTTTGGTCTGGTCGCCGCGACCTTCGGCCTGGCGGTAGTCGGCGCGGTGGCGTTCGAGGGCGCGCTGGCTGAGGAACTTGCCGCGCGCGCGGTCGATGAAGCGGCCGGGGTAGTCGTAGTCTTCGAGATCTGGCTCAGTGCTCTCGCCGTCCGGTTTGTACGCAGCTTCCATTCGCAGGCGCGGTTTTTCGAAATCGTAGTCGCGGCGCGTGGTGCGCGTGGTGCGGGTTTCCAGGCGCAGTTTGAAGGCTTTGATCACCGGCTCGTCGGCGACCATGCCGCTGCCCTGCACGTACGCAGTCGGCTGGCCGAGGTCGGGGAACACGGTCTGGTCGTCGCCGAACACCAGCAGGTGCGCTTTTTCGCTGTGCTGGAAGTGGTAGTGGATGCCTTCCTCTTCGCACAGACGCTGGACGAAATGCAGGTCGGTTTCGTCGTACTGCACGCAGTAGTCACGATCCGGGCACGGCTGGCTGAGCTGGAAGCTGTAGGCGTTGCTCTTGATGCCGTGCTCTTCGAGGATCAGCGCGATGATTTTCGGCGCCGACATCTGCTGGTAGATGCGCTGGTTGGTGCGGTGATGCAGGTATTGCAGTTGCGGCACGATCGAGACTTTGTAGCGGGTCAGGCGCTTGCCGGCATCGCCCTGGGCGACGCGGTAGATCTGCCCGTGAATGCCCGAGCCCTGTGGATCGAACGCGAGAAACGCCTGCTTGTGCAGCAGTTGTTCGAGGTCCAGATCGGGGTTTTCGCTGACCAGTTCGAGGTCGAAGCGATACGCCTGGCTGATGCCTTCGGTGCCGGTGAACGACAGCACTTGCAGGTCGCCGACGTAGTCTTCGACCTTGAGGCTGAAGTGGGTTTCGTTAGCTGAGTTGAACATCGTGTGCTCCCTGTTCGAATGTCATCCGTTACGCCCGAAGTCGCAGACGTTGCAGCCAGGACGAAGTGGCGCCCAAGGCGTCACGCAATTGTTGGGCAGTGATGGTGCGTTCTGCCGGGTTGAAGCTCAGCGCGGTTCGCAGCGCGTGCCAGCCGTGCTGGGGTAGATTCGCTGGGGCGCGCAGCTCGCGCTCCAGGTGCTCGTCGCGGGCCTGGGTCGAGGGTAAGCGGCGGAACGGGTGTTTGCCGCCCGCCAGTTCGTAGATGACGCAGGCCACGCCGTACACGTCCGCGCTGGCCGACAACGGTTGGCCCTCAAGCAGTTCGGGGGCGGCGTAGCCCGGGGTCCAGGCGTTGAAGCGCTCGCGGCTCAGGTGCGGCAGGCCGGGCAAGATGCCCTCCTCTGCCTGCCCCAGACCGAAGTCGAACAGGCGCAGGCCGTCTTCGCTGAGCATGACGTTGCTCGGCTTCAGATCACCGTGCAGCACGCCGCGACGGTGGGCGTAGGCCAGCGTGTCGAGCAGCGGCAGGACGATGTCGCGCAGTTCTTTCCACGGCAGGCCGAGAGGCCGCTCGCAGAGCAATTTGTCCAGGGTCAGGCCACGCATGTATTCCATGGTGATAAAGGCCCGCTGGCAGTCGGTGTCGACTTCAAAGGTGTGCGCACGCACGACATTGTCGTGGCGCAGACGCCGGGTCAGGGCGAACTCGCTGTAGAGCAAGGCACTGGCGTCCGGCGATTCGGCAAATTCTTCGCTGAGGATTTTCAGCGCAATGTAAGGGTCGGGATCGCCGAACTGCTCATGCAGCAGATCCCGCGCCCGGTAAACGGCGCCCATGCCACCGGCCCCGAGCAGACGCTCGAGGTGGTAGCGACCGGCGAGTACATCCGGCAGCGCACCGATGCTGGCCTTGGTCGGCGCCAGCAACGGTTCGGCCTTGTTGCCCTTGGCGAAGGCGAAGTAGGTCAGGTTGCTGGCCTGTTCTTCGCTGATCAGCAGGTCATCGATGGGCGATTCGAGTTCACTCATTGGCGGATCACCACGGCAGTCAGGTTGTCGCGCGCGGCGCCCCGCAGAGCGCCGTCGAACAAACGTTCCAGCGCCACGTGCGGCGCGCTGAGGCTGAGGGCGTTGCCGAGGGCATCGCTGCTCAGGCCCTGATACAAACCATCGCTGCAGAGCAAGAACACATCGCCCGGATAGACCTCGAGTTCAAGCACATCCAGGGTCAGTGTGTCGGCGGCGCCGACGGCTCGGGTGAGTGCCTGAGCCGCCGGGTGCGCTGCCGCCTGTTCGACGCTCATTTGCTGCTCGTCGATCAGCTGCTGTTGCAGCGAATGGTCCTTGGACAGCTGATACAGCCGCTGCCCGCGCCACATGTAGCATCGGCTGTCGCCGGCCCAGATGCAGGCCGCGCGATTGCCTTCCACCAGCAGCGCGACGACGGTGCTGCCCATGATGCTGTCGTGACGCCCGGCAGTGACCGTCAACTCCTGGCCCAAGCGCCGGTTCAGCCAGTGCAGGCACTGGCGGATGGCTTTGAGGCGTTCGTCGAAGTCCTCGTGTTGCGGCAACTCAGCCAGGCTGGCGACGATCAACTGGCTGGCGATGTCGCCACCCTGATGACCGCCCATGCCGTCCGCGACCACCCACAGCCCGTGCTGCGGGGAGTCGAGGAAGGCATCTTCGTTGCGCGCCCGCACCTTGCCCGGGTCGGTACGCGCCGCGCTGCGCCAGGGACTGGCCACCAGCATCAGAGCTGCACCGGCATACGGAAGGTGCGCAGCACGCCCATGTCGAACGGGTTCGGCGTGCGCTGGCTGGTCAGCAGGTAGTTGGCGCGCAGGCCGCCCACGTCGGCTTTCAGTACCAGCACGTCACGACCGTTCAGGTACTCGGTCTGCATCAGGTCGAACAGACGGAACAGCGACCATGGGCCGGAGTTCTTCTCGATACCGATCGGACGCCCGGCCATCTTGTCCATGACCAGACTGGTGCGACCGTCTTCAGCATCGGTCGGCCACTTGAAGGTCATTGGCAGGATCGGGCCGTGACGGTACTCCATGGTCTTGTCGCCGAACTTGAATTCGGAACGGCTGACCGCCGGATCGAGGGTGTACGGCTCCAGTTTGAACTGCACGGTCGGCTCGGCCGGGTTGATCGAGAAGAAGCTCTGGCGAATGGTCTGCGCCGCCGCCATCTGATCGAGGTAGACCTTCGATACCGGCAGGCTGTGACCGTCGACGCTGCGCATGCGGTAGTTGCCCGGATCGCCGCTGACGAACGGGCGCATGTAGCTGTCGAAGAAGCGGTCGACGGTACCTTGCGCACGGAAGAACTCACGGAAGTCGCTGATCGCCACGTCGCTGGTGCTGCTGGCGCTGAACGGATAGCGCTTGCTGATGGTTTTGCCATACACGCTGTACAGCTCGTTCTGATAACGGCCGTTCAGGTATTGATAGGCATCGTTGAGCACCAGGCGCCACGAGTCTTCGGCCAGCACGTTGAACCACACGCTCAGCGGACGCGGCAGACGACCGGAGGCATTGCGCAGGTTGGTCAGCGCATCACGCTGGCCGCTCATGCGCGTCTTGGCCATCTCGAACGCGGCTTGCTCCGGCGTGCTGGAACGGGCCAGGCCGGCCAGTTGCAGTTGCAGGTCGTTGAGCGCGCTGAACGCTGGCGTCAGGTCAGCGCCCGGGCCGTTGTTGTCATCGAGCAGACGATGCAGCGGTTCGAAGCGGCGTTGCAGGGATTTCTTCGCGGTGTCCGGCAGGTTCTTCGCGACGTTCAGCGCCGAAGCCTTGTCGGCGGCAGCCGCGGCGAGTTTGCCGACCTTGCCCAGTTTGCCTTTCTGCCCGGCCAGCGCATCGGCAGCTTCGCCGGCTTCATCGACCGGATCAGCCGCGGCTTCGAAGCGGGTGTTTTCACGTACTTCGGTGAGCAATGCGAGGACCGGCGAGTTGGCCGACGTCAGGCCCGCCAGTTGCTCGGCGCCTTCGCCGGCGTCGCTGATCGGTGGCAATGCGACCTGGCCAACGGCTTCGCTCCAGTAGTTGGCGTAGTCGCGGAAGTACAGCTGCTCGAGTTCGACCATCAGGCGACGCAAGTCCATGTCGCTGATGCCAGCGCCTTCGCCCAACACCCAGTTGTCACGCAGGATATCGGTGACCAGCGCCGCGCCCTGCACCGAGAAATACTGCTGATAACCCTGCTGGGTGTAGAAACCCGGGATCACGTATTCAGTGCCGATGAACAGCGAACCTTGTGGGCCGAGGTGTTGGCTGAAGCGATAGTCCGGCAGGTTGCGCGCCTGCTCGCGGAGCATGCGGTAAACCACGTTGGCCAACGATTCGCTGCGCAGGACCTGACGCGCCTGCGTGACCAGTTGATCGTTCAGCGGATAAATGAACGGCTGCTTGAGCAAGCGCTCGAGGTGAGTGTTCAGACCGTTCTGCACCGCGGTGTTGCCGGTGTAGCGCTGCGACCAGTCAGTGGCGACCCAGTCCTTGAGCCATGCCGCGTCGCGACGATCCTTCATGTTCAGCATCAGGTACGCGCGCAGGCTGTTGAGCAGGCGATCGCGGTCCTTCATGTTGGCGCGGATCTGCCCTTCGAGCATGGTCGCCACCCGTGGCAGCAACTGCGCTTCAAGCTCACGCTCGTAGGCGGTTTTCACCACCGGGTTGATCTCTTCGCCCTGATACAGGCCGCCACGTTCGTGGTACGACACGTCGCCCTTGCTCGGGAACACCTGAGTCGCTGCGTAGCTGGTGTCGAGCACTTTCAGCACGCCCATGGCGTCATCACGCGGCGTCACGGCCGAGCGTTGCTGAGTCCAGTTCTGCGCCAGCGTGCGCAGGTTTTCCAGACGCTCGTAGTTGGCCGAAAAGCCACCGGCCCAGAGCATGCCGAACAGTGCCAGTGCTGCCAGTGCGCCGACGTACAGCGCGCGCTGGCCCCAATGAATGCGGCTGCGCTCGCGCTTGTCCAGACCGGCCAGATCGGCCTCGGGGAAAATCACTTGGCTGAGCAAGTGGTGGATGAACCGCGAACGGCCGCTGCGCAGGGTCGGCAGCACACCGGCGTTCATGCCCAGGCTGGCGCCGATGCCGGCGGTAGTCGAGTCCATTTCCTGGGTCAGGTGTGGCGCGCTGGTCAGGTAGAAACCGCGCAGTTGCGTGGCGCGCTGATAACGGTTGCCGGTGAACGCCATGTCGACGAACAGGCACAGACGCTCGCCGATCTGCCCCAACTGATGCGGGAAGTCGAGGATGCGGCCACGGCGCTGAGTGTCGCGCTCGGAGTGCATGCGCATGATCACTTGGCTGTTCAGGCGGCGCAGCAGCTCTTCGAACTCGTTGCGCAGGACCGTGACGTCGGTGCCGACCTGATCCTTGCGGAAACTGGTGCCGAGCACCTGATCACTTTCTTCGCGGGTCAGCTGATCGAAGAATTCGTCGAAGCCGAGCAGCTTGTCCGCCTTGCTCAGGACCAGATACACCGGCACATCGACGTGCAGTTTCTGATGCACGTCCTGCAAACGGCTGCGCACCTGGCGCGCGAGGGTCTCGATGTCCTGCTCGCTGCCGCCGGTGAGGGTTTCCACCGGAATGGTCACCAGCACGCCGTTCAACGGACGGCCGCGACGACGCTTGCGCAGCAGCTCCAGCAGGGTTGTCCAGGCGTTGCCGTCGACTTCCGCGTCCGGTTGAGTGGTGTAGCGCCCGGCGGTGTCGATCAGTACACCGTGATCGGCGAAATACCAGTCGCAATGACGGGTGCCGAGGGTGTCGCGGGTCAGCTTGCGGTCGATCTTGTTGATCGGAAATTCCAGACCGGAGAAGTCCAGCAGGCTGGTTTTGCCCGAGGCCTGCGGACCGATCAGCAGGTACCACGGCAAGTCACTGCGCCAGCGCTCGCTGCGACCGCGATACAGGCTCGACGTCTTCAGGGTTTTCAGGGCGTCCTTGAACCGCGCCTTCAACTCTTTCTGTTCTTCGTCGATCAGCTCTTCGCGGCGGATACGGTCCTGGCCGTCCTCGCTTTCTTCTTCGGCTTTCTTGCGGATACCCGCGCGCCAGCTGACGAAGACCATGGTCAGGCCCCAGATCAGGAACAGCACGCTGATGGTCAGCAGGCGCGAGGTCGCGCTTTCCCAGAACTTGTAATCATCGACCGCCAACAACGGGCCGACGAACCACACCAGCAGCGCCACGAACAGCACCAGCAGCAGAGTCCAGACCCAGGTCTGGCGCAGGAAGGCGCCGACTTTCTTGAAAAACTTTTTCATCACACGTCCCTGTTTTACGGCTGCGCCTGCGGTTGCACCGCGGCTGGATCAAGCGGCTGATAAGGATGCAGAACGGTGTCGCGTTGTTCGCTCAGGACCCAGGCGAAGCCCGAATACATCACCACCAGGCAGACCAGAGTAAAGAGCACCACCATCCACGCCGGCACGATGCGCACCAGGTTGCGGCGCTGATCGTTGAGACCTTCCCAGTGCGGCGACAACTCGCGCGGCACGTCGCCACGCAACTGACGGATCTGCCGGTACAAGGCGTCGCGGATGCCTTCAAGCTCAAGCATGCCGCGTGCCTGTACGCGGTACTTGCCCTCGAAACCAAGGGACAGGCACAGGTACATCAGTTCGAGCATCGGCAGGTGCTTGACCGGGTTTTTCGACAGCCGATCGAGCAGCTGGAAAAACTTCTCGCCGCCGAAGGTTTCGTTGTGGAAGCTGCTCAGCAGGCTCATCTGCGACCATTCGCTTTCGTTGCCCCACGGCGTGGTCACGACAGCTTCGTCGACCACGGTGCAGAGCACGTAACGCGCGGCCATTACCTGGCTGCTTTCGGCGCCGTTGTGCAGGGCGCGCACTTCAAACAATTTCAGCCCGGCGGTCAGCCGCTCATTCAGCGCATACAGGTCTTCGCGGGTTTCGCTGTGCTTGAGACGCACCACTTCCGAGAGCAGGTCGGACGAGGCCGCGACCAGCGAGTTGAGGCTGATGTTGAACGCCTCTGCCGGACGCAGGCGCGCGGCGTAGATCATGCGTTCTTCCAGTTGCTCGAAACGCGGCGGCGCGGCGAAGTCGGTCAGCGGACTCGATGCCGGTCCGTGGCCCTGACGGTCGAGCAGGACGGTTTTGTCGTCCTGGTTGTAATCCGTTTCCTTGATCATGTCGGTCAGTTCCTGATGGCCCAGAATTTCAGTTCAAGCTCGGCGAATTCGCCGGACACGTGGAACGCGAAACCGCCGGAGCGCTCGAGTTGTGCCAGGTCTTCGGAACTGAGTTCGAGGATGAAATAGGTTTTGTTCGAGTGGAACGCGATCTGCCGTGGGGCCACCGGCAACGGTTTGACCTTGATCCCCGGCAAGTGCAGGTTGACCAGTTGGCGGATGCGCTCCACCGGGCCGACCTTGAGGTGCTGCGGCAAACGCTGACGCAGTTCTTCGGAGTCGCAGTTGGCACTGGCTGCCAGCACGAACGAGGCCGAGCCGAGCAGTTTGTGGTCGTGCAACGGCGAGACGATGATGCCGTACTGACGCGCCTGCAGGATCAACTCGATGGCGTGCTGTTCGAGCACCATCGACAGCACCTGACGGATCGCTTCCATCAGTTTGCGGAAGCTTGCGCCCTGATCGGCGTGGGAATAGCGGCTGTCCAGACGCGGGCGTTTGCTCTCGCCGGAGAAGGTCGCCAGATCGCCGAGCATGGTCAGCAGCGTGCGGTACAACTCTTCCGGGTGCACCTGCTCAAGCCCGAGGTAATGGCGCAGCAGCAGTTCGGTACGGTTGATCAGTTGCAGCATCATGAAGTCGCCGACTTCAGCGCCGCCGACCTTGCCGTTGGAGCGAATCCGCTCGGCAATGGTGTCGCCACGGTGGCTGAGCATGCTGATGACTTCTTTCAGGCACGACAGCAGGTAGCTGGAGGCGTGGGCCTGAATATAGGTCGGGACGAAATCCGGATCGAGGCTGATCACGCCGTCGGGCGTGGTGTCGAGCACGTCGCAGATTTTCAGCTTCACATAGGCCTGATCGCTCTGCTGCTCGCCGAGCAACAGTTTGAAATCCGGGCGACCGCAGCTGACCTGACTGGCGGAATCGTCGCCGGCGTTGGAATCGGCGACTTCCGCGTCATACGCGGTGTAGCGCGCGAGCACGTCGGATTGCTCCGGGCGCCGGGCCTCGATGTGGTTGCCGGTGACCAGCGGCAGCGCCAGATAGATCGGCGTGTTGCCGGTGTTCGGCGGCACGTCCAGCGCCAGCGGCTCAGTGTTGCCACCGAGTTCGAACAGGCTGCCGTCGGGCAGAATCCCCGAGGCTTCACTGATCACCAGTTTGCCCATGTTGAGGAACTGCAAGTCGATCTCCAGATTGAGGAAACCCCAGGTGTAGCCACCGAGCAATTGCGTGCGGGTTTTCATCTGGTGATCGTAATAGCGATCGTTGTGCTGGAAGTGCTGCGGACGCAGCAGCATGCCTTCCTGCCAAATGACTTTATGGGTGTTCATGATCAGTCATCCGCCTTGGCGAGCACTTGTTGGGTGTTGCGGATACCGGCCTGATCGAGGGTCAGATCAGCCTCGGTGAGTTCCAGCGGAGTGATCTGCACGGTGTGCCGCCATTGGGTATCCGGCAGGTCGCGATAGGCAGCGAGGATGCCTACGTAACGGCTGCCCTCCTCCACGCTGAGTTTCAGTTCCACGGTTTCACCCGGGCGCAGTTCGAGTTCTTCGCTGGCCACAAGATCCGGGTTGAGGGATTCCTTGGCGCGTTCGTAGAGGCTGAAGAAATCAGCGTTCTCGAAGGTCACCGGGTGCTTGAGTTCGAACAGACGCACGACGATCGGCGACGGCCGCCCGTTGAGGTCCGGGTTGAGCTGATCGCTGCCGGTCAGTTTCAGATTGATCTTGGTCACTTTCGAGTACGGCGACAGCGACGAGCAACCGGCCAGCAGCACCAGCACGGTGAGCGCAGTCAGCGTCTTGAAAAAAGCGGTCGAGCGGCGAGACATGCGCATCATCCTTGGTGGTCGGTGTGGAGGGTGGAGATCAGGCGGATCTGTTCTTCGTAAGCCTGGGCAAAGTCGCGGGCCAGCAGACGCTCGCTCCAGTCATCGTCCTGACGCAGCGCCTGGTGATAGCGGCCGAACGCTCTCCAGCGCCCGCCCGAAGTGGCGATCAATGGCTTGCTGTCACGCTCGAAACGCAGGGTCAGTTGCTCTGGCGAGAAGTGCTCCAGCGTGCCACGCACAGCGGCGCGACTGGCGGTCAGAAGAGCCACTTGGTGCGCCTGCAAATCACGGAATGCACGGGAGATCGCTTGCTCGGCCGGCAGATGGCCGGGCTTGCTTGGCTGCAACAGAATCTGCAGTGCTTCGCTCGGATCGACGGCGAATTTCAGCGGGTTCTTGTTGGTGCCTTGCACGGTGGTCTGGGCCAGACGCAGTTCGTTTTTCAGCTCGGAGCGGGTGCGCAGGCTCTGCTGCAAACCGCCGATGCTCTGGCGCAGCAGGCGCGCAGCGTTGAGCGCCAGCGCTTCGCGTTCGTCGTGGCTGAGGCCTTTGACGTCGACGCCCAGCGCCGCGCCGAAGTGTTCCCAAAAACCTTCGCTCTGACGCTCGACGGCTTTCGGCGCAGGCGCCGGCTCAGGTTCGACCGGGGCGGCAATCAGCTCCGGGACCATCAGGCTTTCCATGTCGATGCGCGCGTAGTCGGCACGTTGACGGGAGTCTTCCGGCTTGGCGGTAGGCGACAGCAGTTCGTCGATTTCCGAGTACACGCGCTCTTGCTGTTCGAGGGCGTTGAGCGGGTCGAGGTCAAGAAACGCGTCGTCCGGAATGATGCTGCCAGCGGCGCGCGGGCGGCCGACTTCGCCGTCGAAGGTCGCCGGGTCACGAACCAGCCGCGCACGGATCTCGAAGTCGCCGAGAATGTAGGTGCTGCCGTGCTCGATGCGCACCGGCTCGCCCTTGTGCAGGCGCGCGCCGCTGCTGCCGTCCTGGACACCGTTGCTGCTGGTGTCGGTGAGGAAGAACGAGCCCTCGCGGTAGCTGACAATCGCGTGATGATTGGACAGGTGCCGCTTGCGGTCAGGGATGATCCAGTCGCAGTCCTCGCCGCGCCCGATCACGCCGCCGGCCTGTTTGAAGGTCCGCTGGCACAGCTCGGTGGGCACGAACTGCTTGGTGTTCAGCATTTCGAAAACCAATTCCATGTTTGATGCTCCTTGCGGTCACTTGCCGCGATTGACCGCTTGCGGATCACCCAACGGGCGATAGTCGTTGTCGTTGAATTTGTAATTGCCGCTACAGCCGCCAAGGCCGCATAGAACGACGAGGGTCAGCAGGACAGCGTGCCAGTGACGAACAGACATCAGAGGGTCTCCAGGTGTAGACAAAGCACAAAGCGCCGACCCTTGCGGGCGGCGCTGAAATAAGTTTTTGAGGTGGGCTCGAAGCCTCTAGATCGGGGCCTTGAGCCATAGCCTGGAGGTACGGCGACCTCCCGTGGCGAGGGGACTTGTCCCCCTTGGGGTGCGCAGCGCCCCCATAACCTGCCAGCGCGATTTCTCAGTGAAACCGTATGTACCGGACTGCGACTGCTGCGCAGCCGGACGGGGATAAATCCCCTCGCCACAGGGTATGTGTTGGGTTCGAAGAAGTGCTGTAGCTCAACCATCAAAATCACCCAAATTGATATTCAGGCGCCCGAGGCGGTACAGCAGCGTGCGCCGTGGCAGGCCCAGTTCGCGGGCCGCGAGGGTCTGGTTGCCGTCGTTCTTGCGCAGGCAATCGAGGAGCAATGTGCGCTCGACCTGTTCCAGGCGTTCGCGCAGATTCAGGCCGCTGTTGTCTTCCGGCATCGCTTCCAGGCGCAGAGAAAAATGCTCGGCGAGCAACTCGCCGCCCTCGCAGAGCAACACCGCGCGCTCGACCAGTGCCTTGAGTTCGCGAACGTTGCCGGGGAAGTTGTAGCCGCACAGATGCTCCAGCGCCGAATCCGACCAGCGCACCGGATCACGCTGCAAAAACGTGCAAGTCTTTTCCGCAAAGTGCCGGGCCAGATCGAGGATGTCGCCTTCGCGCTGACGCAGGGCCGGCAGCTCGATCGGGAATTGTGCGAGGCGGTAGTACAAGTCCTCGCGGAACTTGCCTTCGCTGACCAGCGCCGCCAGATCACGGTGCGTCGCGGCGATGATGCGCACGTCAATCTTGTGCGTGTCGTTGGAACCCAGCGGACGAATCTCGCCTTCCTGCAACACGCGCAGAATCTTCGCTTGCAGCGACAACGGCATGTCGCCGATTTCATCGAGCAGCAACGTGCCGCCATTGGCCGCGTCGAACAGCCCGGCGCGATCGCGATCGGCGCCGGTGAAGGCGCCTTTGCGGTAGCCGAACAGTTCGCTTTCCAGCAGGTTTTCCGGGAACGCCGCGCAGTTCTGCACGATGAACGCCTGGGAGCGACGCGGGCCGCAATCGTGGATCGCCCGCGCCACCACTTCCTTGCCGGTGCCGGTCTCGCCACGCAACAGCACGGTGTACGGGCTGTGGAGGATCTTGCTGATCAGCGAGTAGGTCTGGCGCATCGCCGCGCTTTTGCCGATCAGGCCGTAGCCGCTGATGCTCGGCACGCTGCGAGTGGCGGTGGCCGATTCGGCGGCTGGCTGACGCAGGCGTTGCAGCAGATGCAGTTGGCCGAGCACGAACGAGCCGAGCTGGCCAAGGGAGTCGGCGAAACCCTGCAAGTCAGTGCGACGACGACTGGCACACAGCAACAAGCCCTCAACCGACTTGTGCTGATTGACCAGCGGCACGCACAACAGCGACTGCCACGGCGTGCTCGTCGCCGGCAGAAAACTGGTTTCGTGCAGGCTGCCGGTCAGGTCGTCGAGGCACACCACGCGGTTCTGGCACAGGGCGAATTGCAGCAGTTGTTCACCGTTGTAATCCGCCGGCAGGCTCGCCGCCTGACGCGGTTGCAGCGCGCCGTCGAGGCACTCGGCGTTCATCCCCAGGCAGGTGTGGGTGGCGTCGAGCAGATACAGCTGCGTCAGTTCGCAGCCGCTCAGCTCGGCCAGCCCACGGACGAATTCACCCAGCAGCGCAGCACTGTCCGCCGCCCGCGACAGACTGGCGAACTGCGCCAGCAACGCTTCGGCATAGACCAGCGGCTGCGGCACTTGAGTGAACATCACGCCCACCTCAGACGAACTCGCAGGTCACGCTGGAGTTGCCGTCAAGCGTGGCATGCACACGCTTGAGGCTCTCGCCGGTCGCCATCGCATCAAGCAGACGATCGGCGACCAGCGGCAGCACGTGTTGATCGAGCAGATGATCGATCAGGCGCGCACCGCTTTCGCTTTGCGTGCAACGCTCGGACAGGTGATCGACGAGGTTCTGGCACCAGCTGAACTCCAGCTGACGACGGTTCAGGCGCTCGCCGAGACGGCCGAGTTTGATCTCGATCAGCTCGCGCAGCACCGGGCCGCCCACCGGGTAGTACGGCACCACTTTCATCCGCGCCAGCAGCGCCGGTTTGAAGTGTTTGCTGAGTACCGGGCGAATGGTTTCTTCGAGCACTTCGGCGGTCGGCCGCGCGCCGTCTTCGCAGAGTTCGCTGATCTTGTCGCTACCGAGGTTGGAGGTCATCAGGATCAACGTGTTGCGGAAGTCGATCTCGCGACCTTCGCCGTCGTTGGCCACGCCTTTGTCGAAGATTTGGTAGAACAGGTTGAGCACGTCCGGATCAGCCTTTTCGACTTCATCGAGCAACACCACCGAATACGGCTTCTGGCGCACGGCTTCGGTGAGCATCCCGCCCTCGCCGTAACCGACGTAGCCCGGTGGCGCACCAATCAGACGCGAGACGGTGTGCTTTTCCTGGAACTCGGACATGTTGATGGTGGTGATGAAGCGGTCGCCGCCGTACAGCAGGTCAGCCAGGGCCAGCGCGGTTTCGGTCTTGCCGACGCCGCTCGGGCCGACCAGCAGGAACACACCGACCGGTGCATCAGGCTTGTTCAGGCCGGCAGCGGTGGCGCGCATCGAACGATCCAGCGCGTGCACGGCTTGTTCCTGACCACGGATGCGTGTGCGCAGATCGGTGGCGAAACTGGCGACCTTGGCGTTGTGCTCGCGGGCCAGTTGCGCCAATGGCACGCCGGTCCAGGCGCTGATCACTTCGGCAACCAGACGCGGGCAGACTTCGAAGCTGACCAAACGTTCTTTGACTTGCGCAGCGGTCAGTGCGGCGTGGGTTTCATGCAACTGAGCTTCCAGCGCTTCGACGCTTTGGCCTTCTTCAACTTCGGCGACCACGGTTTCAATCACGGTGCCTTCGGCGTCTTCTTCCACGCTGACGGTCGGCTCGACAGCTGCAGCCTCGCGAGCCTTGGCCAGTTGCTGACGCAGTTCCAGCAGACGCTCGGCCAGTGCTTTTTGCTCAGTCCACAGGGTCTCGAGCGCAACCATCTCGCTTTCGGCTTCGTCCAGACGCGCTTCCAATGCTTCCAGCGCTTCGTGGTCGATCAGCAAGCCAGCTTCGGCATCGCGGCGTAGGGCCTGGCGCTGACGGCCGCCTTCAGCCAGTTCGCCACGCAGGCGCTCCAGACTTTCCGGGGCCGCAGCGAGGCTGATGCGCACGCGGGCGCACGCGGTGTCGAGGACGTCGACGGCCTTGTCCGGCAGTTGCCGACCGGCAAGGTAACGCGCGGACAATTCAGCAGCGGACACCACCGCGTCATCGCGCAGATAGATGCCGTGGCTCTTCTCGTAGACCTGAGCCAAGCCACGCAGGATGGTCACCGCTTCGCTGACAGTCGGTTCGTGCAGTTGCACGGGCTGGAAGCGACGGGCCAGCGCCGGGTCTTTCTCGAAGTATTTCTTGTACTCGGCCCACGTGGTCGCGGCGATGGTGCGCAGTTCGCCACGGGCCAGCGCCGGTTTCAGCAGGTTGGCCGCGTCGGAACCGCCAGCGTTGCCGCCAGCGCCGATCAGCGTGTGGGCTTCGTCGATGAACAGGATGATTGGTTTCGGCGAGGCTTTGACCTCGTCGATCACGCCTTTCAAACGACGCTCGAATTCACCTTTGACGCTGGCGCCGGCCTGCAACAGGCCCATGTCCAGCGACAGCAATTCAACGCCTTTGAGTACCTGCGGCACTTCACCGGCAGCGATGCGCGAAGCCAGACCTTCGACGATCGCGGTCTTGCCGACACCGGCCTCACCGACGACGATCGGGTTGTTCTTGCGGCGACGGGCGAGGATGTCGACCATCTGCCGGATCGCGCCGTCACGGCACAGCACCGGGTCGAGTTTGCCGTCGCGAGCCTGCTGGGTCAGGTTGTGGGTGAAACGCTGCAACAGCGATTCGCCCTGCGCCGCCGGTTTGCCGTTAGCCGCCGGTTGCTCTTGTTGCGACAGGGCAAATTCTTTCAGGCGATCGATGTTCAGCTTGGCGAGCAGCGGCTGATAACGGCTGCCGGCATAACGCATCGGGTTGCGCAGCAACGCCAGGATCAGCGCGGCGTCTTCGACCTGGGTCTGGCCCAGCTCGAGGTTGGCCACCAGCAGCGCGTCTTGCAGCCATTGCACCAGTTCCGGGGCGAACACCGGGTTGCGCGAAGCGCTGTGCTCGACCCGCGACTGCAATGCAGCGGTCAGTTCACCGGCGTCGACGTCAGCATCTTGCAGCGCGCGCGACAGCAAGCCGTTCGGGCGCTCGAGCAAGCCCAGCAGCAAGTCTTCGACGAGGATCTTGCTGCCGCCACGGGCGACGCAACGCTCGGCCGAACGTTCCAGATCACGACGGGTTTCGGCGTCCAGCGCCTGGATGAGTTGTTGCAGGTCTACGTTGATCATGGCTCACGTCCTTAATGAATTTTGCTGCCCAGGGTCACCACGCCGTCCGCTTTTTCGCGGCCCAGCCAACTGGTCCAACCGAGGCGACAGGCGTTCTGCTCACCGATGCGCAGTTCGCGGATTTCTTCCTGGCGCAGGACCAGGCGAATGTCGTAATCGAGCGGGTCACGCAAGGTGAACCGCACCAGCGCGCAAAGCGGCTGGTAACCGAAACCGATCGGCAGGAACTCATGGAATCGCTGCCAGTCGAGTTCGGTGATGTGAATGCGGAATTTGCCGCTGCGATCGCGCACGTGTTCGCCCAGCACCAGGTCTTCGCCGAGTACGCTGTTGGCGCGGCCCAAACGATTGCGCTGCTCGTCGAGAATTTCCACGCGGCGCTCGATGCACTGCTCGATGACCAGGTCTTCGTGCTTGAAGTAGTAACGCAGCACGGCTTCGATCAGCGCCGCCGAGTGCGCGCGCAAGCTGAGCAGACCGAGGTACGGCAGCAGGCGTTTCCAGTTGAGTTCCTTGGCCTTGCGGATCTCGTCGCCACCCAGGCCGATCAGCGCAAAAAGTTGCGCCGAGAACGGGTCGATAGCGCCGCTCTGGAAGCTCGCGCGGTAGCGATACTTGCGCCAGATCGGCAGCATCAGCCGTTGCAGGCGATGGTGGAACAGGTCGAGGAAATTGCGCGTCGGGTTGCCGTCCTCGCTGTCGCCCAGAGCCTGTTCGCCATAGAACGCCGGCAGCGGCGAACCGGAGCCGACCAGGCCGATCAGGTTGAAGCGCATGCGGGCGCGCATCTTGCCGTGCTCTTCGAAAAACTCGACGCGATCGACGTCGCTGCGCGGAAAGCCCAGGCTCGGGTTGGCCTGGAACTCGACCTGGTCGTACAGATCGTCTTCGCTCAGATGCGGGTGTGCCTCGCGCAGCCGGTCGATCACCAGCAGCACGGCCTGAAACAGCGAGTACTCGCGTATTACCTTGGTCAGCCCGCTTAAAGCAGGGGCTGCAGGCCCATACGTGGTGTCCATTGGTACACCTCTCCCTGTGTGCTTTTTACCCGCAGCTCATGGAATGAATTGAGACTGGCGTAAAGCGCGAAAAACTCGTTGAGAACCGAAGCGAAGACGAACAGGTCGCCCTCGCCGATATAGCCTTCCGGGTCGATGGTCAGTTCGGTGCGCAAACCGCGCACCGGCAGACCACGATGCAGCCGGTCGACGTGATGATGTTTGATGTGCTTGAGGCCGCCGAGCAGGCGCTTGCTGACCTTCTCCGCGTGCTGGTCGTAGTAGCGCGGCAGGTCGTAGGTTTCCAGAATCACCTTCAACGCATTGACGTCCGCCAGCGACAGATAGTTAAGCGACATGTTGCTGATCAGCTTCCACAGGAAGTCGCGGTTCAGCGGCGGCGCGAAGCTCGGGGTGGCCGGGGTGATGTTGCGGAAACTGAGGAATTCCGGGGTCTGCTCGCTGGCCATGCAGATGTCGCCGAGCTTGAGCTTTTTCGGCAGGTTCTGGTTGGTGCACATCAGCTCGATCGACAGGGTTTCGTGGGCTTCGGTGTGGCGGATGCCGAAGCTCAGGTAAGTGTCGAGGCCGTCGTGCAGCAAGGAAGAACGCTGGCGAATGCTGTAATGCGGACGGCTGTTGGGCACGTCGAAACTTGGGTCGTGTTCGAAGGATTCGAACGGCACGTACTCCTGATAACCGAGGCCGCCGGGCTTCCAGCCAGTGACCGTTTCCACCGAGAACACGCCACAGTTTTCCAGGTCGTATTCGGCCGGCAGCAACAGGTATTCGTCCTGCTTGCCATCGAGACGAATCGGCAGCGCGTCGTGCTCGAACAGATTGACGATCGGCGTGCAGAACAGCTTGACGTTATCCAGGGTCGGCCGCATGCGCATGATGCCGCTCTTGCGAATGTCGAAACGCAATTCGAGGCCGCGCATCTGCTTGAGGGTGTCTTCCGGCAGCGCCTTGAGAATGTCCAGACCGTTGACGTCGACGAACAGGAACTTGTCCTGGAAGGCGAAGTATTCCTGCAGGTAGCGATAGCCACGGAAGGTGTTCAGCGGATACGGGATCAACGCTTCTTCTTCGGCAAAGCCCACCGGTTTGACCCGGTCGCCGGGAATCTTGAACGCCATCGGCTTGCCGCTGACGCCATCAATCGGCTTGCCGGCGCCGTCGAGCGGGATCAGTTCGATGCCGTCGAGGTTGCGCAGCAGGCTCAGGTAGAGCATCTGGCTGATGTAGCGCTCACCGGCAAAGTGCAGGCGCAACTTGCTCAGCTCCAGTTCGCCGAGGTGGCCGTCAGCGCTCATTTCCAGGCGCAGGCTGAGCAGCGAGCCATCGCCCTTGACCGAGTAGTTCAGCGCGGCCAAATCCAGCGGCAAGACTTCGGTCGGGTAGCAAGTGCGGAAGCGGCAGCGCACGTCTTCGATCGGCTTGCTCTCGATCGGCGTATCGCGCTCAACCAGCAGCGCCGGCCCGGAACGCTTGAGCGGATCGAACTGCAGAATGCTGAACGCCGGCAGCGGGCGCATGTAGTTCGGCCACAGCAGTTGCATCAGCGAATGGCTGAGCTCCGGCAACTCGTCATCGAGCTTCTGCCGCAGGCGCCCGGTGAGAAACGCAAAGCCTTCGAGCAACCGCTCCACATCCGGATCCCGCCCGGCCTGCCCCAGATACGGCGCCAGCGCCGGACTACGCTCGGCGAAACGGCGACCGAGCTGGCGCAGTGCGGTGAGTTCGCTTTGGTAGTAGTGGTTAAAGGACACGGGGTACCTGCCTGGTAGTGGAACTCATCAAAAAAATATCCTGTAGAGCGCGACCGTCACGCCGGCACAGACATAGCCGCCAATCAGCAGGAACGGCACAACCGAGATCCAGCCGTACGCCATGTAAGCATCATTCAGCGGTCGGACGATCAGACTGAACAAGCCATACAGCATCCAGGGCACGGCATAGAACGGGATGAACTTCACCGGCGCCCACCAAACCATCCGCAATGCCTGCTGCTCATTCCGGCGCTGCGCCGATCGGGACATCCACAGCGAAAAGCCCAGAAGCCCGGGAATTCCCCACCACAACAGGTATTGCCAATGAATCCCGGACGACTCGGATGTTGAATACTCGCCATTCCAGAGGTCATAGGAAGAAAACGCCAACACGGCCAGCAGTGGCAGCCACAATGCAGCCATGAAGAAGCTCAGTTGTGCGCGGCTAAGCATGGGTAGGGCTCACAAGCGAGTTCCGTCGCATCAGCACACATTTTTCCCAACGCAATTCGATGACCTGCGTGACCAGAATCGCCAACAACGTGACTCCGCCTTGGGCCACGGTGTAGAACAGCGCACGTAGTGGGTTGTGGGGCACCGTTATGAACAGAATCCAGACAACCATCAGAGCAAGCAGACCGAGCTTGGCCCACAGGTTCGGGATAATTGCGGCCAATGCGTTCACCCCGAGAAAGATGTAAATGAACATATAGTGGGCAATACCGTATGCCACACCGCGGGACGTGAATCCGCCGTTGAATGCCTTGTAGGCTACAACGACTGCGTTATTCAGAAACACGTAGGCCACGCAGCCCGCCGCATGGATCGCCAAGCAAAGTGCAAGGCGCAAGTAGATATTCATCGCTGCCCAACTCCCTGTTTTTGCGGCGTGATCGCCACACCCGTATAGACATAGAGCTCTTCACCGCCGTAGCCACCAATGGCCGCAGCGCTGAGTGGATGGCTATCCCGGGTGCCATATCGAACCCAACCCTCAGTCCACATCCCACCATTCTGGTGACGAATTTCAACGTAGTAGTCCGGCGCTTCGTGCTTCGTAATCTCGACGAACACCCCGCCATCCTCGGCCCCAACCCACAATGCATTTGGATGCGCGAACAGCTTTGGTTCGGTCGAGCTTTCCATTCGCAACAGCACAGCGAAGCCGACCAGAATCGTCAGCAAACCGACCGAAGATAGGAACGCGCCAAGGCATTGCCACGCTCTGATTTTCATTGAGCTGTTCCGCAAAAAAAAATCATGGGTAGATCGTTGTCTCGCCGATCATCTCTTCGCGCCTTGTTTCGCACTGCACCATGTTTTGAAATTCAAGCGATCAAATCCCTGGCAAACATTGGCTTTGGAAATAAAAATATAAGGCGCAGCCGCGTCATAAGAAAAATAATAATAATTCTCACCGTCCTGGCCGTAGATCCAATAGGAGGACGACCCTTGATTTATTTCATAGGGTTCGAAGGCAAGGATTGAAGATTCCGCAGGAATAAAATTAACGCGATCCATCAACAGCATCAGCGAGTTAGAGAAAATATTAGTCAACAAGACGCCCCCCAAAACCAAAACTCCGGCAACAAGCGCAATAGTGGTAGACGTCGACAGCTTATTTTTCATAAAAATACAACCACGCAGTGCCTGCTTTCGCTGCGTCTAATAACGCCATCGCATCGCTTGAATATTTTTCGGCAAGCGGGCCAGAACCGTTGTAGGAAGCAATGACTTTTTTCAGTTGATCTGCGGATAATGCCCCGGAATGACAACGAGTCCCGGTAGCCCGGTCAATCAGTTCACGTAGATGGCCGGCGCAATAGTAGAGGTCTGCCTTCCAGTCATCACCCGGGATTCTCGTGTCCTGATTCCAACCAAAAATCCGGTACTGAACGTCTTCGGGCAAAGGTTTCTTGCAGTAATAGTTCTCTGTGTATTTAACAGAGTTCTGCAATGTTGCGCGGCTCATGTTGGCAAAACCGCTGGACCCCCCAGCCAACTTGTCCGGCACGGCGTCAAAAGCCATATTGTCGACAATCGCTAACAGAGTGGTCAGCGACCGTTCGCCGAACTGCATAGTTTGCAGAAATTTACTACCCTTAGGTCCATTCTCCTGCTGAAGAATAACCGCAAGCAAAATATGCGGGATCCCATAATATTCAGCCGCCTGCTTAATCCAGACCCGAATTTCTGTATCAGAGAAACTCGCCTTGAGCATTTCTTTGGTTTTTGGCACATACCACATTATTTGCAACGGGGAAGGCAGCTCACCGGTATAGCTAGCGACACTGTCGTAGCCAGTCAGCGTTGTGACTTCTTTTCCATTACAGCGGCAAACTTGCAACTCTACTGGCGCAACATCAGAGGTTTTCGTGCTCGCGGCCGCGCCCGCTGGCACATATTCCTGCCCATCCTTACTGATTTTTTCAGCCTCGGCCATGAACGAGTACTCCCTCAGCTCTCAATAAAAACTTCAATTTTTTCGGAGGCTGTGTGTGCCTTCACGCGGTGAGTCAGACCCAACTCATTGGTGATTCCGCTTTCGAGAGATCCATCCGCTCGGCGTAGTAAGTACTTGGTATCCGCTAGCGGGTTCCCCAGGCCGTTTTTGAGTTGGAATTGAGCATCAAAGCCCGGAATGATCAAAGGCAACGGCGGCACAAACGGCGCCGGCGTATGCGAATTGCCAATAATCACCGTCCCGGACCCAGCCGTGACCTTGTTGCCGTGAGATCCAACCGAACCTACTGTCGCAGCCGGTTTGCCGTTGATCAAAACGGTAGTGGCAAGGTCGCCGACCAGCGCACCACCACACGCAGAGGCATCGCCTTGGCGGGCGGCCGCGAGGCCGTCGAAGAACACGTCGCCGGAACCGGCGGCGATCGGGTTGGTGCCGTGGCCGGGGAGCGGGCAAGCGGTGGGGTCGGATACGCGTGCTGCGGGTTTGCCAGACATCGGGGATCTCCTTAGGTGACCTTGACTTGACCGCTGCCATCCAGGCGCGCGGAAAAACTGACCTGACGCTTGAACCCTTCAACTTCCAGCAGGCCTTCGATACTGAAGGCCAGGCGCAGTTGATCGTGGTCACGCGGCAGGGAAATGACACGCACATTGCTCAGGCGTGGCTCGTAGGCTTCGATGAAGTTTTCGATAGCCAGACGGGCCTGACTCAGGGAGTCGTGCAGGCTCAGGCGCATGTCATTGAGATCGGGCAACCCGTAGTCGGCCAGCGTTTGCACGCTGCCGGCCCGGGTGCTGAGCATTTTGGCCAGATGGGCAGCCACTGACGCCATGGCACAAGCCTCAAGGCTGTTGCCCTTGCGTAGTTGTGCGTCGCCATTGAGGCGTTCGAACAGGCTGCCGTATCCGTCCATGAGTCGCTCTTACTCTTTGTCCAGCTTGCCAACCAGCGACAGGGTGAAATCGGCGCCCATGTACTTGAAGTGCGGACGCACGTTCAAGCTCACGCGGTACCAGCCCGGCTCGCCTTCAACGTCGCTGACGATCACTTGCGCAGCGCGCAGCGGACGACGGCCACGGACTTCGGCGCTCGGGTTTTCCTGGTCGGCAACGTACTGACGGATCCACTTGTTCAGTTCCAGCTCGAGGTCGGTACGCTCTTTCCACGAACCGAGTTGCTCGCGCTGCAACACTTTCAAATAGTGAGCCAGACGGTTGACGATCATCATGTACGGCAGTTGGGTGCCGAGCTTGTAGTTCAGCTCTGCGGCCTTGCCTTCTGCGCTGATGCCGAAGAACTTCGGCTTCTGCACCGAACTGGCGGAGAAGAACGCCGCGTTGTCGGAGCCTTTGCGCATGGTCAGGGAAATGAAGCCTTCCTCGGCCAGTTCGTATTCACGACGGTCGGAAACCAATACTTCGGTAGGAATCTTGGTTTCGATTTCGCCCATGCTTTCGAAATGGTGCAAAGGCAGGTCTTCAACCGCGCCACCGCTCTGCGGGCCGATGATGTTCGGGCACCAGCGGAATTTGGCGAAGCTGTCGGTCAGCTTGGTGCCGAACGCGTAAGCCGTGTTGCCCCACAGGTAGTGCTCGTGGCTGTTGGCAACGGTTTCCTTGTACACGAACGATTTCACCGGGTTTTCTTCCGGATCGTACGGGTTGCGCAGCAGGAAACGCGGCACGGTCAGGCCAACGTAGCGCGAGTCTTCCGAGGTACGGAAGCTCTGCCATTTGGCGAATTGCGGGCCTTCGAAGTGGTCTTTCAGATCTTTCAGATCCGGCAGGCCGGTGAAGCTTTCCAGGCCGAAGAATTTCGGCCCGGCGGCAGCGATGAACGGCGCGTGGGACATGCACGAAACGCTGGCCACGTACTGCATCAGCTTGACGTCTGGCGAGCTTGGCGACATGTAGTAGTTGGCGATGATCGCGCCCACAGGCTGACCACCGAACTGGCCGTATTCAGCGGTGTAGATGTGCTTGTACAGGCCCGACTGCATGACTTCCGGCGAATCTTCGAAATCGTCCAGCAGGTCTTCTTTGGAGACGTTGAGGATTTCGATCTTGATGTTTTCGCGGAAGTTGGTGCGGTCGACCAGCAACTGCAGACCACGCCACGACGATTCCAGCGCCTGGAAATCCGGGTGGTGCAGGATCTCGTCCATCTGACGGCTGAGCTTGGCATCGATCTCGGCGATCATGCGGTCAACCATGGCTTTCTTGACCGGCTCACCGTTGTTCTGCGGCTTGAGCAGCTCTTCGATGAACGCCGACACGCCACGCTTGGCGATGTCGTAGGCTTCGTCGTCCGGGGTCAGACGGGTTTCGGCGATGATGCTGTCGAGAATGCTGTATTCGCCGCTGGCGGCGCTCTTCTCTTGTGCTGCGCTAGTGCTCATTGTGTTGGCTTCCTTGGCAAGAGTCTCAGGCGTCCGGGGCTGCGGCGTTCAGGCCCAGCTCACCGAGTACGCGACCGCGGGATTCGTCGTCGGCGAGCACGCCTTCGATCGCTTTACGGAACGCAGGTGCGTTACCCAGCGGGCCTTTGAGGGCCACCAGCGCATCGCGCAGTTCCATCAGTTTTTTCAGCTCAGGCACTTGCTCGACCAGGCTGGCCGGGTTGAAGTCCTTCATCGAATTGACGCGCAATTGCACGGCCAGCTCTTCAGCCTCGCCATCTTCCTGCAGACGGTTCGGCACGCTCAGCGTCAGACCCAGCTCTTGCTTGGCCAACACTTCGTCGAAGGTCATCTTGTCGATGCTGATCGGCTTGCGATCTTCGATTTTGCGATCGTCCTTGCGGTGGGTGTAGTCACCGATTGCCAGCAGTTTCAGCGGCAGTTCAATCTCTTCCTGAGCACCGCCGGTGGCGGGTTTGAAGGTGACGTTGATGCGTTCCTTGGGGGCTACCGAGCCTTCTTTGGCCATGGCTTTTCTCCTTGCGGTTGTGGCCCTGGGGCCTATTCGAGTACCACTTCGAGGTCGAGGTGGCACAGCCTGCGATAAATCTCTTCCTTGCTTTCACGTACGGCGTGGTTCTGCGGCAACAACTCGCAGCAACTGTGCAGCAGGTGCAGCACTTGCAATGCAAGATCGGGCTCCCAGGCGTGCAGGCCTGAGTCCTGTAATGTCTGATCGAGGGTTTCGAGCTGGTTCTTGGCCAGTTCGTATTTCTTGGCCAGGAAACACAGCCGCGCGAGGGTGAACTGCCAGAAGAAGCGTTCGCGGCCACCGTGGGCCGATTGCAGACCCTGCTTGAGAATCTGCACGGCCGGCTTCAAACCTTCCTTGCGCAGAATCGGCTGGACTTCCTCGAGGGCCTTTTCCCAGGCGGGCTGGGTTTCGACGTTCTCGCTTTCGACCTTGCGCGGCGCGCTGGCGCTTTGCAGGTGCGGCATGACGTTGGCAGCGATCCACGCCCGGGTGGACGGATCAGCAAACGGCGCGCCGTCATGGAAGCGCAACTCGATAATGCCCGGCAGGCGCTGAATCAAAAGCGCGAAGTGGATTTCCACTTCGCGCATGGCCAGCTCGGCGTTGAGGTTCTGGAGACATTCCCAGACCATCCTCTGGCCATCGAACCAGAACGGCGCCTTCGCCAGGCTCGCCTCCAGTTCCACCAGCAGGTCGGCGTATTTGCCCTGATCGAAACGGTCCTGATAGAGCTTGAGCTTTTCCAGCGGCAGACCGCGCAGCACGGTGATCTGCTCGGCGTTGCGCTCGGGCACCGCGTCGATGGTCATCCACAGCAGCGTGCGATTGAGGCGCAGGGCACGCAGGTCGGTGGCTTTCTGTTTCAGCCACCAGGCACACAATGGCCGGGCGCTGTCCTGCTGGGCGCGCAGGGCTTTGTGCGCATCCCGCTCGTTGTCGATCGGCGCGCCAGGGGTGAGCAGTTGGGTCGCGGCCTGCTTGACCTGCGCCACCGCCGCGCCCACCACGCCGGGCGCCGGCTGGTTGTCGGCGGCGCGCTGAATCATGGTTTTCAGGCGGCGGGAGATCGGCAGCAGCAGCGGCGCGTCATCGCCCAGATGCTCAGTGCACGCGGCCTCAAGGCCGGCCAGGTGCTCGGAGAGCTGCCGGAACATCGGCAACTGCTCTTTGATCGCAATGTTTTCGGTGATGACCTGCTCGAGACGCGGCACCAGCCAGCCGATCGCGGCGGCACGGGTGCGGGGTTTGAGCGGGTGAACGTCGGCCCAGTTGTTTTCCGACAGATGGTGCAGCAGACCGAGGCCGGCGAGCAGCCCGGGGAAGGATTCGCGCTGGTACAGCGACCAGGTCAGCCAGGCGCCGACACGCAGATCCTTGGATTGGGTACGCAGCAGATTTTCGCTGTTTTCGCGGATTTTCAGCCAGTCGATCTGCCCGCTTTCGTGCATCGACGAAGCCTTGGCCAGCTCACTTTCCAGCGCCTCGAACTCGCTCGAAAAACGAACGTCTTCGCCCGCGAAATTCTCTTTGGAAACAGAGACTTTTGCGAGTTCGAGGTAATGGGCGGAAAGTTTGCTTGAGTAGGACATCCATGGCCTTTATTAAGGATTACAGTCATGCGCGCGAATGGAGTTTCAGCAACGCGGGACAGTATCGAAGAGCAGTTCAGCGACTCATCCAATTGAGATGTGCTCTTTCAAGTGGGCGCATCGTAATCACTATGATGGCCACTAGCAAGCATCTGATTAAACAACAAGACGAACTGTTCATTGCGGTCTGTAGGAGATCGCCCTATATGTCGCAGGGGTTTCCCTGAGGCCGATTGATATACAGCGCATTCACCATGGTCCTGCGAAACCATTGATCCAGAGCCTCCCGTTGCAGACGGGCGAGTTTACCGGACGCTCATGTCCTTGAGCGGCGTGCAGCATGACAAATCCGGAAAAAAATAGAAGTAGGAGACTTCTGAATAAAGACCGGCATCTTTTAACCTTTCGCAGACGACAACGAGCAACGAAAAAAGTGCCAGCAAAATGATGGCATTTCACATAATTGAAACTTGTATGTTCAACATATACGCCGCTCCACAGCGAACTCGATAGTTATTGATGTATTTTTCCCCGGCAATGCCTTCACCTCATGCCAGAAAATACTCTGACAAAACTCAGGGATACTTCTTACATAATTCATATCCTGCAGGCTTGGTTAAAGATCCGAGCCCAAGCAAATCCCCTTGAAACGCAGGTCTGGAGCTTTACTTCATGGAACTGAAACCACTGTTTTTCGCCGCGCTCATGTGGCTGCCCATCACCCACGCGTCAGCGGAAACCCCACCATTGGACGGCCATTACTACCTGACCGGCGCAATGGAAATGGGCGCCGAGTTGCTGTTGCGAAAGGACGGCACCTTTGATGCCGGTGTGGCGTATGGCAGCGCCGATGGCTTTGCCAAAGGCACCTGGAAAGTCGAGAACCAGACAGTAGTGCTGGAAAGCAAAACCAAGCCTGCCTCCAACAGCGATCTGGGCGGGCTGTTCCAGGACCTGCAACTGGCGATCGAGCCAAACTGCCTGGCCGTGGATTTCGGCAACGGCAAGGCCTGCTTCCGACGCCAGTAAGCCAACAGACAGCCACAAAAAATGGGCACCCGACCGCAATCGGTGTGCCCATTTCTCATTTGCGGTTCTCCCCGTCATTCAGGGGAGCACGCCGCCATCAAGGATTGACGCTGTCTTTCAACGATTTGCCTGGCTTGAACGCAACGGTGTTGCTGGCCTTGATCTTGACCGGCTCGCCGGTCTGCGGGTTTTTGCCGGTGCGGGCGCCGCGGTGGCGCTGCAGGAAGGTGCCGAAACCGACCAGCGTCACGCTGTCCTTGCGGTGCAGGGCGCCGGTGATTTCTTCGAGGACGGCATTGAGGACGCGGTTGGCCTGTTCTTTGGTCAGGTCGGCCTTTTCGGCGATTGCAGCGGCGAGTTCTGGTTTACGCATTAGTGAAGCCCCTTTGACGGTTTTTTGTTGTTATGTCCGTGCTGTTCTCGTTGGAACAGCGCCCAAGGCGCCGCAGGCTCTACTCTGCGGCAGACGGGAGTGAGAATGGCACGCCGCCAACGGCGGCGCCAGTCTCCCCAAGACCTTTGTCGGGGCAAAAGAGCGGTGTTTGCGACAGAACGACCGGCATTTACGCCAGCAGCGGCGGCAGCTGTTTGTTCAGGGCCAGTTTTTCCATGACCGCCCCGCCGGTCAGGGCGTAACCGAGCAACTGACCGTCGGCACTGTGGCACAGCGCTTTGATGTCGGCGCCCTGCCCTTCGACGCTCCAAATGCCTTCGCTGCCCCGTGGCGGCGGCGAAACCACCAGCGGGCACACCGGGGTTTTCACGGTGATCGGCATCGGACCGTAGCTGACGGCCGTCGGGTTTCCTGCGAGGGTTTGCGCCAACGCGCGCGCGCAACTCATCAGCGGCATCACGTAGAGCAGATTGAGCCCGTCGACTTCGGCGCAGTCGCCCAATGCGTAAATATTGGCGTGGGACGTCTTCAGGTAACGATCGACCATCACGCCGCGATTGATCTGCACGCCGGCAGCCGCTGCCAGATCGATGCGCGGGCGCAGGCCGATCGCCGAGACCACTACATCGCACGGGATGATCTGACCATCGGACAGGTGCGCTTCGAGGCCATCGGCGACTTTCTGCAGCCGGGTCAACACCGGGCCGAGGTGAAACTTCGCCCCGATACTTTCCAGCCCGGCCTGCACGGCCGCCGCAGCGGCGGGATGCAAGAGCATCGGCATGACCTGTTCGCACGGCGCGACCAGTTGCACTTCGTAGCCGCCGAGAATCAGGTCATTGGCGAATTCGCAGCCGATCAACCCGGCGCCGAGCAACAAAACCCGACGCTTGCCCGCCGCTGCGGCACGGAAGCGCGCGTAGTCTTCGAGATCGTTGATCGGGAACACCAGTTCCGCGCCGTCGCCTTCGATCGGCACGCGCACGGTTTCCGCGCCCCAGGCCAGAATCAGGTCGCGATAGGGCACGGCTTCTTCACCGATCCACAAGCGTTTGTGGCCGGCGTCGATGCCGCTGATGCGCGTGTGGGTGCGCACTTCGGCCTTCAACTGCTCGGCCATGACGCCGGGTTCGGCCATGCTCAGGCCGTCGGCGTCCTTGTTCTTGCCGAAACCGGTGGAGAGCATCGGCTTGGAGTAAGAGCGGCCGTCATCGGCGGTGATCAGCAGCAGCGGGGTTTCGCTGTCGAGCTTGCGAAACTCGCGGGCCAGGTTGTAGCCCGCAAGCCCGGTGCCGATGATGACGACTGGTGCGCTCATGCCTTACTCCTCTGATTTGCTTAGTTGATTTCGATCATTTCGAAGTCCATCTTGCCGACGCCGCAGTCGGGGCACAGCCAGTCTGCCGGTACGTCTTCCCAGCGGGTGCCCGGCGCGATGCCGTCATCCGGCCAACCATCGGCTTCGTTATAGATCAGGCCACAGACGATACATTGCCACTTCTTCATTCAGGTACTTCCTCAGGGTTCAGGCGTAGTGCCGGCGCGGACGGTCGATGGGTGCTGCGTTGCCATCCGGCTCAGGGCGTTTTGTACTGAGGGTGCCGCGCAGATGCAAGCCTGTTCGGCGCAACGGCGGCCGGCGCCGCTCAATCCTGTCGCCCGCCATGGTAAGCTCGCCGCCTCATTTGCGGCCAATAATGACTCATTGTGCAACATTCAAATGCCTGCCCCGCCCCGCTCTGGCTGACCCAGCAACGCCTGACGCCCCGCCCCGATCCGTTGACCCTCGACTGGTTGTTCGACGAAGGCTCGCTGACCCGCCGTTTGACCCGTTTGTCCGAGGACGGCTTCAGCGTGTCGCCGCTGTTCGAAGGCTGGGACATCTTGCGCGCTGATGAATGCGCGGCACTGGATCTGGCCGAGGGCAGCGAAGGCTGGGTGCGCGAGGTGTATTTGCGCGGCCACGGCGAGGCCTGGGTGTTTGCCCGCAGCGTTGCCTCACGGGCGGCCCTGCAAGGTGATGGTTTGCACATGGATGAACTGGGCAGCCGCTCGCTGGGCGAATTGCTGTTTTGCGATCGGGCGTTCCAGCGCCGCGCGATTGAAGTCTGCCGCTACCCTGAACAATGGTTGCCGCCAGCGGTGCAAGCCCCTGAGCTGTGGGGCCGGCGTTCGCGTTTCGACCGTGGCGCGCTGAGCGTGCTGGTCGCGGAAATCTTTCTGCCGAGCCTGTGGGACGCCGCCCGCGCCCATCCGGAGAACTGCTGATGTATCAGAGCCTGCTCAAGTCCCTCAACCGCCTGAACCCGCGCGCCTGGGATTTCGTTCAGTTGACGCGCATGGACAAGCCGATTGGCATTTACCTGCTGCTGTGGCCAACGCTGTGGGCGCTGTGGATTGCCGGCAAGGGTTCGCCGTCGCTGGCCAACGTGGTGATTTTTGTTCTTGGCGTAGTGCTGACCCGCGCCGGTGGTTGCGTGATCAACGACTGGGCTGACCGCAAGGTCGACGGCCACGTCAAACGCACCGCGCAACGGCCGCTCGCTGCTGGCCGCATCAGCTCGAAGGAAGCGCTGATGTTCTTTGCAGTGCTGATGGGCATCAGTTTTCTGCTGGTGCTGTGCACCAACGCACCGACGATCTGGCTGTCGCTGGGCGGTCTGGCGCTGGCATTCACGTATCCGTTCATGAAGCGCTACACCTACTACCCGCAAGTGGTGCTGGGGGCGGCGTTTTCCTGGGGCATGCCAATGGCCTTTACCGCTGAGACCGGCGAGTTGCCAGCAGCGGCGTGGTTGCTGTGGATCGCCAATCTGCTGTGGACGGTGGGTTATGACACTTATTACGCAATGACCGATCGCGATGACGACCTGAAGATCGGCGTGAAATCCACGGCGATTCTGTTTGGCGAGGCGGATCGGGTGATCATCCTCAGCTTGCAGGCATTGTCGCTGGCCTGCCTGATTCTGGCCGGGTCGAAGTTCGAGCTGGGGACCTGGTTCCACCTCGGTTTGCTGGTGGCTGCGGGATGTTATGCGTGGGAGTTCTGGTACACGCGCAGCAAGGACCGCATGCGTTGCTTCCAGGCCTTCTTGCACAACCATTGGGCAGGGTTGGCGATCTTTGTCGGGATCGTGCTGGATTACGCACTGCGCTGATGCATGACACCTGTGGGAGCGAGCCTGCTCGCGAAGGCGTCATGTCAGTCACCTCTGCAATAGCTGACACACCGCTTTTCGCGAGCAGGCTCGCTCCCACAGTTTTGTGCGTCGTGGTTACTTGGCCTTGGCGACTTTCCACGCGCCGTCCATTTTGCCGTCGCCGGTCATGTCGCCGGCCTTTTTGTCCATCACGAAGGTGTACAGCGGCATGCCCTGGTAGGCCCACTGCTTGCTGCCATCATCACGAGTGATTACCGTCCAGTCCCCCATCGACTTGTCATTCGCTGTCGCCATTAGCGGCGGCCAGTTTGCCGCGCACTTGTCATTGCACGCGGACTTGCCAGCGGAGTCCTTGGCAAAGGTGTACAGGGTCATGCCCTTGTGGTCGGTGTACATGCCGTCCTTTTCCATCGCCGGATCGGCCGCCATGGCCAGCCCCGGCAATGTCAGGGCCGCGGCCATCAGCAGGGCTTTGAACGAAGCAGTCATCTGAGTCATGGAAACCTTCTTTTGTGGTTGTCAGGATTCGGACTTAGAGCTTAGTCGAGGATGGGTGCAAATGTTGCCGGCCTGAAATACTGTCACACGACTGCAATAATTCCGTTATCTAATGCGGCGCAAGACAGTTAAATGACAAGAGGATTAAGGCATGGTTGGCAGGAGCATTCTGATCGTCGACGACGAAGCGCCCATTCGCGAAATGATCGCCGTGGCGTTGGAAATGGCCGGCTATGACTGCCTTGAGGCAGAGAACTCACAGCAGGCTCACGCCATCATTGTCGACCGCAAACCGGACCTGATCCTGCTCGACTGGATGCTGCCCGGCACCTCGGGCATCGAACTGGCCCGGCGCCTCAAGCGTGACGAGCTGACCGGGGACATCCCGATCATCATGCTCACCGCCAAGGGCGAGGAGGATAACAAGATCCAGGGCCTGGAAGTCGGCGCCGACGACTACATCACCAAACCGTTTTCGCCGCGTGAACTGGTCGCCCGCCTCAAGGCTGTGCTGCGCCGCGCCGGACCGACCGATGGCGAAGCGCCGATCGAAGTCGGCGGCCTGCTGCTCGACCCGATCAGCCATCGCGTGACCATCGACGGCAAACCCGCCGAGATGGGCCCGACCGAATACCGCCTGCTGCAATTCTTCATGACCCATCAGGAACGCGCCTACACCCGTGGCCAGTTGCTCGACCAGGTCTGGGGCGGCAACGTCTATGTCGAAGAACGCACCGTCGACGTGCACATCCGCCGGCTGCGCAAGGCCCTCGGCGACGCTTACGAAAATCTGGTACAAACCGTGCGCGGCACCGGTTATCGGTTCTCTACAAAAGCATAAAAGCAGCTGCAAGCTTTTAGCTACAAGCGGCAAGTAACAGCCGATCCGCTTTAGCTTGGAGCTTGCGGCTTGAAACTTGAAGCTGCGGCTAAGGACGCCTCTGTGAATCAAAACTGGCATGGCACCCTGATTCGCCACATGCTGTTGCTGGTCACCGCCTGCCTGGTGATCGGCCTGATCACCGGCTATTACGGCTGGAGCCTCGCGGCGGGTCTGGGGCTTTATCTGGCCTGGACGCTCAAGCAATTGCTGCGTCTGCACGAATGGCTGCGCCAGCATCAACCCGACGAAGCACCGCCCGATGGCTATGGTCTGTGGGGCGAGGTGTTCGACAGCATCTACCACCTGCAACGCCGCGACCAACGGGTGCGCGGGCGTCTGCAAGCGGTGATCGACCGGGTGCAGGAATCCACCGCCGCGCTGAAAGATGCAGTCATCATGCTCGACAGCGACGGCAACCTCGAATGGTGGAACCGCGCCGCCGAAACCCTGCTCGGCCTGAAGACTCCGCAGGACAGCGGCCAACCGGTGACCAACCTGGTGCGCCATCCGCGCTTCAAGGAATACTTCGAGCAGGACAGCTTCGCCGAGCCATTGGAAATCCCTTCGCCGACCAACGATCGCGTGCGCATTCAGCTGTACCTGACCCGCTACGGCAACAATGAACACCTGATGCTGGTCCGCGACGTGACGCGCATTCATCAGCTGGAACAAATGCGCAAGGACTTCATCGCCAACGTCTCACACGAGCTGCGTACACCGCTGACGGTGATCTGCGGCTATCTGGAAACCCTGCTCGACAATGTCGAGGAAGTGAACCCGCGCTGGAGCCGAGCCCTGCAACAGATGCAGCAACAGGGCGGGCGCATGCAGACGCTGCTCAACGACCTGTTGCTGCTGGCAAAACTGGAAGCCACCGACTATCCGTCGGACAACCAGCCAGTGCAGATCGACACACTGCTGCAATCGATCACCAGCGATGCGCAGCAGTTGTCCGGGGCGAAGAACCAGCGCATCAGCCTTGAGGCCAATGCCGGAGTGCTGCTCAAGGGCAGCGAGGCCGAGCTGCGCAGCGCGTTCTCCAATCTGGTGTTCAACGCGGTCAAGTACACCCCCGCCGAGGGCAACATCCGCATTCGCTGGTGGGGCGACGAGCAAGGTGCGCACCTGAGCGTGCAGGATTCCGGCATCGGCATCGACAGCAAACATCTGCCGCGCCTGACTGAACGTTTCTACCGCGTCGACTCCAGCCGCAACTCCAACACCGGCGGCACTGGCCTCGGCCTGGCCATCGTCAAGCACGTGCTGCTGCGCCACCGCGCACGCATGGAAATCAGCAGCGTGCCCGGTCACGGCAGCACGTTCACCTGTCATTTCGCCCCGGCCCAGGTGGCCAGCGCACGGGCGATCAGCGCCACCGAGTGATGCCGCCCGGCACACGCCACTAGGCAATCGCACGGTCAGCCGCTACATTGGCTGACTTGTGCCTGCCTTTCAGGCGCTGTTTCTCCCTACTTTCGAATCACACGGAACCCGCAAAACTCCATCATGGACCCTTCCCCTGGCTTGTCCCTCGCGACCATTTTTGCCGACTTCGGCATGATTCTTTTTGCTCTGATCCTGGTTTTGCTCAACGGTTTTTTCGTTGCAGCGGAATTCGCCATGGTCAAATTGCGCTCGACCCGGGTCGAGGCCATCGCTGAACAACACGGCTGGCGCGGGCACATCCTGCGCACCGTGCACAGTCAGCTCGATGCCTACCTGTCGGCGTGCCAGCTCGGCATTACCCTCGCCTCTCTCGGTCTGGGCTGGGTCGGTGAGCCGGCGTTCGCGCATATTCTCGAGCCGCTGCTGAGCGCAGTCGGCGTCGAATCGCCCGAGATCATCAAAGGCGTGTCGTTCTTCACCGCGTTCTTCATCATTTCGTACCTGCACATCGTGGTCGGCGAGCTGGCGCCCAAGTCGTGGGCGATCCGCAAACCCGAGCTGCTGTCGCTGTGGACGGCGGTGCCGCTGTACCTGTTCTACTGGGCGATGTACCCGGCGATCTACCTGCTCAACGCCAGCGCCAACGCGATTCTGCGTATCGCCGGGCAAGGTGAACCCGGCCCGCACCATGAACACCATTACAGCCGCGAAGAACTGAAACTGATCCTGCACTCCAGCCGGGGCCAGGATCCGAGCGATCAGGGCATGCGCGTATTGGCCTCGGCCGTGGAAATGGGCGAGCTGGAAGTGGTCGACTGGGCCAATTCCCGCGAAGACCTGATCACTCTGGAATTCAACGCGCCGCTGAAAGAAATCCTGGCGATGTTCCGTCGCCACAAGTTCAGCCGTTATCCGGTGTACGACAGCGAGCGCCAGGAGTTCGTCGGCCTGCTGCACATCAAGGATCTGCTACTGGAACTGGCGGCGCTGGACCACATTCCCGAGTCGTTCAACCTGGCCGAGCTGACCCGCCCGCTGGAGCGCGTATCGCGGCACATGCCGCTGTCGCAACTGCTGGAGCAGTTCCGCAAGGGCGGCTCGCACTTCGCCGTGGTCGAGGAGGCTGACGGCAACATCATCGGCTACCTGACCATGGAAGACGTGCTGGAAGTGCTGGTCGGCGACATTCAGGACGAACACCGCAAGGCAGAGCGCGGCATCCTCGCCTATCAGCCGGGCAAATTGCTGGTGCGTGGCGATACGCCGTTGTTCAAGGTTGAACGTCTGCTGGGCATCGATCTCGATCACATCGAAGCGGAAACCCTCGCCGGGCTGGTTTACGAAACCCTGAAACGGGTGCCGGAAGAGGAAGAAGTGCTGGAAGTCGAAGGCCTGCGCATCATCATCAAGAAGATGAAAGGGCCGAAGATTGTCCTGGCCAAGGTGTTGATGCTGGATTGATGGGAGTTTGGGGGGCTCTTGTGGCGAGGGGATTTATCCCCGTTGGACGGCGCAGCCGTCCCAAAACCATTGAATGCAGTCAGTTAGTACAGAGTTGCAATATTTGGGGCCGCTTCGCGGCCCAACGGGGATAAATCCCCTCGCCACAAAAACCCTCAACACCCTATCGCGCCTACTGTTTGCCCAACGCAAAGTTGGGCAACGCCCCCAGCGGCTGGTTGAACTGATAGGGAATCGACACCAGCCCTTCGCCGGTATTGCGCTGCACCACGAAGTGCAGGTGCGGGCCGCTGCTGTTGCCGGTGTTGCCCGACAGCGCCAGCGGGCTGCCGACCTTGACCCGCTGGCCTTCGCGCACGCTCACCGAACCCTGTTTCAGATGCAGGTACACGCCCATGGTGCCGTCGTCGTGCAGCACCCGGACGAAATTGCCGGAGGCATCGGTGCCGCGCCCGCTCTGGGAGTTCTCGGTCTTGACTACCACACCCGCTCGCGCGGCGATGATCGGCGTGCCCACCGGCATGGCAATGTCCATGGCGTAGCGGTTTTTCGGCCCGTAGTGGCTGTACTGGCCGTTGGCGCCCTGGCTCAGGCGAAACGGCCCGCCACGCCAGGGCAGCGGATAGCGATAGCTCTGCGCGGTGCCTGCGGGGTCGCCCAGCGAATACTGGAACTGCGGCGAATACACCAGCGGCTGGTCACGACTGATCGCCGTCAGCAGCGCCAGCCGCGTGTTGCTGCGCGGTGGCAGCACACGACGGATCGCTCGCGACGGCGCGCCACGCACATTGCTCGTGCCGATGAAGGCCAGGGCAACCTCAACCGGCGCGTACAGATCGTTGCGCGCAAATACCACATCAACGCCCTTCTGCTTCTTGATGTCCAGGTACACCTGGCGCTCGAGGCGCTCGACCATGCGGTCCTGAAACACGAACACTTTCGCGCCTTTGCTCGGGCGGTCGCTGTACGAGACCACGCCGTTGGCGTCGGTGGATTTGTAGATGGTCATGGCCATCGCCAGCTGGGAGGCCAGGCAGAGACCGCAGAAGAACAGCAGGCGCGCGAGCATGGGCAAAAGTCTGTCGAAGGAAGGCCTGGGAATCAGCCTAGCAGCTGAGACAGACCAGGCTAGTCGACAGATGTTTCAAATGATCGTCCCCACGCTCTGCGTGGGGATGCAGCCCGGGACGCTCTGCGTCCCCTGCACAGAGGACGCGGAGCGTCCGGTTGAGGCATTCCTTTGCTGCGCGTGGGAACGATCAGAGCACGGGAGACAAGTGGTGTTTTGGCTGGCCCCTTCGCGAGCAGGCTCGCTCCCACATTTGGAATGCGTTCCAGGGTGGGAGCGAGCCTGCTCGCGAAGGCGCCCTATCGGCCGACGAAGCTTACGCGCCGGGTACGAAGTGCTTTTGCGCCGTGCCACGGGCGATCAGGCGCGAGATGTAGTCGAGCTTCTGCGCATCCTGGTCGACGAAGCGGAAGGTCAGTTGCAGCCAGTCGCTGTCGGCTTTCTGCTCGTGGGCGACGATGGCGTGCAGGTAACCGTTGAGGCGCGCGATCTCGGCGTTGTCACCCTGCTCCAGATCGAGCACGGCGCTGTCGAGGATCTGCGGCAGGGTTTCTGTGCGCTTCACTACCAGCAGGGCTTCCTTGATGCTCAAGGCCTTGATCACGCATTGCTGAGTACCGCTCGGCAGGCGCAACTGGCCCTGACCACGACCGCCCACCGGCGCCTTGGATGCACCGGGCGCCTGAACTGGCGGGCTGTTGAGCAAACCGCGCGACGGCGCAGCGGCTGGAGCGGGGGCAGCAGCGGCAGCGGCAGCGGCAGGCCTGGCCGCAGCGCCGCCGACCACGGCCGGCTTGCCGCCGGTCAGTGCGCTCAGGGAATCGTTGCCGAATGCCGAATTCATTTTGGTCGGCGCGCTGTTCATCAAGGTGTCGAGCTTGCCGACCTTGTTCAGTGCCTGCTTGACCTTGGTCAGCAGCTGCTCGTTGGTGAACGGCTTGCTGACGTAACCGGATACGCCGGCCTGAATCGCCTGCACGACGTTTTCCTTGTCACCACGGCTGGTGACCATGACGAACGGCATGGTCTTGAGGTTGTCCTGCTCGCGGCACCAGGTCAGCAGTTCGAGGCCGGACATTTCCGGCATTTCCCAATCGCACAGCACCAGGTCGAACGCCTCTCGGGCCAGCATGGCCTGGGCCTTTTTGCCGTTGATGGCGTCCTCGGTGCGGATCCCCGGGAAGTAATTACGCAGGCACTTTTTCACCAGGTCACGAATGAACGAAGCGTCGTCCACGACCAATACACTGATCTTGCTCATCCAACACCCCTATTAAAATCCCGGCAAGCATAACGCTGGCTGATGGCACATTGCCAAAACTCTTCAGTCACGCCGGGACCTTTCGTTCGCGGGTGCTGCTTTTGATACGAATCCGCTTCTGAAAAGCAGAAACAAAAACGCCCGGCCAGAGGGCCGGGCGCTTTTCTCAGGCAAACTTACTTATCGTCAGCTTCGCCCGGAACATTAGCGGTTTCAGCGCTTGTGCCTTCAACTTCTTCTTTCATGCGCTTGAGGCCCATGTGGCGCACGTCGGTACCGCGCACCAGGTAGATCACCAGTTCGGAGATGTTGCGCGCATGGTCGCCGATGCGCTCCAGTGAACGCAGGACCCAGATGATGCTCAGCACCCGCGAGATAGAGCGCGGGTCTTCCATCATGTAGGTGGCCAGCTCACGCAAAGCGGTTTTGTATTCGCGGTCGATGATCTTGTCGTACTGCGCCACCGACAAGGCCAGATCGGCGTCGAAACGGGCGAAGGCGTCCAGCGCATCGCGGACCATGTTGCGCACCTGGTCGCCGATGTGACGAACCTCGACGTAACCGCGCGGCGCTTCGCCTTCTTCGCACAACTGGATGGCACGACGGGCGATCTTGGTGGCTTCGTCGCCGATACGCTCAAGGTCAATCACCGACTTGGAAATGCTGATGATCAAACGCAGGTCAGAGGCTGCCGGCTGACGACGGGCGAGAATACGCAGGCATTCTTCGTCGATGTTGCGTTCCATCTGGTTGATCTGGTCATCGATCTCACGGACCTGCTGAGCCAGGCCGGAGTCGGCCTCGATCAGCGCCGTGACCGCGTCGTTGACCTGCTTCTCGACCAGCCCGCCCATGGCCAGGAGGTGGCTGCGCACTTCTTCCAGTTCGGCGTTGAACTGCGCGGAAATGTGATGGGTAAGGCCTTCTTTGGAAATCATTGTTCGCTCCGCGAAAGTTGCAAGCTTCAAGCTGCAAGCTTCAAGCAGTTATGTGTAAGTCCTGATATCGCACCAATTCTTTCTTGCCGCTTGAAGCTTGAAGCTTGCGGCTTGCAGCTGCCTTAATCAGCCATAGCGACCGGTGATGTAGTCTTCGGTCTGCTTTTTCGCCGGATTGGTGAACAGGGTATCGGTGTCGCCGAATTCCACCAGTTTGCCCATGTACATGAACGCGGTGTAGTCGGACACCCGTGCCGCCTGTTGCATGTTGTGGGTAACGATGACGATGGTGAACTTGGACTTCAGCTCGTAGATCAGCTCTTCGACTTTCAGCGTCGAGATCGGGTCGAGAGCCGAGCACGGTTCGTCGAGCAGCAGCACTTCCGGCTCAACCGCGATGGTGCGCGCGATCACCAGACGCTGTTGCTGACCACCGGACAGGCCGAGGGCCGATTCGTGCAGGCGGTCTTTGACTTCGTCCCACAGCGCCGCGCCTTTCAAAGCCCACTCAACGGCTTCGTCGAGGATGCGCTTCTTGTTGATGCCCTGGATGCGCAGGCCGTAGACCACGTTTTCGTAGATGGTTTTCGGGAACGGGTTGGGCTTCTGGAACACCATGCCGACGCGACGACGCAGCTCGGCCACGTCTTCGCCCTTGCGATAGATGTTGTTGCCGTACAGGTTGATCGCGCCCTCGACACGGCAGCCGTCGACCAGATCGTTCATCCGGTTGAAGGTACGCAGCAGCGTCGACTTACCGCAGCCCGACGGGCCGATGAACGCAGTCACGCGCTGTTTCGGGATGTTCATGCTGACGTCGAACAGTGCCTGTTTCTCGCCGTAGTACAGGCTCAGGCCCGGTACTTCGATGGCAACGGTTTCCTGCGCCAGGTCCAGGCTCTGCTTGTCGCGGCCCAGGGCAGACATGTTGATGCCGTGGCTGTGTGTTTCGTGCTGCATGGGAGGCTCCCTGTGCTAACAAATTCGGTTCGGTTTTTGTAGGAGTGAGCCTGCTCGCGATTCAGGCGCTGCGGTTTGTCTATGAAACCGCGGTGATACCTTCGCGAGCAGGCTCGCTCCCACATGGAAATCAGTGCTGCAAAATCAGCTGTCCAGTGCTTTGTATTTTTCGCGCAGGTGGTTGCGGATATACACCGCCGACAGGTTCAGCGTCGCGATCACCAGCACCAGCAGCAGCGCGGTGGCGTACACCAGCGGGCGGGCTGCTTCGACGTTGGGGCTCTGGAAGCCGACGTCATAAATGTGGAAGCCCAGGTGCATGATCTTCTGGTCCAGGTGCAGGTACGGGTAGTTGCCGTCCACCGGCAGCGACGGCGCCAGTTTCACCACACCCACCAGCATCAGCGGCGCCACTTCACCGGCGGCACGGGCCACGGCGAGGATCATCCCGGTCATCATGGCCGGGCTGGCCATCGGGATGACGATTTTCCACAGCGTTTCCGCTTTGGTCGCGCCGAGGGCCAACGAACCTTCACGCACAGTGCGGGGAATCCGCGCCAGACCTTCTTCGGTCGCCACGATCACCACCGGCACGGCCAGCAGCGCGAGGGTCAGCGAAGCCCAGAGCAGGCCCGGCGTGCCGAAGGTCGGCGCCGGCAATGCTTCAGGGAAGAACAAGCGGTCGACCGAGCCACCCAGCACGTAAACGAAGAAGCCCAGACCGAACACGCCGTAAACGATCGCCGGTACGCCGGCGAGGTTGTTCACCGCGATGCGAATGACCCGGGTCAGAGTGTTCTGCTTGGCGTATTCACGCAGGTACACCGCCGCCAGCACGCCGAACGGGGTGACGATCATCGCCATGATCAGGGTCATCATCACGGTGCCGAAGATCGCCGGGAAGATCCCGCCTTCGGTGTTCGCTTCACGCGGGTCGTCGGAGAGGAATTCCCAGATCTTGCTGAAGTAGAAACCAACCTTGGTCAAGGTGCTCATGCCGTTTGGCTGGTAGGCATGCACGACTTTGCCCAGACCGATTTCGATTTCCTTGCCGTTGGCGTCACGGGCGGTCAAGGCGTCGCGGTTGAACTGAGCATGCAAATCAGACAGACGTGCTTCGATATCTTTGTAGCGCGCGTCCAGCTCGGCGCGCTCGGATTCCATGTCCGCTTGTGCGGTGGCGTCGAGCTTGCCTTCCAGCTCGAGCTTGCGCCCATGCAGTCGGATGCGTTCAAGACCGGCGTTGATCGCGCCGATGTCGGTTTTTTCCAGCGTCTTCAGTTGAGCCGCGAGATCGTTCACCCGATCGATGCGCGCTTGCAGTTCAGGCCATGCGGCCTCGCCCTCGGCGATGACCTTGCCATCCTGTTTGACGTTGACCAGATAGCCGTAGAAGTTGCCCCACTCACGACGCTCGATCGCCATCAGCTCGGGCGGCGTGGTCTGCTTGGTCAGCCACTCGCCGACGATCCACGTGAAGTCGTTGCCGTTCAGGTCACGGTTGCCGACCTTGATCAGCTCGCGGGTCATGAATTCCGGGCCTTCGTCAGGCACCGGCAGGCCGGCGCTCTTGAGACGTGCGCGCGGCACTTCTTCTTTCTGCACCACTTCGCCGATCACCAGGTGATTGGCCTGGCCCGGTACGTCGTAGTGAGCGTGGATCAGGTCCGCCGGCCAGAAGTGACCGAGACCGCGCACGGCAATCACCGCCAACAGGCCAATGGTCATGATGACCGCGATGGACACCGCGCCACCGCTGATCCAGACGCCCGGGGCGCCGCTCTTGAACCATCCTTTCAGGGAGTTCTGTTTCACAGACTTCTACCTTTGCTTAAAGCGACGAGTATTTCTTGCGCAGACGCTGACGAATCAGTTCTGCCAGGGTGTTCATGACGAAGGTGAACAGCAGCAGCACCAGCGCCGAGAGGAACAGCACGCGGTAGTGGCTGCCACCGACCTCCGACTCGGGCATTTCCACCGCGACGTTGGCGGCCAGGGTGCGCAGGCCTTCGAACAGGTTCATCTCCATGACCGGGGTGTTGCCGGTGGCCATCAGCACGATCATGGTTTCGCCGACCGCACGGCCCATGCCGATCATCAGCGCCGAGAAAATCCCCGGGCTGGCGGTCAGGATCACCACGCGGGTCATGGTCTGCCACGGCGTCGCACCGAGGGCCAGCGAACCCAGGGTCAGGCCGCGCGGCACGCTGAACACGGCGTCTTCGGCGATCGAGTAGATGTTCGGAATCACCGCGAAACCCATGGCCAGACCGACCACCAGAGCGTTGCGCTGGTCGTAGGTGATGCCCAGGTCGTGGGAGATCCACATGCGCATGTCGCCACCGAAGAACCAGTTCTCCATGAACGGACTCATGTACAGCGACAGCCAGCCCACAAACAGGATTACCGGAATCAGCAGCGCACTTTCCCAACCGTCCGGGACTTTCAGGCGGATCGATTCGGGCAGACGACTGAAGGTGAAACCGGCGACCAGAATGCCGATCGGCAGCAACATCAGCAGGCTGAAGATGCCCGGCAGATGGCCTTCTACGTACGGCGCGAGGAACAGGCCGGCGAAGAAACCGAGGATCACCGTCGGCATCGCTTCCATCAGTTCGATCACCGGTTTGACCTTGCGGCGCATGCCCGGGGCCATAAAGTACGCGGTGTAGATCGCCGCAGCGACGGCCAGTGGCGCCGCCAGCAGCATGGCGTAGAACGCGGCTTTCAGGGTGCCGAAGGTCAGCGGCGAGAGGCTCAGTTTCGGTTCGAAATCGGTGTTGGCGGCGGTCGACTGCCAGACGTATTTAGGCTCGTCGTAGTTCTCGTACCAGACCTTGCTCCACAGCGCGCTCCACGATACTTCCGGGTGCGGGTTGTCGAGCAGCAGCGGTTGCAGCTTGCCGTCGGCTTCGACGATCACTCGGTTGGCGCGCGGCGACAGACCGAACAGGCCTTGGCCATCCACCACCTGATCGACCAGCAACGTGCGGTGTGCGGTGCTGTGGAACACGCCGAGCTTGCCGCTGGCATCAAGGGCGAGGAAGCCTTTGCGGCGCTCTTCGGCAGCGATTTCAACGATCGGCGTGGTGCCCATCTGGAAGGTGCGGATCTGCTTCAGACGCTGCTCGCCATCGGTATCGCGAGCCATGAACCACTGGGCCAGACCGCCCTTGGAATCGCCGACGATCAGCGAAATACCGCCGACCAGCTGCGCGGTGGCGGTGACTTGGGCGTCAGCGTTTTCCAGCAGTTTGTAGCGACCATTGAGGCTCTTGTCGCGCAGGCTGAACACGTCGGCCTGGGCACGCCCGTTGACCACGTACAGCCACTGCTGGCGCGGGTCGACGAAGATGTTTTTCACCGGCTCGGTCATCTGCGGCAGATCGATGCGCGTCTGCTCGTTGGTGACTTCGCCGGTCATCATGTTTTCTTCGCTGGTCAGCGAAAGCACGTTGAGTTGCGAGCCAGTGGAGCCGACCAGCATCAGCGTCGAGTCGGTGGCATTGAGGCTGACATGCTCCAGCGCGCCGCCGCTTTCGTTCAGTGCGATCGGTGCCTCGCCATAGGGATATTCGATGGCCGGGCTGATGGTTTTCTTGCCATCGGGGTAGCTGACTTTATAGGTGTGACGGAACACCAACGCCTGACCATTGGACAGCCCCACGGCCACTAGCGGATGACCCGGCTGGTCTTCGCCAATGGACGTCACGGTAGCGCCCGCAGGCAGCGGCAGATCGACACGTCTCAATTCAGCGCCACTGTCGAGATCGAAGAACAGCGCCTGGCCCTTGTCGGATACACGCATGGCCACCTGATTCTGCTCTTCGAGCGAGATCATCAGGGGCTTGCCCGCGTCCTGCATCCAGGCCGGGGTGATCGAGTCTTTCGCGGTCAGGTCGGCGCCTTGAAACAGTGGCGCAACGACGTAGGCGAGGAAGAAAAAGATCAGGGTGATGGCCGCCAGCACCGCCAGGCCGCCAACGAGGACGTACCAACGGGTGAAGCGATCCTTGAGCGCGCGGATGCGACGCTTGCGTTGCAGCTCAGGCGTATTGAAATCAATGCGCTTGGGAGGGGAAGACGTAGTCATTGGGGAATTGGCCAGATCATTCATGCGCACACCCTAGCGATCCTGTATGACAGAAAGATGACAGTGCAGTGACGCAGCAAATCCGCCAGCCGGAAGTCCGGCAGCGGAGTCGAAAATTTGGTGGTTGCAGGAGCGCTTCTGCTCGCCAAGGCGTCGGGTCAGTCACATCGTTGGTACATGTGACCACCCCTTCGCGAGCAGGCTCGCTCCCACAGGAGTCCGGCTTCAGGCCGGCCTCAGGGTGTTACTTCTTGGCGACAGCGCCGCCTTCCTGCAGACCGAGGTCAGCCAGTGCCTTGGCAGCAACTTTGGCTGGCAGCGGGATGTAGCCGTCTTTCACTACCACTTCCTGGCCCTGCTTCGACAGCACCAGCTTCACGAACTCGGCTTCCAGCGGGGCCAGAGGCTTGTTCGGGGCTTTGTTGACGTAAACGTAGAGGAAGCGCGACAGCGGGTACTTGCCGTTCAGGGCGTTTTCTTCGGTGTCTTCGATGAACTCGCCGCCTTCTTTCTTGGCCAGGGCGACGGTTTTCACGCTGGCGGTCTTGTAGCCGATGCCCGAGTAGCCGACGCCGTTAAGCGAGCTGCTGATCGACTGCACCACCGACGCCGAACCTGGTTGTTCGTTGACGTTCGGCTTGTAGTCGCCTTTGCACAGGGCTTCTTCCTTGAAGTAGCCGTAGGTGCCGGACACCGAGTTACGGCCGAACAGCTGAACCGGCTTGTTGGCCAGGTCACCGGTCACGCCCAGGTCACCCCAGGTCTTGACGTCAGCCTTGGCACCGCACAGACGCGTAGAGGAGAAGATCGCATCGACCTGAGCCATGGTCAGGTGCTTGATCGGGTTGTCCTTGTGCACGAACACCGCCAGGGCATCCACGGCAACCGGGATTGCGGTCGGCTTGTAGCCGTACTTCTGTTCGAAAGCCTGCAGCTCGTTGTCCTTCATCTTGCGGCTCATCGGGCCCAGGTTGGCGGTGCCTTCGGTGAGTGCAGGTGGCGCGGTGGAAGAACCGGCAGCCTGAATCTGGATATTGACGTTCGGGTATTCTTTTTTGTAGTTCTCGGCCCACAGGGTCATGAGGTTGGCCAGGGTATCGGAACCGACGCTGGACAGGTTGCCCGACACACCAGTGGTCTTGGTGTAGCTCGGGATAGCAGGGTCAACAGCGGCGAACGCGTTGGCAGTCGCAACGCCAGCAGCGACAAAAGTCATTGCCGCCATCAAACGCTTCAGTTTCATGCCTTACTCCTAGCAGATAGGGTGTGTTAAGTCGGGGCCAAGTATCAGCAGGCCATGTGAACACTCTATGGCTGAAATATGACAATTGGATGAAAGGCCAGTATGTCGCGACAGATCGTTCCCACGCTCCGCGTGGGAATGCCGCCAGGGACGCTCCGCGTCCGCTTCCAGAGGTGACGCAGAGCGTCACGGGATGCATTCCCACGCAGAGCGTGGGAACGATCAGCCGTTAATCAGCGGCCGTTTTTCCAGAGCCACGCACCGACCACCATCCCCACGCCGCACAACACCGCAACATAGTAAGCCGGCCCCATCGCGCTTTCCTTCAGCAGCAGGCTCACCACCATCGGCGTCAAGCCACCGAAGATCGCGTACGCGACGTTGTACGAGAACGACAAGCCACTGAAGCGAACCACCGGCGGGAACGCTTTGACCATCACGTACGGCACCGCGCCGATGGTACCGACCAGCAAACCGGTCAGTGCGTACAGCGGGAACAGCCAGTCCGGGTGGTCGGCGAGGCTGTGGTAGAAGGTCCAGGAGCTGATCAGCAGGCCCAGGCAACCGAACACGAATACGCGACCGGCGCCGAAGCGATCAGCCAGTGCGCCGGCGCCAATGCAGCCGAGACTGAGGAAGACGATGGCCAGGCTGTTGGCTTGCAGCGCCGTGGTCGCCGAGAAGTGGTAGACCGTTTGCAGCACGGTCGGGGTCATCAGGATCACTACGACGACGCCGGCCGACAGCAGCCAGGTCAGCAGCATCGAAATGGCGATGGCGCCGCGATGATCACGCAGCACCGCGCGCAACGGCACTTCTTCGGCCAGTGCCTTGCGCAATTGCAGTTCGGCGAACACCGGAGTTTCGTGCAGCCAGCGGCGCAAGTACACCGAGAACAGGCCGAACACGCCGCCGAGCAGGAACGGGATCCGCCAGGCGTAATCCGACACTTCAGCTGGCGTATAAATGCTGTTGATCGCCGTGGCGACCAGCGAGCCGAGGAGGATGCCGGCAGTCAAACCGCTGGTGAGCGTGCCGCAGGCATAACCGATGTGCTTTTGCGGTACGTGTTCGGAAACGAAGACCCACGCTCCCGGCACCTCGCCGCCAATCGCCGCGCCCTGGATCACCCGCATCAGCAGCAACAGGATCGGCGCCCAGATGCCGATCTGCGCGTAGGTCGGCAGCAGGCCCATGATCAGGGTCGGCACGGCCATCATGAAAATGCTCAGGGTGAACATCTTCTTGCGCCCCAGCAGGTCACCGAAGTGCGCCATGACGATGCCGCCCAAAGGGCGCGCCAGATAGCCGGCAGCAAAGATGCCGAACGTCTGCATCAAGCGCAGCCACTCGGGCATGTCGGCCGGGAAGAACAGCTTGCCGACGACGGTGGCGAAGAAGACGAAGATGATGAAATCGTAGAACTCCAGCGCCCCGCCGAGGGCGGACAGCGACAGAGTCTTGTAGTCATTGCGGGTCAACGGTCGTGCGGGTTGCTCGGGCTGCGCGAGGCTCGAAGGCGCTGTGGTCATGGCAAGGGCTTCTCTTATAGTCGAATCTGTCGCCACAACAACGCTGGCGGTGGCTCGGACAGGTTCGGCACCATAGCAAATTGTTCGAAAAAGCACATAGAGGCGCGTAATTGACGGTCGAAATCAGAACCGGGTGGTCGTCGCGGGGTCTATCGACCGATATACTCGCCACCTGCGCAGGATTTGTAAGAGGTTGCTGTGCGAAAACGTTGTTGGCCCGTCCTTTGCTCGGGATTTAGCCTTTTTCGCAGAGTTTCCCTTTAGGCGCCTGATGGAAAACGTGACGAACGCAGTGTGTTCGGTGTTGAATCGTTTTTCTTGAAGACGGCTACCACCCGCAATACCCACGAAGAGTCACGGGTCAGAGGCCCCTCGGCATGATAGAGCTCGAACAAGAAGATCCGATCCCACAGGGCGACCTGGCCCTGCAAATCACCGCACTTCCCCGCGAAACCAACGGCTTTGGCGATATTTTCGGCGGCTGGCTGGTCGCGCAGATGGATCTGGCCGGCACTGCCATGGCCAGCCGGGTGGCCGGCGGCCGCGTTGCCACTGTCGCCATCGACCGCATGGCGTTCCTCGTCCCGGTCGCGGTCGGCGCGCAGTTGTCCTTTTATACCCAGACCCTGGAAATCGGCCGCAGCTCGATCCAGATGATGGTCGAAGTGTGGAGCGATGACCCACTGTCCAGCGAATGGCGCAAGGTCACCGAAGCGGTTTTCGTTTTCGTCGCCATCGACGGCAGCGGTCGCACCCGTTCGGTGCCGCCACGCGCGCGTTAAACCTCGCGGCCGTTTTGCGGTCGATAGTCGTCCCCAGTGTCTGATCGAGAGTTGCCCATGAACACGCCCAACGTTGAAGCCGTGAAACAGGATGAACTGAACTGCTGGCGCATCCGCCACGGCAAGGCCGAAGTGCTGGTGGCCCAGCAAGGCGCGCACATCCTCAGTTATCAGATCGACGGCCAGCCGCCGATCATCTGGCTCAACGACAAGGCCGAGTTCAAGACCGGCAAAAGCATCCGCGCCGGCGTGCCGGTGTGCTGGCCGTGGTTCGGCAAATTCGAACGCAACCCGAGCAGCGTGCAGGCCATGTACACCGGCGCGCAACCGGCCCCCGCGCACGGTCTGGTGCGGGCGATGGATTGGCAGTTGGGCAACATCGAGTCAGAGGCTGACGGCATCAAGGTCGAGTTCAAGCTGCCCTACCCGGAAGGTGGCCTGCCGGGCTGGCCCCACGAAGTCGATCTGACCCTGACCCTGCATCTGGCGGATCAACTGCATTACAGCCTGACCAGCCATAACCGTGGTACTGACAGCGTCACGCTGAGTCAGGCGCTGCACACCTATTTCGCCGTGAGTGACGTGCGCAATGTGCATGTCGACGGCGTGGCCGGGCTCAACTACATCGAGACCCTGGATGACTGGAACACGGCCAGCCAGAGCGGCGATCTGCATTTCGCCGGCGAGACCGACCGCATCTACCTCGACGTTCCGCCGCAATTGAGCATCGTTGATCCGACGTGGGAACGACGCATCGTGCTGACCTCTACCGGCTCGCGCACGGCGGTGATCTGGAACCCGTGGATCGACCGCGCCGCCGCTCTGCCGGACATGGACAACGATGGCTGGCAGCGCATGCTGTGCATCGAAACGGCGAATGTGATGGATGATCTGGTGACCCTGGCGCCGGGTGCGAGCCATACGATGGGTGTCAGCGTAGCTGCTACGCCGCTCTAGGAATGTGGCGAGGGGATTTATCCCCGCTGGGTCGCGCAGCGGCCCCCGCTTTTTTTAAATCAAAAGCTGGGGCCTGCTGCGCAGTCCAGCGGGGATAAATCCCCTCGCCACAGATAAATCCCTTCACCACAGATAAATCCCTTCACCACAGATAAATCCCCTCACCACAAAGGCTCGCTCCCAAATTTATGTGCGGCGCGCTTTAGAGATCAGCCTCCTGCACCACCCGCACCTTCTCCGCCTCCAGCGCATACGCCGCATCAGCGAGGTCATTGCTGACCTTCTCGATCTTCAGCGTGCCGGTCACCCACAGCGGTGTGTAGATATCGTCCAGCTTCAAACCCTTCGGATATCGCACCAGCACCAGTTGATTGGGCGGCGGTGGCGGTACGTGGATGCAGGCGCCCGGATACGGCACGAGGAAGAACAACGTGCTGCGGCCCTTGGCATCGGACTCCAGCGGCACCGGGTAACCACCGATGCGGATGTGCTTGTCGTTCATCGACGCCACGGTTTTCGTCGAATACATCACCGCCGGCAGACCTTTGGCCTGCTTCATCCCGCCTTTCTCGGTGAAGGTGCCGGTGGCTTCGGGGGAGTTGTGGTCGATTTCCGGCATGGCCTCGAGGGCCTTTTGATCCGACTTGGGCATCAGTTCCAGCCAGTCGGTTTCCGGCAGTTCGCCGGCGTGGGCGAGATAGCTGCCCAGCAAGAGGAGAGTCAACAGAAGACGGCGCATGAAGGTGCTCGGCAGGCAAAGGAATGGACGGTGAGTCGCCGTGCATTCTAGCCCTCCCGGCCGCGCTGGCCGAGAGGGCTTGGTCGCTTTCGATCAGTTCTTTTTGATCAGACCGTAGATCACCAGCAACACGACAGCGCCGACCAGTGCGCCGAGGAAACCCGCGCCCTCGCCCGCCTGATAGATGCCCAGAGCCTGGCCGCCGTAGGTGGCTGCCAGCGAACCGCCGATACCGAGCAGGATGGTCATGATCCAGCCCATGCTGTCATCGCCCGGTTTCAGGAACCGAGCCAGCAGGCCGACGATCAAGCCGATAAAGATGGTTCCGATAATTCCCATGGCATTTCCCTCTAATTTGGTAGATATGCCAAAGCCTAGACAGACTTTGGCATCCTGCCATGAGAGAACGGCGGCCCCTGAATGGTTCCGCCGCTGCCACATGAAACTGGTTTACTCGGCGATCAGCGCTTGGACCTTGATGATCTGCGCTTGCAGCGTGGCCATGTCGGCGCAGCGCAGGTTGGCATGGCCGACCTTGCGCCCGGCCTTGAAAGCTTTGCCGTAGTGATGCAGATGGCAGTCTTCGATGGCGATGACTTTTTCCACCGGCGGCACTACGCCGATGAAGTTGAGCATCGCGCTCTCGCCGACCTTGGCGGTCGAACCCAGCGGCAGGCCGGCCACGGCACGCAGGTGGTTTTCGAACTGGCTGCACTCGGCACCTTCGGTGGTCCAGTGCCCGGAGTTGTGCACGCGCGGGGCGATTTCGTTGGCTTTCAGGCCACCGTCGACTTCGAAGAACTCGAAAGCCATCACGCCGACGTAGTCGAGATGTTTGAGCACACGGCTGGAATAATCTTCGGCCAGCGCCTGCAACGGGTGATCGGTGCTGGCGACGGACAGCTTGAGGATGCCGCTGTCGTGGGTGTTGTGCACCAGTGGATAGAACTTCGTTTCACCATCGCGGGCACGCACGGCGATCAGCGACACTTCGCCGGTGAACGGCACGAAGCCTTCCAGCAGGCAGGCAACGCTGCCCAGTTCGGCGAAAGTACCGGCAACATCTTCCGGCTTGCGCAGGACTTTCTGGCCCTTGCCGTCGTAACCCAGGGTGCGGGTTTTCAGCACGGCCGGCAGACCGATGAAAGCGACGGCGGCTTCCAGATCGGCTTGCGACTGGATGTCGGCGAAGGCCGGGGTCGGAATGCCGAGGTCTTTGAACATGCTCTTTTCGAACCAGCGGTCACGAGCAATGCGCAGGGCTTCGGCGCTCGGGTAGACCGGCACGAATTGCGAAAGAAACGCCACGGTTTCGGCCGGGACGCTTTCGAATTCGAAGGTCACCAGATCGACTTCATCGGCCAGTTGGCGCAGATGATCCTGATCGCCGTAATCGGCCCGCAGGTGTTCGCCCAGCGCGGCCGCACAGGCGTCCGGCGCAGGGTCGAGAAAAGCGAAGTTCATGCCCAGCGGAGTCCCCGCCAGGGCCAACATGCGACCCAACTGGCCGCCACCGATTACACCGATCTTCATCTCAACAACCTCAGGCAATACGTGGGTCTGGATTGTCCAGGACGCTGTCTGTCTGCTCGGCACGGAAGGTTTTCAGTACCGCGTGAAATTGCGGGTGCTTGGCGCCGAGGATGCTCGCCGAGAGCAGAGCGGCATTGATTGCGCCGGCCTTGCCGATGGCCAGGGTGGCGACCGGAATGCCGGCCGGCATCTGCACGATCGACAGCAGCGAATCGACGCCCGAGAGCATGGCCGACTGCACCGGCACGCCCAGCACCGGCAGGTGGGTCTTGGCCGCACACATGCCTGGCAAGTGGGCTGCGCCACCGGCACCGGCGATGATCACCTCGATGCCGCGGCTTTCAGCCTCTTCGGCGTACTGGAACAGCAGATCCGGGGTGCGGTGGGCGGAAACCACCTTGACCTCGTACGGGATGCCGAGCTTTTCCAGCATATCGGCGGTGTGGCTAAGGGTGGACCAATCGGACTTGGAGCCCATGATCACGCCAACCAGTGCACTCATCGTCGCGCCTCTTCTCTCTGGAGCGCCCGCAGGCGCGTCATAAAACAACAAGCCACGCAGGTTGCGTGGCTTGATTGTACGAAAAATGGCCGGACGTGCCGGCCGAAGGCCGCGCAGTATACCGCAAAGAAAGCAATAAACAGCCCCCGAAACGACCATCTGTCAAATGAGCGAAACGCCCGGTTTTATTGACCTTGAGGTCAGCGAAAGAACACCGCAAAAATCCCCCTGTGGGAGCGAGCCTGCTCGCGAAAGCGTTGCGTCAGACGATACCTCAGCGCCTGAAACTCCGCATTCGCGAGCAGGCTCGCTCCCACACTCGATCTTCATCAGCTTCAAGCGCTTTGTGCGGCACCGCCTTCAAGCTTGCGCCACAGCAACCGCACGTTGGCCTTGCGCACCAGGGCGCAGCGGTACAGACGAATCTCCAGCGGCACATGCCATTGCGGGCCGCCGCACACCACCAGTTCACCGCGGGCCAGCTCTGCGCGCACGCTCAGTTGCGGCACCCAGGCAATGCCGAGGCCTTCCAGCGCCATGCTTTTCAGGCTGTCGGCCATCGCGGTTTCGTAGATCGTGGTGAAGCGCAACTGGCGCTGGCGCAACAATCCATTCACCGAACGGCCGAGAAACGCCCCGGCGCTGTACGCCAGCAACGGCACGCTGGCCTCGCCTTCCAGATCGAACAGCGGTTTGCCATCCAGATCCGCCGCGCACACCGGCAGCATTTCGGTCTGGCCCAAGTGCAGCGACGGGAAGATTTCCGGGTCCATCTGCATCGCCGAATCCGGGTCGTAGAACGCCAGCATCAGATCGCAGCCACCTTCACGCAAAGCGTGCACGGCGTCGCCAACGTTGGTCGCCACCAGCCGCGTGGCGATGTTCAGTCCTTCGTTACGCAACTGGGCGATCCAGCGCGGAAAAAAGCCCAGCGCCAGCGAGTGTGCCGCCGCCACCTGCATCACCTCGCCCTGCCCGCCTTCCAGATGATGCAGATGGCGCAGCACTTCGCCGAGCTGTTCGACCACGGTGCGCGCGGTCACCAGAAACAACTGCCCCGCCGCTGTCAGTTCGACCGGCGTGCGCGAGCGATTGACCAAGGTCAGCCCCAGCGCCGCTTCGAGGCTGCGGATCCGCCGACTGAACGCCGGCTGGGTCACGAAGCGCCGTTCGGCCGCCTGCGAGAAGCTGCGAGTGGCGGCCAGGGCACTGAAGTCCTCGAGCCATTTGCTTTCCAGATTCATCACGTCCTCCCGGACACGCACCAAAACAGGTCACACGTCTGCCGCACAGACGGCGTCACATGGGCATTATGCCGAATGTGCATAGGGCAGTGCTGAACAGCATTGGCCCAAAAATCCCCACAAGCCTAGCATTCGCAGCGTTCCGGCACAGACCGGGTCCTTATCGAGATGATTTCTATCATGTCCTCCGCTGCATCTTTCCGCACAGAAACCGACCTGCTTGGCGCCCTCGAAGTACCGGCCCATGCGTATTACGGCATCCAGACCCTGCGAGCGGTGAACAACTTCCGCCTCTCGGGCGTTCCGATTTCGCATTACCCGAAACTGGTTGTGGGCCTGGCGATGGTCAAACAGGCCGCCGCTGACGCCAACCGCGAGCTGGGTCACCTGAGCGAAGCCAAGCACGCTGCCATCAGCGAAGCCTGTGCCCGATTGATCCGCGGCGATTACCACGAAGAGTTCGTGGTCGACATGATTCAAGGTGGCGCCGGTACTTCCACCAACATGAACGCCAACGAAGTGATCGCCAACATTGCTCTGGAAGCGATGGGCCACGAGAAAGGCGAATACCAGTACCTGCATCCGAACGACGACGTGAACATGGCGCAGTCGACCAACGACGCCTACCCGACGGCGATCCGTCTGGGTCTGCTGCTGGGTCACGACGCGCTGCTGGCCAGCCTCGACAGCCTGATCCAGGCCTTCGCGGCCAAGGGCAAAGAGTTCGACCACGTCCTGAAAATGGGCCGTACCCAGCTGCAAGACGCCGTGCCGATGACCCTCGGCCAGGAATTTCGCGCGTTCGCCACCACCATGGGCGAAGACCTCGCGCGTCTGAAGACGCTGGCCCCGGAACTGCTGACCGAAGTCAACCTCGGCGGCACCGCGATCGGCACCGGCATCAACGCCGACCCGCGTTATCAGGCACTGGCTGTTCAACGTCTGGCTTTGATCAGCGGGCAACCGCTGGTACCGGCCGCCGACCTGATCGAAGCGACCTCCGACATGGGCGCCTTCGTGCTGTTCTCCGGCATGCTCAAGCGCACCGCGGTCAAGCTGTCGAAGATCTGCAACGACCTGCGCCTGCTGTCCAGCGGCCCACGCACCGGCATCAATGAAATCAACCTGCCGGCGCGTCAGCCAGGCAGCTCGATCATGCCCGGCAAGGTCAACCCGGTGATCCCGGAAGCCGTGAACCAGGTCGCGTTCCAGGTCATCGGTAACGACTTGGCGCTGACCATGGCAGCCGAAGGCGGCCAGCTGCAACTGAACGTGATGGAGCCGCTGATCGCTTTCAAGATCCTCGATTCGATCCGCCTGCTGCAACGCGCCATGGACATGCTGCGCGAGCACTGCATCGTCGGCATCACCGCCAACGAAGCGCGCTGCCGCGAACTGGTCGAGCATTCGATCGGTCTGGTCACCGCACTGAACCCGTACATCGGCTACAAAAACGCCACCCGCATCGCCCGTATCGCCCTTGAAAGCGGCCGCGGCGTGCTGGAACTGGTGCGCGAAGAAGGTCTGCTCGACGAAGCCATGCTCGCCGACATCCTGCGCCCGGAAAACATGATTGCCCCGCGTCTGGTTCCGCTCAAAGCCTGAGCCGACGCGAACTTGTAGCACCGCTCACCAGGTCGAGGGACTAGACACCTCTCACCTTTTGAGGGCTTGGGGATTTTGTCCCCGAGCCCTTTTTTTTAACTGTTTGATCCTGAAACCCGAACGTAGAGGACTGAACAATATGCACGTGAGCCCTTGTGGCGAGGGGATTTATCCCCGCTGGGCTGCGAAGCGGCCCCGATACCAACAATAAGGATGTACCAGAAACACCGCGTGCAATGGTTTACGACTGCTTCGCAGCCGAACGGGGATAAATCCCCTCGCCACAAACGCCAAGTGTTTCAAAGCTTCGTTTCGTCGCTTGCACCACTACCGTGCAGACGGGCGCGCCACTGATCGGTATAGTGCCGCCCCTCTTCGCGTGAGCGGTTGTCGGTAACGAGGCCATAACCCATGCGAAACCCGAACTAATAACAAAACCCGCGATATGGATCCGGGACGAAACCTTCGCCTCACCCGTCGTGCCGCGTGCATGCCGGTGTAACACGATGTTTCTCCGATCCAGCATTTGCACCCACAAAAAACAGCGAGGATAAATCCATGCTCGAAGTCATCAACGACTTCCTCTCAGGGAAAGTACTGATCGTGCTCATTGTCGGGCTCGGTAGCTACTTCACGATTCGCTCGCGTTTCGTTCAACTGCGTCATTTCTTCCACATGTTCGCGGTGTTCCGCGACAGCCTCAAAGGCAGCGCCGGGCAACTCAGCTCGTTCCAGGCCTTGATGCTCAGCCTCGCCGGCCGCGTCGGTGCAGGCAACATTGCCGGTGTCGGCATCGCCGTGACCCTCGGTGGTCCGGGTGCGGTGTTCTGGATGTGGGTGACCGCACTGGTCGGTATGTCCAGCAGCTTCTTCGAGTGCACCCTGGCCCAGGTCTACAAGCGCGCCGATGGCGACGGCCTGTACCGTGGTGGCCCGGCGTATTACATCCAGCACGGGCTCAAGCTCAAGGGCATGGCGATAGTCTTCTCCGTTCTGCTGCTGGTCACCTACGGCTTCGCCTTCATCGGCCTGCAGTCCTACACCGTGACCCACTCGCTGCAGAACGCCTTTGACTTCAACCCACAACACACCGGGATCGTCCTGGCGGTGCTGCTGGCCATCACCTTTATCGGCGGGATCAAGCGCATCGCTTCGGTCTCCGACCTGCTGGTACCGATCAAGACCCTGGCCTACATCGGCGTGACCCTGTACGTGATCGGCACCCAGATCGAACACGTACCGGCCATGCTGGAAACCATCTTCAAGAGCGCCTTCGGCCTCGACCCGGCCTTTGCCGGTCTGCTCGGCAGCGCCATTGTCATGGGCGTGAAGCGTGGCGTGTTCGCCAACGAAGCGGGCCTGGGCAGTGCGCCGAACGTCGCCGCTGTGGCCGCCGTCAAGCACCCGGGCGCGCAGGGCGTGGTCCAGGCTTTCAGCGTGTTCCTCGACACCTTCGTGATCTGCACCTGCACCGCGCTGCTGATCCTGCTGTCGGGCTTCTACACCCCGGGCTTCGAAGGTGACGGCATCGTCCTGACCCAGAACTCGCTGGCTGCCGTGGTCGGTGACTGGGGTCGCATGTTCGTCAGCGTCGCGCTGTCGCTGTTCGTCTTCACCTGCATCCTCTACAACTACTACCTGGGCGAGAACAGCTTGCAGTTCCTCAGCCGTAACCGCGCCCTGCTGATGCTGTTCCGCGGCCTGGTGCTGGCGCTGGTGGTGTGGGGTTCGATGCAGGACCTGACGACAGTGTTCGCCTTCGCCGACATCACCATGACCTGTCTGGCCTTCGTCAACCTGGTGGCCCTGGCCATGCTGTTCAAGGTCGGCCTGCGGGTGATGCGCGACTACGATGAGCAGCGTCGCGCCGGCGTCAAACAGCCAGTGTTCGACTCGAGCAAATTCGCCGACCTGGATCTGGATCGCAACGCCTGGCCGGTGAACCCGCCAGCAGCGGCGGGCCAGACTGAAACTGCGCCGCAAGGCGTACCTGCAGCGCAACGCTGACAGGTGAATGACGGGCGCATCCCCTGCGCCCGTCAGTTATTGTGATGCAATAACCTGTAGGAGTGAGCCTGCTCGCGATGGCGGACTTTCAACCAACATCAGTGTTGAATGACACACCGCTTTCGCGAGCAGGCTCGCTCCCACAGGACCCTCATCGTTTCGGAGAATCCTATGAGCTCGTCGACCTATCCCGCCGCTCAACACGTCATGGTGCTCTACACCGGTGGCACCATCGGCATGCAGGCCAGCGCCAACGGGCTGGCCCCGGCGTCCGGTTTCGAAGCGCGGATGCGCGACTACTTGCACAGCCAGCCTGAGCTGGTAGTGCCGCAGTGGCAGTTTCGGGAAATGTCGCCGCTGATCGACAGCGCCAACATGACCCCGGCCTACTGGCAGCAACTGCGCGAAGCGGTGGTCGATGCCGTGGACGTGCAAGGCTGCGACAGCGTGCTGATTCTGCACGGCACCGACACGCTGGCGTACAGCGCGGCGGCGATGAGTTTTCAGTTGCTCGGCCTGCATGCCCGCGTGTGTTTCACCGGCTCGATGTTGCCGGCGGGCGTGACCGACAGCGATGCCTGGGAAAACCTCGGCGGCGCGCTGGTCGCCCTCGGCCAGGGCCTGGCGCCGGGCGTGCATTTGTACTTCCACGGTGAACTGCTGGCGCCGACCCGCTGCGCGAAAGTGCGCAGCTTCGGCCGCCATCCGTTCAAACGCCTGGAGCGTCAGGGCGGTGGTGTGAAGGCGCCGTCGATCCCAGTCGCGCTGAACTACAACCAGCCGAAGCAACTGGCGAAAGTCGCGGTGTTGCCGCTGTTTCCCGGGATCAGTGCCGAGGTTCTCGACGGTCTGCTCGACAGCGGCATTCAAGGTCTGGTGCTGGAATGCTACGGCAGCGGGACCGGGCCGAGCGACAATCCAGAGTTCCTCGCCAGCCTTGGCCGCGCACGGGATAACGGCGTGGTGGTGGTTGCAGTGACGCAATGCCATGAAGGTGGGGTCGAGCTGGATGTCTACGAGGCTGGCAGCCGCTTGCGAGGTGTTGGCGTGCTGTCCGGTGGCGGCATGACGCGCGAGGCGGCGTTCGGCAAGTTGCATGGGTTGCTGGGGGCCGGGCTGGAAACGGCTGAAGTGCGTCGATTGATCGAACTGGATTTGTGTGGTGAGTTGATCTGAGCACGGCGCTGGATTGCCCCTCACCCTAACCCTCTCCCAGAGGAAGAGGGAACTGATCGTAGTGTCTTGCGCTATACACCGACCTGATAACAGTGTCGATTATGGATTCGGCGGCGGTGTCTCACGTCGGTGTATTTCTGCAATATCCCCCGTTCGGCCCCCTCTCCCTCTGGGAGAGGGCTGGGGTGAGGGCCTGCGGCATGCAACTTGCTGCGTTCCAGCCACCTCCAGGCTGGAAGATCCCATGCTCCACTCCCACCTCACCACCCTCAACGCGGTCTCGCTGATCCTCAACACGTTCAAGGCCGAAGGCCTGTCGAGTGAGGCGCTGCTGGCTGGCAGCGGCATCGTGGCGGCGGATCTGCAGCGTGCCGATACGCGCATCACCACCCATCAAGAGATGCAGGTCTGCACCAACGCGGTTGCGCTCAAGCGTGACATCGGTCTCGAATTGGGCCGGCGCATGCACGTGTCCTGTTACGGCATGCTCGGTTACGCCCTGCTGACCTGTGCCACCTTCGGTGACGCTTTGCGGCTGGCGATCCGTTATCCGGCGCTGTTGGGCACGTTGTTCGAACTGAGCCTGGAAGACGATGGCGAGCAGGTCTGGTTCGTCGCTGCTGATTACCGTGAAAGCCCGGCGATGGCGGTGTTCAACGCCGAATTCTGTCTGGTGTCCCTGAAAGTCATCTGCGACGACTTGCTCGGCCATCCGCTGCCGCTACGCGCCACGCGCTTTGAACATGCAGCGCCGGACTATCGCGCCAGCTACGCCGAACCCTTCGACTCGCCGCTGCACTTTTCGGCCAAGGACAACGCCTTCGCCTTCGACCGCCACTGGCTCGAGCAGCCGCTGCCGCTGGCCGACGCGATCACCCATCAGGCCATGGCCGAGCGCTGCCGCAAACAGAATCTGGAGTTCACCGGACGCCAAGCCTGGCTGGGGCGGATTCGTCAGTTGCTCAGCGCACAATTGAATGCCGCGCCGGGACTGGAAGGTCTGGCACAGCAGATGAAGTGCTCACCGCGCACCCTGCGCCGGCATTTGAAAGACATGGGCAGCAGCTATCAGGAACTGCTCGATGAACTGCGCTTCGAACGGGCCAAGCAGATGTTGTGTGAGGATCAGCTGCCGATCTATCGGATCGCCGAGACGCTGGGCTTCAGCGAGACCGCGAGTTTCCGCCATGCGTTTGTGCGCTGGAGTGGCGTGGCGCCGAGTCAGTTCAGACCGCATTGATGGCTGCTCCAGGCATGAGCCTGCATGAACAAGGGGCGAATTGCGGTCAGAGGTTTTGGCCATATCGATCCCCTTTTGGCCGCTCTCGACGTTCTCCGTTTCAAGTTGCGCCGCAACACTGGACGTCACCGAATCAGCCTTGCGGAGAACAACAAATGCTGACGATCTACTCAGACGATCACCACTTGCATCATGGCCGCTGCGAACTCATCGATGGCCAGCTCAAACCGTGCTTCGAGATGCCGTCGCGTGCCGACCATGTGCTGCAACGCGTGCAGAAGCAAAACCTCGGTGCGGTCGAAGCGCCGAAGGATTTCGGCCTGGAGCCGATCGCGCGCATTCACAGCCGTGACTATCTGGAATTTTTCAAAGGTGCATGGCAACGCTGGAGCGAGTTCAACACTGACGGCGACTTGCTGCCCTACACCTGGCCGGCGCGCACGCTGCGTGCGATCAAACCGACCAGCCTGCACGGCCAGCTCGGTTATTACAGCTTCGACGGCGGCGCGCCGATTACCGCCGGCACCTGGCAAGCGGCCTACAGCGCGGCGCAAGTGGCGCTTACCGCGCAGGCTGAAATCCAGCGTGGCGCACGCGCGGCCTTCGCCCTGTGCCGTCCGCCGGGACATCACGCCGCCAGCGACTTGATGGGCGGTTATTGCTACCTCAACAACGCCGCCATCGCCGCTCAGGCCTTTCTCGATCAGGGCCACAAGAAAGTCGCGATTCTTGACGTCGACTACCACCATGGCAACGGCACCCAGTCGATTTTCTACGAACGCAGCGACGTCCTGTTCACTTCGATCCACGGCCACCCGGAAGCGGAGTTTCCGTTCTTCCTCGGCTACGACGACGAGCGCGGCGAAGGCGCCGGTGAAGGTTTCAATTTCAACTATCCGCTGCCGGCCGGTTCCGGCTGGGATGTGTGGAGCGCGGCGCTGGATCAGGCCTGCGACGAGATCGATCGCTATGGCGCCGACATCATCGTTGTCTCTCTCGGGGTCGACACGTTCAAGGACGACCCGATCTCGCAGTTCAAACTCGACAGCCCGGATTACCTGGCCATGGGCAAGCGCATCGCCGCCCTCGGCAAGCCGACCCTGTTCGTCATGGAAGGTGGCTACGCGGTGGAAGAAATCGGCATCAACGCAGTGAACGTGCTGGAAGGTTTCGAACAATGAAAAAGCGACTGATCGCCTCGGCGCTGTGCGCGGCCCTGCTGAGCGCTGGCGCCCACGCCGAAGAACGCACGCTGCGCGTCTACAACTGGTTCGACTACATCACGCCCAAGGCGCTGGACGACTTCAAGGCACAGAACAGCCAGACCAAACTGATCTACGACATCTTCGACACCAACGAAGCGCTCGAGGCCAAGCTGCTCACCGGCAACTCCGGCTATGACGTGGTGGTGCCGTCCAACGTGTTCCTCGCCAAGCAGATCGAGGCCGGGGTGTTCCAGCCAATGGATCGCAGCAAGTTGCCGAACTGGAATCATCTCGATTCGAAACTGATGAAGCTGATCGAGGCCAACGACCCGGGGAACAAGTTCGCCGTGCCGTACATGTACGGCACGATCCTGATCGGCTTCAACCCGGCCAGGATCAAGGCAGCATTGGGCGATAACGCGCCCGTGGACAGTTGGGACCTGATCTTCAAAGAGGAAAACATCAGCAAGCTCAAGCAGTGCGGCGTCGCCCTGCTCGACTCGCCGTCGGAAATTCTGCCGCTGGCTCTGCAACACCTCGGCCTCGACCCCAACAGCAAGAAGCCAGCGGATTACGCCAAGGCCGAAGCGCTGCTGATGAAGATCCGCCCTTACGTGACCTACTTCCACTCCTCCAAATACATGGCCGACATTGCCAACGGCGACATCTGCGTGGCCGTCGGTTATTCCGGCAGCTTCTCGCAGGCGGCCAACCGCGCCAAGGAAGCGAAAAACGGCGTGGTGGTCGATATGCGCTTGCCCAAAGAAGGCGCGCCGATCTGGTTCGACATGCTCGCGATTCCCAAAGGCGCGAAGAACACCGAGGACGCCTACACCTTCATCAACTACCTGCTGCAACCGGCGGTGATTGCCCCGGTCAGCGATTTTGTCGGCTACCCCAATCCGAACAAGGACGCCACTGGCCTGGTCGATCCGGCGATCCGCAACAACCCGAACCTGTACCCGACCGACGCGGCAATGAGCACGCTCTACACCTTGCAACCGCTGCCGCGGGATGCCGAACGGGCGCGCACGCGGGCCTGGACCAAAATCAAATCCGGGACCTGACACCCGCCCCTTGCACGGAGACCCGCACATGCGGGTCTTTTTTTGCCTGGCAGATCTATGTACCGCACGCCCAAGCGGCGCGCCTTTTACCTTGCGCTGATCCGTCGCCCTTCCGGCGCGCCGACAGAGCAGGAATCGCCATGCCCGAAATCCCTAAAGCCAGTGCCGTCGATATCGTCACCCAACTGGTCACCGGCCCTTCGCTTCGCGAAGTCGCTACGAAAACGCTGCGCCAGTCCCTCAGAACCCTGTATCCGAACCTGGACATTGACCCGCGCCTGACCATGGTCGTGCAGCCTGCGTGGATCATCGAGGGCGAGGAAGTCGTCTCCGGTCGCCCGAAGGTCGAATCGCTGACCGATGCACTGGTGCGTCTGGGTCTGTCCGGCACGACCGTGACGTACCTTGATGGTGAAGATTATCTGACCCAGCAACCCGGTTGGCCGGCAGCCGTGAAACTGCCGGTGCGGATCGATGCCATCGGGTTGCTGCTCAATGAACTGGCACCGCTACTGTTCATTGCTTACAAGGAACAGCACGTTGATTACTGGGACGAGTTCACCTATCCCGGGCAGCCGCGCTGGCAACAGCTGTCGCAAGCGTTGCGCAACTTGTGGCAGCCGGATTCAAGCCTTGGCTGGGACGCCGATCAGATCGCCATGGCTCTGGCGGTGTACACCGAACCCGATCCGCAACAGCGGCTGGCGCCCGCCCCATATGCGGTCCGAGCATGCCTGATTGATCTTGACCGGGGAGACGGCGATCAGCGGGAGCACTGTGCCCTGCTCGACACAGCGGTCCTGATCGGCACGGTTGCACAGCGCACGCTGATCCTCACCTACGCCGTGACCCAGGGTTTTCAGCACTTCGACTCGCTGCAAGAGCTCGGCGCAGATCTGCTGCAACGTTTCGGTTCAACTACAGCGGGCGAAGACCTCAAATGGCGACTGGTCGAACCCCAGGGCAATTTCTTCGACCATCAGGCCTGCGCCCTGATCTCACTGGAGGCCGACGCTCTGGGCGAGATCAGTTTTTTCCAGGATTCGCCGCTCAACCGGGTCTATCCGCATACCGGCACGGCCGGCAAACCCGCGCAACCGCCAGCGCGCCTGGAACCACACTTCGAACGTCTGCGTCCGATGCTGCCGGACTGGCTGAACGACGCTTTGCCCATGGACCAGACCCGCTACAGCCGACACCTGCTGAACCTGACAACGGTGCATCACGAAAACCACGGCAAGTCCTTTCAGGATGAGGTCGTCAGCCTGCAGACCTTCGCCCGTAACGCCCTCAAGCAGCAGCTGCTCAAGGAACAGCCAGGCGCGAAAGACATCAAGATCGATGACATTGAAATCACCATCACCAGCCTGGTGGTCTGGGGCACGTTCGTGTTGCCGGGTCACACTCAGACGCAAACCCTGACCCTGCTGGAACTGGCCTTGCAAAACCTCGCAGGACTGCCACTGGGCAACAAGACCGTGCGCTACAAGAGCGGCGGCGCCTTGCCCGACTGGATGACGGTGGCCTGCCTGGAAAAGCTGGTCAGCACTGTCGACATTGGCAAGACCTACCCGGCGCACTTGAAGGCGCTGCTGATCGACGACGCAGAACAAGCATCGGCGCTGCAAACGCTGTACACCAGCCAGCTGCGCATCGAGCTGCCGCTGCTGGCGTTGCAACACAAGATTCAGCACAAGGCCGGCATTGATGAAACGGGTTATCGATACGTAGTGGCAGCACTGGCCACGACGGATGCGGAACGCCATGTCGACGGCGAGGAAATCGTCATTCGGCCGTTGGCGTTCATTGCTCGTCGCAGCAGCTCGACCGCTGACCGCGTCGCCAACATGTACGTCATCGGTCCGCGCGAAGCGAACAAAGGGCCATGCGTGCTCTATCGCCCGTTGTTCGACATGGCACTGCTGCAATATCCGGGGCACGCCAATCTGCTCTATGCGATCCAGCACTCGCGGCATTTGCGCGACTCGGTATTGGCCTGGCTGCCGGACGACGTACGCTTCAATTACAGCCAGTTCGTCTTTACCGCGAGGCTGCCGTCGGTGTGGACGATCCCGCAATTACTGGTCAATCCCACCACCGCGCTCGATATGTCCGGCCCCGTCGAGCTGGGCACTGAGGTGATAGCCCGCGATGTACCGGCGACGTTGCATGAAAACAACGTACAGGCCCTCATTACGCAGGCCGACCGGCAATCGGTCTCCGATGCCGAGGCTCGCTGGGCAACGCTCAAACAGGGTGGCTGGTTGATGCTCAACGCCGCCCTGCCATTCCTGGGCCGCAGCGTCGGCGCGGCAGCGTGGATCTGGCAGATCATGGACGACTTGCAGGAAGTCACTGACGTGGCCAATGAATCGTCCGGCAAGATCGCCTGGACCGCGATTGCCGACATCCTTCTCGCGTTGGGCATGGTCCTGGCGCACCGTGCGGCGGTCAGCGCCGCACCGGAATTGAAATCCATCGCTGCGATAGAGGAACCAACGACCACGGTGAATCCCGTCGGCAAGGTTGTCAAAGCGTTGCGCCTGCCAGACCTGGCCAGCGGCGAGTTGCCCAGCGCCCACACCACGTCCATCGACATCGTCACCGCACTGAAACGTTCCCCGGCAGCGCTTGCCGCGCTTCTCGACGCGTTCAAGGTCGACAAACCCAAAGGCCTGGGCGCAGCCGCCCGCGAAGGTGCGCATCGAGGCCTGTATGAACTTCAGAAAAAATGGTTCGCACAGGTTGGCGAGCGGTGGTTCGAAGTCACGCGCAATGAGCAGGGTCAGGTACAGATCATCGATTCAGGCCGGCAACCACAACGTACCGGCCCGACACTGGCGCGTACCGCCGGCGGTGAATGGGTCATAGATCTGCGTCTGCGCCTGCGTGCTGGTGGTCTGGAGAGCGTTCGCCGGGTAGCGCGAGGAAGCCGGGAGAAAGATGCGAAAGCTTTATACGACAAAAACATCGTGTTCGAAAAAATCCTGCCGACCAGGCAAACCCGTCTCGAAGCGGATCGCACCGCTCTGCGCGATGCGTCCTCACAGGATCAGGTAGAGGCTCGCAGGCGTTATATCGACACCCTGGAAGCGCAACACAAGGAATACGCAGCCAACATCCAGTTGATCAAGGAGCTCAATCTCAAGGAGCCCATTCCCAACTATCGCACCGTGATGAGCGAGCGCCTGCAGATGCAGCTGCTCATTGGGCATGAATGGCTTGAGCAGCATTCAACGGATTTTCAGCGGCGCGTCCTGGCGATGCAGACCATGGCCGGCGTCGACACCGGATCAGGATCAGATGCATCTGTTCGGCCTTACCTGGAAATGTCTGATATCACCGAAGGCATCATCGAAAAAATGGAGGCGGCACAGAGCTGCTTCAATGACATGACCCTGTTGGGAAAAGAAGCCGTCGAGGCAATGCGCGACTATAAGGACGCCTGGCCGGATTACTCGGTGACCGAGCTCAAGCAATTGCAGATCAGTCTGGGTCAGGAAGTCTGCATCAAGCCCGGCGACACCCAGCTCCACACGGACGCCTATCATGCACTGGCCAACGTGATCGCCGATGCCGCGCTCAATATCCAGAGTTCGCTTGACCTGAGCGCTGATGAAAGCCTGAGCAATCTGCGAGATCGCATCGACGCCCTGAGTAACGTCAGCGAACAGTTCTCCGCCGTCGACCGGCGCTTCGATGATCTGCTCATCGAGTACCCTGAACACATTTACCTGGACCGACTCAAGCGAGTGCAGACGCGCGTGCTCGCGTTCAAGGCCAGCGCTGACAGCAAACTGGCCGAGCTGCTGCGCTACCGGCATCTGCTGGTGCCGCAGGCCGGCTCGTCGCGACCCTCGGCGTCATCCTCGAATCGACGGATCATTCAGACCCGATCAAGGGGGACGCTGGTTGGCGAACGAAAAAAGAGTCTCGACGGACATGACACCGATCTGATCGAAGTACGCTCCAGCCTGACAGGCGTCATCGCTACGTTCGAAGAGCAAACCCCCGGTCTCTGGGTGGAGCAACGCACGGCGCCAGCGACACCGCCGACAGTCGCGGTCAGCCTGAGTAACGCCGTAACCGAAGGTCAGGCGCTGATTGACGGTCTGGCCGCATTTCACCGGCGCATCGAGGCGCGCCTCAAACGTGGCTCGCGGATTCCCGTGGAGGTCGAAGAGGAATATCACAACCAGGCCGCGCTGCTGCGCAAAGCCAATGCCGCGATCGATGAGGCGCTGACCGCCAGCAACCTCACCGCCAGCCTGCGTGAACCCTCTGAAACGCTCAACCACGCGCTCGACAAAGCGGCAAAGACGCTGGAGGAAAAAGGCACCAGCACGCGTATCCGGCTGGTCAAGCAGCAACCGCCGACGGCGGCCGGGGTCCAGTGGCTCAAGGACAAGGGGGAAGTGAAGATCTCCAAAATCCTGACCCGACGTCGTCTGCGCCGCCATGAGCATGACTTTCTCGACGAATATGAGGTTCGTGATGCTCACACCGCCAAGGTCCTTTGCTACGCGCACTTCCACTACAGCAGCGTCGGCGCCGCCCTTGGAGCCTTCGTGCGCGGACACATGAAAACAGTCGCTCAACAACGAATGGGTGGCGCTTACGCGCCGGGTCTTCTGGATAATCAGGCGCTGATCCAGATCCATCGCAGCGAGATTTCCAGTCGCTCGGCCGAGGCACTGTTCTTCACTCCCGCCACGCCTGTCGCAACCGCGTCAGCGCCGTTCTGATCGCAGGCTCCGGCACGGCGGCAAAACCCAGCACCAGTCCCGCGCGCTGATCCATGGCCGTGGACGAATCCGGTAGCCAGTAACTGCTCAAGCCGTTGATCTCGACATCGACATCAGCGGCTTGCGCGATCAGTTGTTGCTCGCGCTCGACGCTGTCGACCGGCACGGTCAGGTGCAACCCGGCAGACACGGCAGGCAGCCGGCCGACACCGGCGATCACAGTCGGCCAGCCTTCGAGCAGGCAATTGCGCCGACTCAGTGCCGCCCGACGCATGCGGCGGATATGCCGCTGAAAATGCCCGGCGGCCATGAATTCGGCCATCACCGCTTGCGTGCTGACTTCCGAATGCCGCACATCGACGGCGCGGCGTTGCGCGAACGCATCGACCAATGCTGGCGGCAACACCAGGTAGCCAAGACGCAGCGCCGGAAAGGCGACTTTGCCAAATGTGCCGACATAGAGCACGCGGCCCTGGCGATCCAGTGCTGCCAGTGGCGCGAGCGGTGCGCCGGTGTAGCGGTATTCGCCGTCATAGTCATCTTCGACGATCCAACCGCAGACACGTTCGGCCCAGGCGAGTAATTCAAGACGCCGGGCGAGGCTCATGACCACACCGGTCGGGTACTGATGCGAGGGTGTGACGTAGGCCACACGGCAGTCAGTGAGTCCAGCCATTGCGCTGCAATCAATGCCGTCGCTGTCCACCGCCACCCCATGCAATTTCGCCCCCGCTACAGCGAAGGCATGTCCGGCGGCGCGATAGCCCGGATTCTCGATCACCACGCCGTCCCCAGGCTCGACCAGCAGCTGTGCACAAAGGCTGATGCCCTGCTGCGCGCCACTGGTGATCACAATTTGCTCAGCCGTGCACTGCATGCCGCGCGAACTGCGCAAATACGCAGCAATCATGCCGCGCAGCCGCGCGTCCCCGGCCGGGTCGCCGTAACACAACTGCTGTAGATCCGGTTTACGCCAGAAAGCCGCGTTGAGCTTGGCCCAGACCTCGAACGGAAACAGATCGAAGGCCGGCACACCCACCCGAAAAGCCCGCGGCGGACCGCTCGGTGGTCGCGGCAAATGATGCTTTTCAATGCGGGAAAATCCGTCACTGTGGATAACTTTGCTGGATGGATTCACAGGTAAATCCAGCCAGTTTGTGGATAAGGCTGTGGGTAAGCCTGTTGACAAGCCTGTGGATGAATTTGTGGATAGTTTTTTCTCAGGCGTGGATGCGTGAGCCAATTGCGCCACGTAAGTACCGTCGCCCACGCGCCCTTCGATAAAGCCCTCGGCATACAACTGATCGTAAGCGCGCACCACGCTGTTGCGGGAAATGCCCAGCGCCGAGGCCAGATCTCGGCTGGCCGGCAATCGCGTGCCACTGGCCAGACGCCCATCCAGCACCCGCAGGCGCAAAGACTGATAGAGCTGGCGACTCAGACCTTGGCGGCGATCAAGCTCGATACCGGCCGGATTGAAAGGCATCGACAAGGGTGGCAAATCAGGCATGGCGAATGGACCTATGAAATGGCTCAGCAATGGCTCTTACAACGGACCAATAGCCTGCCTAGGATGCAGGCATTCGCCAAGGAAAATCTGTCCATGTACACGCCACGCGCCTTTGCCATCGAAGACTTGTCCCAATTGCACGAACTGATCCTCGCCACGCGCCTGGCCATTCTGGTCAGCCACGGCGAAAGCGGCCTGCAAGCCAGCCACGTGCCGGTGCTGCTGCATCGCGAGCAGGGTGAATACGGCACGCTCTACGGCCATCTGGCCAAAGCCAATCCGCAGTGGAAAGACCTGCGTGACGGCGCCGAGGCCATGCTGATCTTTGCCGGCCCGGACGCCTACGTCAGCCCGGGCTTCTATCCGAGCAAGGCCGAGCACGGCAAGGTCGTGCCGACCTGGAACTACATCGCCGTGCACGCCTACGGTCAGGCCGAGACCTTCAGTGATGGCGGCCGCTTGCTCGACATCGTCAGCACCCTCACTGACCGTCACGAAGCGGGCCGCGCCCAGCCATGGTCGGTGGACGATGCGCCAGCCGAATACATCGACGCCATGCTCAAGGCCATCGTCGGTTTTGCCATTCCCATCGACCGCCTCGAGGGCAAACGCAAGCTCAGCCAGAACCGCAGCGCCGAAGATATTGCCGGGGTGCGCGAAGGTCTCGCCGCCAGCCCCGACGCCAATGATCAAACCCTCGCCCGCTTGATGCGCTAAGGAAATCCGCATGACTCAGATCGATATTCGCCCGGTCAGCGCCAACGACCACGCCGCTTGGCTGCCGCTGTGGCAGGCGTACCTGCGCTTCTACAACACGGAACTGCCGGACGCTGTCACCCAAAGCACCTGGCAGCGTTTTCTCGACCCGAACGAACCGACCCACGCCGCCCTCGCCTGGGCCGATGGCAAAGCATTGGGCATGGTGCATTACATCTATCACCGCTCGAACTGGAGCATCGAAAACTCCTGTTATCTGCAGGATCTACTGGTGGTGCCCGAGTCCCGTGGCACCGGTGTCGGTCGGCTGTTGATTGAGCATGTCTACGCTACCGCCAAAGCCGATGGTTGCTGCAAAGTCCACTGGCTGACCCATGAAACCAACGCCACCGCGATCCAGCTCTACGAGCGCATCGCTGAACGCCCGGGCTTCATCCAATTTCGCAAGGCACTGTAAGGAGACGCGCACATGACCGCTTCACTCGCTGACTGGAAAGGCGTCCCCGCCCCTTCCACCACCCTCCTCGAAGGCCGTTTCATCCGCCTGGAAAAACTCGACCCGGCGCGCCATGCCGAGCAGCTTTACGCCGCCCTCCAAGGGCCGGGTGCCGATCCGAAGCTCTGGGATTACTTGCCTTACGGTCCGTTTCGCGAGCGCAGCGCGTTCAACGACTGGCTGAACAATCATGCGGCCAACAGCGACCCATATTTCTTCAGCGTCATCGACCGCGCGACTGGTCAGGTGCAAGGCATCCTCAGCCTGATGTCGATCGTCCCGGCGCAGGGCCGCATCGAAATCGGCCACGTCACTTTCGGTGCGCCAATGCAACGCTCGCCGAAAAGCACCGAGGCGGTGTACCTGCTGGCCAAGTATTCGTTCGAGCTGGGTTACCGGCGCCTGGAGTGGAAGTGCAACAACGGCAACGCCCGCTCCAAATACGCGGCCGAGCGTCTGGGCTTCAGTTTCGAAGGCGTGTTTCGCCAGCACATGGTGGTCAAGGGGCAGAACCGCGACACCGCGTGGTATTCGATTCTGGATGCGGAATGGCCGGCGATCGGTGCTGGGTTCGAGCGCTGGCTGAGCGATGAAAACCAGACGCCTGATGGCCAGGTGAAAGGCTTGGCCGAGTGCCGTAGCTGATCATCACAAAGCCCCTGTGGGAGCGAGCCTGCTCGCGAAGGCGCTGTGCCAGTCACTGAAATATTGACTGACTGACCGCTTTCGCGAGCAGGCTCGCTCCCACAATTGGCGGGGTCTTTCTTAACGACGCAGTTCTTGCGCCAGCACCGCAATGTGCTCCGGGCCGATCCCGCAGCAACCACCCAGATGACTGGCGCCGCGCTGTTGCCAGTCCAGCGCCCAGTGCAGATACCCCGGCGGATCGAGATCGTCACGCAACGGGTCGAGCCCGTCGTTGGCCGTGGCTTCTTTCGGTTGCGGAGGAAACGCGTTGGCATACGCGCCGATATTGATCGTGACGCCGAGACGCTCAAAGGTTGCGCGCGCCGCGTCGATGGCCGCGCCAATCACTTCGGGCTGACTGCAGTTGAACAGCAGGGTTTCGACGCCGAGTTCAGCCGCCAGCGCAGCCGCTTCGGCTACCGGCTCACCGGAGCGCAGGCGTGGCACTTCATCGGTGTCTTCATCCTTGAGGGTGAACGACAGCCAGAACGGTTTGCCGTCCTTCGGCAACCCGGCGTGAATGGCCCGCGCCTCGATAATCGAACTCTGGGTTTCCGCCAGCCACAGATCAACATGCGAGGCCAGCCCATTGATCAGCGGCGTCAGCAGCTCGCTCACGCGATCCGCTTCGAACAGATCCGGACGATACGAACCAAACAGCGGCGGCAACGAACCGGCAACACGCACTGACTTGCCGGATGCCTGCACCGCCCGCCGTGCCAACTCCCCCGCCAGTGCCGCAAGCGCCTGGCCTTCAGCCGCAAAGCGCGCTTCGCCAATGTGAAATGGCACCACCGCGTAACTGTTGCTGGTGATCACGTCCGCGCCGCTGTTGATGTACGCGGCATGCACCGCCTCGACCGCCTGCGGCGCTTCACTCAGCGCCAGTGCCGACCACTCCGGTTGGCGAAACGGCGCGCCGGCGCGTTGCAACTCGCGGCCCATGCCGCCATCGAGAATGACCCTGTTTGCTGCGCCCATATGCTTTTCACTCATATGCTTATGAAAATAACTCACTATCAGAGTCGTTCTTATAACTATTTAATACGCACCACTCGGTTAATAACAACCTCTTTTTCAACAGGAAGCGACTGTGAAACTCCAACCGCTATTGGCCCTGGGCCTGACCATTCTGGCCTCCACCCAAGCCTTCGGCGGCGCAACGCTGGATCGTGTCGAACAGAAAAAAGAGCTGGTCGGCGTGCTCATGGAAAGCTATCCGCCCTTCTCGTTTCTCAATGAGCAGAATCAACTCGACGGTTTCGATGTCGACGTTGCCAAAGCGGTGGCGGACAAGCTTGGCGTCAAACTGCGTCTCGAAACGCCGTCCTGGGACGTGATCGCCGCCGGCCGCTGGAGCGGGCGCTACGACATCTGCATCTGCTCGATGACCCCGAGCAAGGCCCGCGCCGAAGTGTTCGACTTCCCTGTCGAGTATTACGCTTCGCCAGCAGTGATCGTGGTCAACGCCAAGGACGATCGCATTCACAGCGCCAAGGACCTGAGCGGCAAAAAGGTCGGCCTGACCAGCGCCTCCAGCTACGAAAGTTATCTGAACAAGAACCTGGTCATCGAAGGCGCCGAGGATACGCAGTTGCAGTATCCGTTCGAGGATGTGCAGATCGCTCCGTACGACACTGACAACGTCGCCTTCCAGGATCTGGGCCTGGGCGCCGGCGTGCGCCTGGATGCGATCCTCACCAATCTGGTCACCGCGCAGCCGCGCCTGAACCAGGACCAGCGCTTCAAACTGGCCGGCGAACCGCTGTACTCGGAACCGAACTCGGTGGCCATCGAAAAGGGTGACCCGCAGTGGGACGCCAAGGTACGCGAGGTGTTCGCGCAACTGAAACAGGACGGCACCCTGAGCAAGCTGTCGCAGAAATGGATCGGCGCCGATATCAGCCAATGACTTCCTTTCCGACCCCGCCACAGCCACCGCAACCGGTGGCTGAAACACGCCTGCAAAAGCTCTTTGGTTTCCGTACGCGCCTTTACCTGACGTGGGCGGCGCTGTTCTGCCTGTTCGCCGGATTTTTTCTCAGCTTCGATCTGAAGTTCGCGATCATCCTCGACAAGCTGCCCAACCTCGTTGGCCTGAAGCTGGCGCCGAACGGCTTCCTGCAAGGCGCAGCGCTGACGCTGTTTCTCTGCGCCTGCTCGATCATCGCCTCGTCGCTGCTCGGTTTCATCACCGCGCTGGCGCGCCTGTCGAACAGCGCCGTGGCATTTGGCATCGCCAGTTTCTACACCTCGTTCTTCCGTGGCACGCCACTGCTGATCCAGATCCTGCTGATCTACCTCGGCCTGCCGCAACTGGGCATCGTCCCCGGCGCCATCGTCGCCGGCATCATTGCCCTGTCGCTGAACTATGGCGCCTACCTGAGCGAAATCTTCCGCGCCGGCATCCTCGGCGTCGATCACGGCCAACGCGAAGCATCCCTGGCGCTGGGCCTGCGCGAAAGCGTGATCTTCTGGCGCATCACCCTGCCCCAGGCCATGCGCACAATCATTCCGCCGACCACCAACCAGTTCATCTCGATGCTCAAGGACTCGTCGCTGATCTCGGTAATGGGTGTCTGGGAAGTCATGTTCCTCGCTCAGTCCTACGGGCGCTCAAGTTATCGCTACATCGAAATGCTCACCACGGCGGCGATCATCTACTGGCTGATGTCGATCGGGCTGGAGCTGATTCAGGCACGGATGGAGCGGCATTACGGCAAGGCGTATGTGCGGCGTGGCTGAAGCGTATTCAAACGGTGTCCCGACGTATCCGCACAACGCCCATTTTCATGCCGAACGGGCGGAACACCGCGTTCAGCGACTTCAGCGTCTGATTGCCTTCGCCATGTTCGATATGCACCAGCGTGCGCACTGAAATCTTGCACATCTTCGCGAACTGAGTCTGATGCAGACCGGTGACTTCGACCCGTAAACGGCGCACGGCGTCACCGATTTCCAGAGTGCCTTCGGCCAGTGATTGCTGAATGCTTTCGATGAGCGCCGTGCGCTCGAGGACGGTCAGACTCATTGCAGGTCCCACTCTTTCAAACGTTGCTCGAGGTTTTTCAGATGAACGCTCGGGTGATTCATGGTTCTGGCGGGCAAACCGCTGGCCGCAAGAATATCCGGCAGTGCGGCCAGACGGCGGGCATCCGCGCGCAGGCCTTCGAACAGCGCCGAGGCATCCAGCCTCGCCAACGAATCGTGCGGATCTGCGCTATCGGCCAATACGCGGCAGACACCTCGCCAATCGACATCGCCCGCCCGCTCCAACTCTCTTGGCCATTTGGTCGTACGAGTCACGCCTTCGTCATCCATGACCATCGGGGCGAGGTCATAAATCGGCGCGAGCTGGAAAGCGTTCTCTTGCCGGATGATCGCCGTGTTACGACCGTGGTTATCGGAGTTTCCGAGGATTTTATTGATCAGGTCGCGACGCAGATAATCGGCGACGAGGACGGGAATCTGGCTGGCCTGACCCGCTTTGCGCCAGAGCCCGGCGAGCATGCGGATCACTTCCAGATGATTCATGGCGCTGCCTGGCGTCGTCACTTCTGCCAGCGAATAAATCGATTCGACGGCAAAACGCGACACCGCCCCATCTTTCACTTGCCGATCAAAACGCCGCATCCACAAACTCGGTTTGTTCGCCTCTTCCAAGGCCAGGCCTTCTGCCGCGACCGTTTCGATGCCCAATGTCTGCAGCGCTTTGTAGTAATGGAATTCGCTGCGCAGGATGTCTTGGTCGGTCTGCCCGCCCCTGTTTCTGGCAAATTTCACGAACCAGTGCTGTCGCACTTCTTCATCGTCCAGTACCGCATCGGGATACAGAAGCCCGGCGCTGTTCTCTGCCAGTAATAGCTTCGGCGCTTCACCACCTGCCCCCGTCGCGCCACCGATGGCCGCGCCTAGCTCGTAGGCATATTCAAGAAAGCGGTTGTCGCGGCTAATGACCTCCTCGCGCTTGAATCCGATCGGCTTTCTTTCATCGACTGCTTCCGCCGATTCCTTTATTCGCATGTTGCCAATGGGAGCTGGTGTACTGCGGCCCAGCAGAAACAGATCGGCGCTGATCTCGACGGGTCTTTCCTGACCCAGGCGGGCGAGCAGAAACCGCTTGGCTGCGCCTGCCGGTGCGATGTCGTGGACAAAGGCTGGCGTCTTCGCGCGCCGACCTTCCCAATCCAGCGGGTACAGGGCACTCACGGCTTGGGAAAAAGGCGACCCGATCGACTCGATGTTTTCCACCAGATAGCCCGCTTCATAACCAAAACTGCAGCGGCTTTCGAAGCCTTTTTCCGGATCATCGAAGTCAAGAATCATCGCGTCGTGCCATTGCCCGGCGGTGAAGATCTGAAGCGTCAGTTCGTACATGTTGATTCCATGTGCATTTTAATGCATTTCAACGAGGAAGGATCTCTTACACATGCAATATAGTGCATTCAAATAAGCCCATGCACCGCAAAATCTGCAACAAAATGCAGATTAACTCTCGCGATCGGATTTATGGCTGCAAAATAATGCAGATACGCGATTGAGGTCACGCCGTCATTAGTAGAAAGCCGTAGGAAAAAGAACGGATGACGCTGCGCAAAAGCGTCGTTTGCCCAGCCCGCTGAGAGTTTTTCTACAGAGCCATCCGATGTCGCCTGCGTGGATGCGCGAAGCGGCCGACATCGGTTTTTTTCGGGCAGCAATAGAGTTGGGTCTTCTCGATAAGGAGGTCGAACTTGATGCCCACTCAAAACCTATTCGCACCAAAACACCTGGCTCTGGCTATTTCACTGGCGCTCGGTGGCGTAGCACTGGCTAACGCCGAGCAATCCACTGAAGCAATAGAGCAGCCCCCAAGCGTGGAAGCGACGGAGCAGCTCGAAGCCAACCCCAAACAACAGGCGATGGAACGGCTCCAGGGTTTTCTCCACGACGCGAGCACCGTTCCGATCACCTTCACGACACCGGAAACCGTGTTCAAAGGGACTGACGTCAACGACTTGATTACCCTCACAGACGGCGCAAGCTTCACTGGCCGGCTGGATGGCGGCAAGGGCGATAACGTGTTGTTCCTGAATGCTGCGGATGGCGGCGCGTTGAACGACACGCGCAACTTCAATGGGTTATTCGTCGCCCAAGGCAACTGGACGCTGAGCTCAAAGGGTGATTTTCATGAAGGCGTCCTGGTCAACAGCGGTGGGGCAATGACCAACCTTGGCAGCATCAAGGGTGATGTGTATGTCCAGAATGGCGGCAGTTTCGCCGGTAAAGGCACGGTGGGAAATCTTGAGGTGGGTGGGCTGCTCACCGTCAATGCAGCGCTTGGCGCACCTCGAGTGAAGGGTAATTTGCACTTGGCGCCTGGTGCCGAATTGGCTTACGAGGTCACTCCCGCTGGTGGTCAGACGATCAAGGTCGACGGCACAGCTCAGCTTGACGGCGCCACCCTGAAAGTCGTCGCGGCGGGTGAATATCCGCAGAGCAGCCAATACAAAATCATCGAAGCCCGTGAGGTGAAAGGCGAGTTTGGCCGGATCGAGAACGATCTGGCGTATATGACGGCCACGGCTCAATACAACAAGAAATCGGTTGGGCTGACTTACGCTCGAAATGATGTACCGCTTGAAAGCTTCGCGCCTACAGAAAATGCAGAAGCACTTGCAGGCAGTATTATCGGGCAAGAAGCGTTAACTCCACCCGATGCACCGGCCTCAGCACCTACATCGCCAACGCCCGCTCCAACTTCAGTTGCAGCGGTGATCGAATTGCCAGTGCCAGTCCTGACCTCAGTCGCAGACTCAATTGAAGACTCCGCGCCAGCGGCATTATCGATACCAAACGAAAGCGTGGCTGCGCAAACCGGCGAAACTGCTGCACAACCCGCGCCTGAGCTTGCAAAACCTGCTAACGCAGCCGTCGCCGCATTGCTGATCAGCGACAAAGCCACGGCGCCCATCGCCCTCGACCAACTCGCAGCCGGCAGCAACGCCAACCTCGCCAAAGCCACGCTGAGCAGTATCACGCCGGTCAGTACGAGCATGCTCTCGGCGATGCGGCAGCTGGACAACCGTTCCGGCTCTACTGACGGCTCGCGCAGTTCACCGCGTCAGGCCGCAGGCAACGAAGACTCCGGGCGGGTGTGGATTCAGGCGTTGGGCCACGGCGGCAAGGTTGATCGCGACGCTGACGGCATCCTCCAACATGCCACGCAAGGGCTGGTCGTGGGCGCTGACTGGCGTCTCGATGAGCACTGGCATGTCGGCGTGCTCGGCGGCAAATCGCAGACGAAATTCGATGCCCGCCAGTACGACGGCGACCTCGATAGCTGGCACTTGGGCGCCTACGCCATGCGTCAGGATGGCCCGCTGTCACTGCGCCTCGGCGCGACCTACGCCAGCCATGACGGCAGCAGCAAACGGCGGGTCGCGTTCAAGGGTTTCAGCGATCGTCTCAAGGGCAACTACGACGCCCATACTCAACAGGCATTCGCCGAAGCCGGGTTCAATCTGGGCCGGGATAGCGTCACCCTCGAGCCCTACGCCAGCCTCGGCTATCAGCGTTATCAACGCGACAGCTACAACGAAAAGGGCGGCGACGCGGCACTGAAAGTCTTCGGGCAGACTCGCGACAACTTCAGCAGCACCTTTGGCCTGCGGCTTGCGCAGATCAATACGCTGGATAACGGCATGCATTTGACCCCGCGCTTGAGCGCAGGCTGGAAACATACCTTCGGCGAGATCGACAGCGACACCCGCCAGCAACTGCGCAAGGGCGGCAAGCGCTTTGAAGTGACCGGGGCGGCACTGGATCGGAACAGCCTCGCGGTGGATGCGGGGCTCGACCTTGGTCTTTCGGCGGCGCACACACTGGGCGTGGGCTTAACGGGTGAGCTGGGTAATGACAGCCGATCGTATGGCGTGGCGGGTCAATGGCGCATGGCGTTCTGATGCATTAAGCACGCCTCCTGTGGGAGCGAGCCTGCTCGCGAAAGCGCTGGATCATGCAAAGATGCTATTGGCTGACCTGGCGCATTCGCGAACAGGCTCGCTCCCACATGTGATCCCTGGCAATGACCTGACAAGGTCGAAAATTACAGGCAAAAAAAGGGGAGCACATGCTCCCCCGAGGTTTAAAGCGTTGGATCGCGACTGTTATCTCAGCCTTCGATCTCGATGAGGATTTCGCCCGGGTTGACCCGGTCGCCCTTGGCCACATGAATCGCGGTGACCTTGCCGGCAATGGCGGCCTGGACTTCGGTTTCCATCTTCATCGCTTCGGTGATCAGTACCGCCTGGCCAGCCTTGACGGTGTCGCCCTCCTTGACCAGCACATCGACGATGTTGCCGGGCATGGTGGTGCTGACATGGCCTGGTGCCGAGGCCTGTTTGCGTTTGCTGCTGCCGCCGCCAACGAATTCGTTGAGCGGTTCGAACACCACTTCTTCCGGCATGCCGTCGATGGACAGATAGAAGTGGCGCTTGCCTTCAGCCTTGACGCCGACACCGGTGATGTCGACGCGATAGGTCTCGCCGTGGACGTCGATGACGAACTCGGTCGGCACGCCTTCGCCGCCCGCCGAGGCAACGGCGCCCGCTTCCGGGATCGGCAACAGCACTTCCGGCGTGAGGGTGCCGGCGGCACGCTCCTCGAGGAACTTGCGGCCGATGTCCGGGAACATGGCGAAGGTCAGTACGTCTTCTTCGGACTTGGCCAGTGCGCCGATATCGGCACGCAACTTGGTCATTTCCGGCTTGAGCAGATCGGCCGGGCGCACGTCGATGACGTCTTCGCTGCCGATCGCCTGACGCCGCAGCTTTTCATTGACCACGCCCGGCGCCTTGCCGTAACCGCCCTGCAGATACAGCTTCACTTCGTTGGTGATGGTCTTGTAGCGCTCGCCGGCCAGCACGTTGAAGAACGCCTGGGTGCCGACGATTTGCGAGGTTGGGGTCACCAGCGGCGGGAAGCCGAGGTCTTCACGCACGCGCGGGATTTCTGCGAGCACTTCGCTCATGCGGTTCAGAGCGCCCTGCTCTTTCAACTGGTTGGCGAGGTTGGAAATCATCCCGCCCGGCACCTGGTTGACCTGCACACGGGTGTCGACGGCGGTGAATTCGCTTTCGAACTGGTGGTACTTCTTGCGCACGGCATAGAAGTACAGGCCGATTTCCTGGAGCAGTTCCAGATTCAGGCCGGTGTCGTACTCGGTGCCCTTGAGCGCGGCGACCATTGATTCGGTGCCCGGGTGGCTGGTGCCCGAGGCGAAGCTGGAGATTGCGGTGTCGATGTGGTCGGCACCGTTTTCGATCGCCTTGAGCTGGCACATGGCGGCCAGACCGGCGGTGTCGTGGGAGTGGATGAACACCGGCAGCGACTGCTCGGCTTTCAACGCGCGCACCAGTTCACCGGTGGCGTATGGAGTCAGCAGACCGGCCATGTCCTTGATCGCCACCGAGTCGCAACCCATGGACTCCATTTGCTTGGCCTGGGTGACGAAAGCATCGATGGTGTGCACCGGGCTGGTGGTATAGGCGATGGTGCCTTGCGCATGTTTGCCGGCCGCCTTCACCGCTTCGATGGCCACGCGCAGGTTACGCACATCGTTCATCGCATCGAAGATGCGGAACACGTCGATGCCGTTCACCGCTGCCTTGGCGACGAAAGCTCTGACCACGTCATCGCTGTAGTGGCGATAGCCGAGCAGATTCTGCCCGCGCAGAAGCATTTGCAGACGGGTGTTGGGCAGCGCCGCACGCAGTTGGCGCAGGCGCTCCCACGGGTCTTCCTTGAGAAAGCGCACGCAGGCGTCGAACGTCGCGCCGCCCCAGCATTCCAGCGACCAGTAGCCGACCTTGTCGAGCTTGTCGCAGATCGGCAGCATGTCTTCGGTGCGCATGCGGGTGGCGAGCAGCGATTGGTGAGCGTCGCGCAGGATGGTGTCTGTTACGAAGATTTTCTTGCTCATTCTTGTATTCCTCACAGGCCTGCGTGGGCGGCGATGGCGGCGGCGATGGCCAGGGCCAGCTCTTCGGGTTTGCGCTTGATCGAGTAGTTGGTCAGTTCCGGGTGGCTTTCAACGAAGCTGGTGTTGAACTGGCCGCTACGGAATTCCGGGTTGCGCAGGATTTCCTGGTAGTAGGCGGCGGTGGTCTTCACGCCCTGCAAACGCATGTCATCAAGGGCACGCAAGCCACGGTCCATCGCCTCTTCCCAGGTCAGCGCCCAGACCACCAGTTTCAGGCACATCGAATCGTAGAACGGCGGAATGGTGTAGCCGGTGTAGATCGCCGTGTCGGTGCGCACGCCCGGGCCGCCGGGGGCGTAGTAACGGGTAATCTTGCCGAAGCTCGGCAGGAAGTTGTTCTTCGGGTCTTCGGCGTTGATACGGAACTGCAACGCAAAGCCACGGTGCTGGATGTCTTCCTGCTTTACCGACAGAGGCAGGCCGGAAGCGATGCGAATCTGTTCGCGGACGATGTCGATGCCGGTGATTTCTTCAGTGATGGTGTGTTCCACTTGCACCCGCGTGTTCATCTCCATGAAGTACACCTCGCCCTCGGCGAGCAGGAACTCCACGGTGCCGGCATTCTCGTAACCCACTGCCTTGGCCGCACGCACCGACAGGTCGCCGATATAGGCGCGTTGTTCCGGGGTCAGCTGCGGGCTTGGCGCTATCTCGATGAGCTTCTGGTTGCGGCGCTGGATCGAGCAGTCACGTTCGAACAGGTGCACGACGTTGCCGAAGCTGTCGCCAAGGATCTGCGCTTCGATGTGCTTGGGATTGACGATGCATTTTTCCAGGAACACTTCCGCCGAACCGAACGCCTTGGTGGCTTCGGAGATGACCCGGGGGAAGTTCTGTTCGAGTTCTTCGCGGCTGTTGCAGCGACGGATACCGCGACCGCCACCACCGGAGGTGGCCTTGAGCATTACCGGGTAACCGATGCGGTCGCCCTCAACCAAGGCTTCTTCGATGCCGGAGACGTTGCCCTCGGTGCCGGGCGTCACCGGTACGCCGGCCTTGATCATGCTGCGCCGCGCTTCAGTCTTGTCGCCCATGCGCCGGATGACTTCCGCCGACGGGCCGATGAATTTGATACCGCGTTCAGCGCAGATTTCCGCCAGCTCGGCGTTTTCCGACAGGAAACCGTAGCCGGGGTGCAGCGCATCGCAGCCGGTTTCCACGGCGAGGTTCACCAGCTTGCGCGGGTTCAGGTAACCGGCCAGTGGCTCGGCACCGACGCTGTGGGCCTCGTCCGCACGCTTCACATGCAAGGCATGGCGATCGGCGTCGGAGAAAATCGCAACCGAGCGAATGCCCATTTCGGCGCAGGCTCGTACGATGCGTACGGCAATCTCACCACGGTTGGCGATCAGGATCTTTTTTATCACTTGGAGGTTCCCTTGAGCCGGTGGCACCACGACCTGCTGGAGCCAGGTCGACGCGTGACCAAATGTTTCAATTCAGTCGCAGGTCCACACTAGCGCCGCTGAGGGATTAACAAAAATGAATAAAAATTGGGTCAGGCATAAGTAAACACTTATAGTCGGAACATCCGTGTGCCTTGAGAGCCTGAATAAAATGCGTAAGTCATTGATGCGTATGACATTGCGTCAGTTGCAGATCTTCAATGAGGTGTGTGATCTACGCTCCTACAGCCGCGCCGCCGAGGAAATGTCCCTCACACAACCGGCCGTGAGCCTACAGATTCGGCAGCTTGAAGAGCTGATCGGTCAGCCGCTGTTCGACTATGTCGGCAAAAAACTCTACATGACCGAGGCGGCGGAAGCGCTTCAGCGTGCCAGTCGCGACATTTTCGGGCGGCTGGAAAACCTCGATATGCAACTGTCGGACATGCAGGGTTCGCTGCAGGGTCAGCTGAAACTGGCAGTGGAATCGAGCGCCAAATATTTCGTGCCGCATCTGTTTGCTGCGTTCAAGCGCCAGCATCCGGAAGTCAATTTGCAGCTGACCGTGGTCAACCGTGGCCAGGTCATCCGCCGCCTCTCGGACAACCGCGATGATCTGGTGATCATGTCGATGGTGCCGCAGGACATGGGCCTGGAATTTCTGCCGTTTCTCAACAATCCGATTGTCGCCGTGGCGCGCCCGGATCACCCGCTGGCGCACATGGGCCCGTTGCGCTTGCAGGATCTGGAGCCGTATACGCTGCTGATCCGCGAGACGGGTTCTGGCACGCGTCTGGCCTGCGAGGAATACTTCAAGGAAAAGCGCGTGCACTTCACCCAGACCCAGGAGGTAGCGTCCGCCGAAGCCCAGCGCGAATGCGTGGTGGCGGGTCTGGGCCTGGCGCTGCTGACGCGCCACGCCCTGAACCTGGAGCTGGCGACCGGCGGCTTGGTCGAGCTGCCGGTCGAAGAGTTGCCGCTGCTGCGCAGCTGGTGTCTGGTGCAGGCCAAAGCCAAGCGGCTGTCACCGGTGGCGCACGCCTTCCTGGCGTTCATCCGCAGCGAGCGGGCGCAGATTATTGCGTTGGTTGAGCGTTTCGACGGGAAGCTGCGGGCGTCGCCTGCCAGTGCGTGATCTCGGGAAAATCGCCGATCTCGGCCTGAAGCTGGCGAAGTTGGAAGCGATCTTCGATTGCGCGGCGAAATTCCATGCGGCGCTGATCTTCCTGCTGACGACGGGTTTTCGCGGCGCTGTTGCGTTCTTCGTAGGGCTGAGCCATTTCGAGTCTCCCAGGGCGAGTACGGGAGTTTCACGATAGGCGTGGGGGATGACGGTTTGGCTGCGCGGGGATGACAATGTGATGAAATGTGCGCAGGGATGTGCTGTTGTTGAAGACGCTTTCGCGAGCAGGCTCGCTCCCACATTTGATCCCGTTATGACCCAGAGTTTGTGTTCTCGGGAGGTCCCCTGCGGGAGCGAGCCTGCTCGCGAACAAGGTTGGAACGACCTTGCTCAATCATCCAGGGCTTTCACGGCTTTTGGAGACAAACGCAAACTGCGCAGACTGCGCTTGACGCTCTTGAGGTGATTGACCAGGCTCGGCCCGCGCGCCATGGCCACGCCCATCGCCAGCACGTCGATCACCACCAGGTGCGCGATTCGCGAGGTCAGCGGCGTGTAGATCTCGGTGTCTTCGTGCACATCGATCGCCAGATTGACGGTCGACAGTTCGGCCAACGGCGTCTGGCTCGGGCACAGGGTGATCAGCGATGCCCCGCTCTCGCGAACGAGGTTAGCGGTGATCAGCAAATCCTTGGAGCGCCCTGACTGGGAAATACAGATCGCCACATCGGTAGGCTTCAGCGTCACAGCCGACATCGCCTGCATGTGCGGATCGGAATACGCCGCCGCGGTCAGCAGCAAACGGAAGAACTTGTGCTGTGCATCCGCGGCCACCGCACCGGACGCTCCAAAGCCGTAGAACTCGACACGCTGCGCCTGGGACATCAACGTCACCGCACGCTGCAACTCCACCGGGTCGAGCTTCTCGCGCACTTCCATCAGGGTGTGCAGCGTGGTGTCGAAAATCTTCAGGCTGTAGTCGGCGACGGAGTCGTCTTCGTGGATCGCGAACTGGCCGAAGCTGGCGCCGGCGGCCAGGCTTTGCGCCAGTTTCAGTTTGAGATCCTGAAAGCCGGAACAACCGATGGCGCGGCAGAAGCGCACGATGGTCGGCTCGCTGATGCCGACGCTGTGAGCCAGGTCGGCCATGGAACTGTGCATCACTGCCGCAGGGTCAAGCAGCACGTGGTCGGCGACCTTGAGCTCCGACTTGCGTAACAGGTGACGTGACTGGGCAATGTGTTGCAGCAGATTCAAGGGGCTGGACTCTTCTTGTGGGCAAGGATGTAGCAAGCTTGTAGTTATACTACATGAATGGGCATTTTGCCTGCTCAATGCGTAACTCAATGTCCCGGCATCAGGCACGCTGAGGAGCATGTAGCCCTTACTGCGGGTTTTTCTGATCACGCAAAAGCCCGGCCAGACAAGCAGCGTCTACCGGCCGGCTGATCAGATAACCCTGCACCTCGTCGCAGTGTTCGGCGCGCAGAAATGCCAGCTGATCCTCACGCTCGACGCCCTCGGCCACGACTTTCAGGGCCAGCCCGTGGGCCATGGCGATGATCGCGCGAGTGATCGCTGCGTCCGCACTGCCCTCGCTCAAGCCGCGAATGAACGCCTGATCGATCTTCACGTAATCCACCGGAATGCGCTTGAGGTAACTCAACGACGAATACCCGGTACCGAAATCATCGATCGCCAGTTTCACTCCCAGATCGCGCAGTTGCTGGAACGTCGCAATGATGTGTTCGACGCTGTCGAGCAAATGACTTTCGGTCAGCTCCAGCTCGAGGTAGTGCGGCGCCAGCCCGGTTTCTTCCAGCACCTGCCGGACCAGACTGACCAGTTTGCCCTGGCGCAGCTGATGCACCGACAGGTTCACCGACACGCGGATCGGCGCCAGGCCCTGACGCTGCCATTCGCACGCTTGCCAACACGCCTGGCGCAAAACGAATTCACCGATCGGCCCGATCAGACCGGTCTCTTCGGCCAGGCCAATGAAATCCGCCGGCGGCACCTGGCCCATGCCCGGATGATCCCAGCGCACCAGCGCTTCAGCGGCATTCATGCGGCCGGTTTGCAGGCACAGTTTCGGTTGGTAGAACACCGTCAGTTGCTGTTCTTCAATGGCTCTGCGCAGGTGGTTTTCCAGCTGCAAACGTTCGAGTGTGCTGGCTTGCAGACTGTCGGTGAAGAACTGGAAATTGTTGCCGCCCAGATGTTTGGCATGCTGCATGGCCATGTTCGACTGGCTGACCAGCGCCGAGATCTCACGCGCGTTGTCCGGCAACAGGCTGATGCCCATCGAAGCGCTGACCACCAGTTCATGCCCGTCAACGCTCAGCGGCAAACGCAGCTTGGCCGACAACCGCGTCGCGACCCGTGCGAGGCTCGACAGATTGCCGTAGGCATCGAACAGCACGGCAAATTCGTCACCGGACAGGCGCGCAATGGTGTCGGCTTCCGGCAAGGCATTGACCAGCCGCCGGGCCATCTTCTGCAGGAGCTGATCGGCGACTTCATGGCCGAGACTGTCATTGAGCAATTTGAAGCGATCGAGATTGATGTGCAGCAGCGCCAGACTGCGGCGCCCGCCCTGGCGCACCCGCTGATGGGCTTCGTGCAGACGCTCGCGGAACAGTGACCGGTTGGCCAGGCCGGTGAGCTCGTCGTAATGGGTCAGATAGCGCAGGCGTTCTTCCGAGGCCCGCCGCGCCGAGAGATCGGCGAAGAAGCCGACGATGTGGCTGACATTGCCACGGCTATCACGCACGGCATTGAGTTGCAGCCACTGCGGATACAGCTCGCCGTTCTTGCGGGTTTCCACGAGTTCGCCCTGCCAACTGCCGTACTGCTCCAGCGCATGACGGATCGCCACGTAGTGACGACGGGCATCGCGGCTGCACGGCAACTCGACGACGTTGCGCCCGAGCATGTCGTCTATCTCGTAACCGGTAACCCGGCTGAAAGCCTGGTTGATCGCGATCAGCGCGTATTCCGGGTCAAGAATCACGATGCCTTCGCTGGCCGCTTCGAACACCGTCGCCGCCAGCCGCTGCTGCTCTTCGAGGCTTTTGCTGGCGCTGATATCGCGGCGAGTGCCGACCATGCGAATCACCCGGCCGTTGGCGCTGCGTTCTACGGCGCGGCCACGGTCCTCGATCCATACCCAATGGCCGTCGCCGTGGCGCAGGCGATATTCGACCTGATAATCCTCGGTGCGCCCCTTCAGATGCTCGACCAGGGCGAACTTGAGTGACGGCACATCTTCAGGATGCAGTCGTGGCTTGAGGTCGCGCAGCAGCGCGGTGACGTATTCCGGGGCGAGGCCGAACAGTTCCTGAATCTGTGTGTGGTGGACTTCGTCGGTCTGCAGGTTCCAGTCCCACAATCCGAGCTCACTGGCCTTGAGCGCCAGCGCCAGGCGCGCTTCGCTTTTGCTCAGGGCCTGATTGGCGGCATCCAGTTCGCGGCTGCGCTGGGCCACGCGATCTTCCAGATCGACCTGCGCTTCACGCAACTGCGCCTCGGCACAGCGGCGCTGTTCGATCTCTTTGCCCAGCTCCTGATTGAGTTGTTCGCTGCGCGTCTGCGCTTGCTGCAAATGCTCGATCAGGTGCTGATTCTGGAAACGCCGAAGCAATCCACGGTCGATCAGCCGATTGACCTGCCACGCCACCACGCTCAACGAACCGAGCAGGATCAGACCCAGCCAGCCCCAGCCCCGGGCCTGATCGTCGCCGCCCCAGAACAGGTAGCCGATCGCTGGCAGCAGGCACGGCAAGGTAAACGAGAGGAACGCCGGCAGGCTCACCGCGTAGGCGACACTGGCCGACAGCGTTGCCGCGCCGATCAGGCCGAACACCCAGGCTTGCTGCATGAAGTTGTCAGCGGGTACCAGAGCGATGCCGGCTCCGGCCAGCGTCAGACCGGTCATGGTCGAACCGAGCAGGAACATGCGGAACCAGATCGGCTGGGCCTGACGATCGGGAATCGCCGAATCGAACGCGGCTACCTGAATCACCCGCAGCGCGACCAGCGACAGCAGCCACACCAGCCAGACGCTGACCACGAAGTAGCGCTGCGGGCTCCAGAGCAAAGCGGCGCAGACCAGACCATTGATCAACATGAACAGCGTGGGCAACAACGAGCCCTGATACAGCAGACGCGTGCGCTCCACCGCCATTTCGACGGCATAGTGCTTGCGGATCACCCGGGGGTCCACGGAGGGCCCCGACAGTTCGGCGCTGAGGATCATGGGCAACGTTCTTGTTCTTATAGGAGGGCGTGCGCCCGAAACGTGCACGGAGCATACACAAGCCGATCCCGATGCCAAACTGCTGCGGATGACAATTGCAGGGAAATTTTCCGCCGCTTGCGCACCGCTGCAACCCCTCAGGCGAGACGGGCCGAAGCCTGCAGCCAGTGACCGACCGGTCGTCATCGGCAGCACATTCATCGGCTAATGCAACGCACGGTTTGCCCGGGCCTGCGGCGCACCCTAGAATGCCCCGATGCGCGATGATCTCTCCCTTCTGCTGAACTCCCTCAACGATGCCCAACGCCAGGCCGTAGCGGCCCCCGTTGGCCGTCAGTTGGTCCTGGCCGGCGCCGGTTCCGGTAAAACCCGAGTGCTGGTGCACCGTATCGCCTGGTTGATCCAGGTCGAAAACGCCTCGCCTCACTCCATCCTGTCGGTGACCTTCACCAACAAGGCCGCTGCCGAGATGCGCCATCGCATCGAGCAGTTGCTGGGCATCAACCCGGCCGGCATGTGGGTCGGCACCTTCCACGGCCTCGCGCACCGCTTGCTGCGGGCGCACTGGCAGGAAGCGGGCCTGAGCCAGACCTTCCAGATTCTCGACAGCGATGACCAGCAGCGTCTGGTCAAGCGGGTGATCCGCGAGCTCGGTCTGGACGAGCAACGCTGGCCGGCGCGTCAGGCGCAGTGGTTCATCAACGGCCAGAAAGACGAAGGTCTGCGGCCGCAACACATTCAGGCCAGCGGCGACCTGTTCCTGGCCACCATGCGCGGCATCTACGAAGCCTACGAGGCGGCGTGCCTGCGGGCTGGCGTGATCGATTTCTCCGAACTGCTGCTGCGCGCCCTCGATCTGTGGCGTGATCACCCGGGTCTGCTGGCGCACTACCAAAAGCGCTTCCGGCATATTCTGGTCGACGAATTCCAGGACACCAACGCCGTGCAGTACGCCTGGTTGCGCCTGCTCGGCAAGGGCGGCGACAGCCTGATGGTGGTCGGCGACGACGACCAGTCGATTTACGGCTGGCGCGGGGCGAAGATCGAGAACATCCATCAGTACTCTTCCGACTTCCCGGACTCCGAAACGATTCGCCTGGAGCAGAACTACCGATCCACTGCCGGCATCCTCAAAGCCGCCAACGCGCTGATCGCCAACAACACCGGGCGTCTCGGTAAAGAGCTGTGGACCGACGGTGGCGATGGCGAAGCGATCAACCTGTACGCCGCGTTCAACGAGCACGACGAAGCCCGTTACGTGGTGGAAACTATCGAAAGCGCGCTGAAAACTGGTCTGGCCCGTAGCGATATCGCCATTCTGTACCGCTCCAACGCCCAGTCGCGGGTGCTTGAAGAAGCCCTGCTGCGCGAGCGCATCCCGTACCGCATCTATGGCGGTCAGCGCTTCTTCGAACGCGCGGAAATCAAGAACGCCATGGCCTACCTGCGCTTGCTTGAAGGTCGCGGCAACGACGCGGCGTTGGAGCGAGTGATCAACGTACCGGCGCGGGGCATCGGCGAGAAAACCGTCGAAGCGATTCGCGAGCATGCGCGACACAGCGACGTATCGATGTGGGAAGCGATGCGCCTACTGGTGGCCAACAAAGGCCTGACCGGTCGCGCCGCCAGTGCGCTCGGTGCGTTCATCGAACTGATCGAGAACCTCGCCGCCAAGTGCGCCGAGATGCCGCTGCACCTGATGACGCAAACCGTCATCGAGCAGTCCGGCCTGATCGCTTATCACGAAGCGGAAAAAGGTGAGAAAGGCCAGGCCCGGGTAGAAAACCTTGAGGAACTGGTCAGCGCCGCACGCAACTTCGAGAACACCGAAGAAGACGAAGAACTGACGCCACTGGCGGCGTTCCTCGGCCACGCTTCGCTGGAGGCCGGCGACACTCAGGCCGACGAGCACGAAGACAGCGTGCAGCTGATGACCCTGCACAGCGCCAAAGGCCTGGAATTCCCTTACGTGTTCCTCGTCGGCATGGAAGAAGGCCTGTTCCCGCACAAAATGAGCCTGGAAGAACCGGGGCGTCTTGAAGAGGAACGGCGTCTGGCTTACGTCGGTATCACCCGGGCGATGCAGAATCTGGTCATGACCTACGCGGAAACCCGGCGCCTGTACGGCAGCGAAACCTACAACAAGGTGTCGCGTTTCGTACGGGAAGTGCCGAAAGGCCTGATTCAGGAAGTGCGTCTGTCCAACAGCGTCAGCCGACCGTTCGGCGGCAACCAGTCGATGAGCGGCAGCAATCTGTTCAGCGGCAGCGAGATACCGGAAACCGGTTTTGTGCTCGGTCAGGCCGTACGCCATTCGATCTTCGGCGAAGGGGTGATCCTCAACTTCGAAGGTTCCGGCGCCCAGGCCCGGGTACAGGTGAACTTCAGCGAAGGCAGCAAGTGGCTGATGCTCGGCTACGCCAAGCTGGAAGCGATCTAATCACCGGCACTCAACCCATGTGGGAGCGAGCCTGCTCGCGAAAGCGCTGTCACATCAAGCAATCATTTGCCTGACACGACGCCTTCGCGAGCAGGCTCGCTCCCACAGGTTATGCGGCGCAAGTGCATCAATCCCTCTGAACCTATCGCCTTTTCCTACAGACAAAAGTACATCGGCTGATTGCCTCGCCAAGCTGAACGCGACCTGTCAGGCAAAAGCCCGAAACACTCTCTCGCTAGCCAGTAACACTTCAGCTGTGCAACATGGCGCGCGTGTCTCCACAAAACGGGAATACCCTTTATGAAACGTTTTCTTAGCATCGCCATGGCGTTGTGCATCGGCCTGACGATGAGCCTCGACGCCAACGCCAAGCGCTTTGGTGGTGGCAAAAGCGCCGGCGCTGCGCCGACGCACCAGACCAGCCAGATGGCTCCTTCTTCTCCAGGCGTGGGCGGCGCAGCAGCGACCGCTGGCGCTGCCGGTGCTGCTGGCGCCGCGGCCAAGGCCGGCGGTGCGTCGCGCTGGCTCGGCCCATTGGCGGGCATCGCCGCCGGTGGCCTGCTCGCGTCGATGTTCATGGGCGACGGCTTCCAGGGCATGCAGATCTTCGACATCCTGATCATGGCGCTGATCGCGTTCGTGATCTTCCGCTTCATCGCCGCCCGTCGTCGCAAGCAGCAGGAGCAATTCGCTCCGGCCGGCGCGCCGATGCAGCGTGAAGTGTTCGAGCAGAAGCCTGCCGCCATGGGTTCGATCTTCGGTGGTTCGGCTGCTCCGGCTGCCGCCCGTCCAGTGATCAACGCACCGGCCTGGTTCAACGAAGAGCGCTTCCTTGAAGCTGCGCGCAGCCACTTCCAGTCGCTGCAGCAGCACTGGGACGCCAACGAAATGGACAAGATCGCCGAGTTCGTGACCCCGCAAATGCTTGAGTTCCTCAAGCGTGAGCGTGCGGATCTGGGCGACGGCTTCCAGTCGACCTACATCGACAACCTGCAGGTGCAGCTGGACGGCGTCGACGATCGTGCCGACAAGACCATCGCCACCCTGACCTTCACCGGCGTGTCGAAAACCTCGCGTTTCGACCAGGGCGAAGTGTTCAGCGAAAGCTGGAACATGGAACGTCCGCAGGGCGACAACCAGCCTTGGCTGGTCGCCGGTATCCGCCAGAACGGCTGATCCCTGCTGCGCTTCACTTGCGGTAACAGAACCCCGGCCTCGGCCGGGGTTTTTCATTTCACGGTTGCATCTATGGCGAGCTACTGTATAAACCGGCCCATATAAACCGCGCCATTCAAGCAAGAGGATCCCGGACGTGGAAGAAATCATCGAACAACTGCGCGAAGCCAACGAACCCGTGCCGGTTCCATTGGAATTGCCAGACGAAGACCAATTGGTGGAGATCGAAGAAGAACTCTTCATCAACATTCCGTTCGTCTTCAAAGAGTTTTTGCTGACCGTCAGCGACGTGGTCTATGGCAGCCTCGAGCCGGTGACCGTCACCGACCCGCAATCGCACACCTATCTGCCGGACGTTGCCGCCAATGCCTGGGACGCCGGCGTGCCGCGCGACCTGATCCCGATCTGCCAGGACGGCGACGACTACTACTGCGTTGAAGAAGACGGCACCGTGGTGCTGTGGTCCGGCGAAGAAGAGCTGATCACCGAAGAATCATGGGAATCGGTGTGGCACTGGGCGCGGGACGTCTGGCTGGAAAGCTGATCCGCCACACGCCCCGGCAGGTCAATGCCCCGACGACTCCTTATGGTTGTCGAGGGTTTCCAGCAGCGCCACCTGCATGCGCGTATGCACGCGGATGAACCAGCGCCAGAGCAGCGCCGCCACGGCGGCCGCGACGACGGCGATCAGCACCAGCAGCTTGTTGGTCGGCAGGATACTGGCCGACAAGGCTGCCAACAGCAGGAAAATCACCAGCAGCGAGAGAATCGGGATCACTTCGGCGATCACCCGGCGCACTCGCTGCGTGTGACGCCCGGCCATCTCCGGCTTGACGCCCATCTCCGCCAGCAGCATCGACAGCGCCTTGAGCTTGCGATAAGCCGCGATCAGAAATGGCAGCGAGACCAGCAACGCCCCGCCCCAGATCAGTGCCTTCTGCCAGCTCGGATCGCTGATCCAGTCCTGCAGCCACAACGAGATGCGCTCGGCGAAGTATGCGCCGGCAAAAAAGATCGCAATCACCAGAGCCAGATTGACCCCGACCTGCAACAGGATCCGCCGGATCATCGACGCCAGCAGCGCACCCTCGCCCTGCGGTTGAATACTGCGCAACCATTCGCCATACATGCCGAGCACCCGCCCGAGCCGCTTGGGCACAGCGGCCGAGAGCTTGATCGACAACGGATCCGCCGCGCGAATCAGGTACGGCGTCAGCAGTGTGGTGATCACAGACACGGCTACGGCGACCGGGTAGAGGAAGTTGCTGGTCACCTGCAAGGTCATGCCCAGCGCGGCGATGATGAAGGAAAATTCGCCAATCTGTGACAGACCCATGCCGACTCGCAGCGAGGTCCGTCCGTCATTGCCGGCGATAAACGCACCGAGGCCGCAGGACAACATCTTGCCCAGCACCACGGCCACGGTGATCACCGCGATCGGCCAAGCGTATTCAATGAGAATCAGCGGATCGAGCATCAGCCCGATGGCGACGAAAAAGATTGCGCTGAACAGGTCGCGGACCGGCTCGACCAGCCGTTCGATTTTCAGCAATTGCCGGGACTCGGCCATGATCGCGCCGATCAGGAAAGCCCCGAGCACCATGCTGTATTCAAGCTTGACCACCAACAGGCAGAAGCCGAAACACAGGCCGAGCACGGTGATCAACAGCATCTCGTTGCTTTCGAATTTCGCCACATAAGCCAGCAGACGCGGCACCAACAGAATGCCGATGACCAGCGCGACGATCATGAACAGCGACAGCTTGCCGACCGTGGAAAACACTTCACCCGAACTCACCGTGCCGCTGACGGCGATGCTCGACAGCAGCGCGATGATGCCGATGCCAAGGATGTCCTCGACAATCAGCACACCGAAGATCAACTGCGCAAAGCGCTCGTTCTTCATCTTCAGGTCATTCAGCGCTTTGACGATGATGGTGGTGGAGGAGATCGCCAGAATCGCGCCGAGGAACAACGAATCCATGGTGTTCCAGTCGAACCAGCGGCCGATTTCGTAGCCGATCCAGATCATCAGGATGATTTCGAGAAACGCGGCAATGAACGCCGTGGCGCCGACCTTGAACAGCTTGCGCAGGCTGAACTCCAGGCCAAGGCAGAACATCAGGAAGATCACCCCGAGTTCGGCCAGGGTCTTGATGGTTTCTTCGTCGTGAATCAGGCCGAACGGCGGCGTATGCGGGCCGATGATGAAGCCGGCGACGATGTAGCCGAGCACCACCGGTTGCTTGAAACGATGAAACAGCACGGTTACCACCCCCGCGACCAGCATGATCACTGCCAGATCCTGAATGAAACTGATGGCATGCATGGCGTGGGCTCCTTGATGACGAGGCGCGCGGACAGACGTCAGACATTCTGCGCGAGCAGGGTAAAAATCCGCTTTTAATGTAGGAATTGCCCTTGGGCAGGGCTTTTGCAGGTTAACACCGCGACTTCGCTCTGGAAGCCGGTGCAATATATGGAAACAGATCGCTACCAGCGTGACGGCGGCCCGCCGCGCGGCGTCCCGATAACGGTGCTTTTTGAAAAGCCACCAGGTGCCCGCAGAGGCGCTTCCTGCAATCAGCCTTGATCCGTGAGAACGTTATGGAACCCGGAAACGCCCAGCTGTCGATGACGGTACTGATGACCCCCGACATGGCCAACTTCTCTGGCAATGTCCACGGCGGCACCCTGCTCAAATACCTCGACGAAGTGGCCTACGCCTGCGCCAGCCGTTATGCCGGGCGCTACGTGGTGACCCTGTCGGTGGATCAGGTGATTTTCCGCGAGCCGATTCATGTTGGCGAACTGGTGACGTTCCTGGCCTCGGTCAACTACACCGGCAACACGTCGATGGAAGTTGGCATCAAAGTGGTCACCGAAAACATCCGCGAACGCTCGGTGCGCCACACCAACAGCTGCTTCTTCACCATGGTCGCGGTGGATGATCAGCGCAAACCGGCCGCCGTGCCACCGCTGCAACCGCAGAACAGCGAAGACAAGCGCCGCTTCATGCAGGCGCAGCAGCGCCGGCAGATTCGCCAAGAGCTGGAAAAGCGTTATCAGGAAATCAAGGGCGACGCCTGAAACGGATAGCGCTCAATTGATCGCTTTCGCGAGCAGGCTCGCTCCCACATCTGGAATGCATTCTTCCTGTGGGAGCGAGCCTGCTCGCGAATAAAGACGACTCGGTCTCAGAGACTGATCGCTGTAGCCTCGAACTTCACCCGCGGATGCGCAATGCGATCCTGCGCCCGCACCAGTTGCAGCTCATAACTGGCGCACGCCTGGGTTTCCAGCAACACCTCATGCACTGCTGCTGCGGTGAATTCGAATGCCGCCAGCAGGCTTTCGCCCAGCAACACCCGCGCCAGGAACAGACCAGAGGTCAGATCGCCGACGCCCACTGGCTGACGTGGAAACGCCAGCAATGGACGGCGCAGATGCCAGCTGCCCTCGGCGGTCACCAACAACATTTCGAAGCCATCCGCCGGTTTGCCCGGATAATCCAGATGCTTGACCAGTACCGCTTTCGGCCCGCGCGCCAGCAGCGCCCGTGCCATCGCCAGGCAATCGAACAGCGACTGCGGCTTGCGCCCGGAAAAACTGTCCAGCTCCAACTGGTTCGGGCACATGATGTCCGCCACGGCCGCGGCCTCATCCAGGAGGAAGTCGCTGACCTCGGTGGGCACGCTGCAGCCTTTCTCCGGATGGCCCATCACCGGATCACACAGATACAGCATCTTTGGATTGACCGCTTTGATCCGCGCCACACCGCTGAGAATCGCCCGTCCCTGCGCGGCGCTGCCGAGGTAACCGGAGAGCACCGCGTCGCAATTGCCCAGCTCGCCAATCGCAGCGATGCCTTCGATCAGCTCGGGAATCTGCCGCGGTGCCAGCACTTCACCGGCCCACTGACCATACTGGGTGTGGTTGGAAAACTGCACGGTGTTGAGCGGCCAGACGTTGACCCCGACCCGCTGCATCGGAAAAACCGCAGCGCTGTTGCCGGCGTGGCCAAACACCACGTGGGACTGGATGGCGAGCAGATGAGGCGTACGTTTCATTCGGGTCATTCCGTAAAACGATTGAAATTCAAGCCGCGCAGTATGCGACGAAACACAGCCTGTACGACAGACCGGCGAGACAGTTAAGCTGACGCCATCTTTTGGAGTTCGATGTCGATGCTGACCCTGGAAAACATCTTCGTGCTGATGCTGTTCGCCGCCGCTGGTGCCTGGCTATGGCACAACCACGGCTTGCGCGAGCGCGCGCTGGAGCGGGTCAAACAGCATTGCACCAATGTTGGCGTTGAACTGCTGGACGGTAACGTCGCGCTAAAAAAGATCGGGCTGATCAGGGATGCCAACGGTCGCCGACGACTGGCGCGGGTCTACAACTTCGAGTTCACCGTGACCGGCGAAAGCCGCCACAACGGCACCGTCACCCAGTTCGGCGCGCACAGTGCGCAGATTGAACTGGCGCCCTACCCGGCGCCGTTCGACGACACGCCGCCGGTGGTCGAAGTGCACAAGCCTCGCGCCGAAGTCATCGAGCTGAGCCAGTGGCGCCAGGAACATACCAAGTGGAAGCCTTGAGCTGACTCACTGAATCCGGCATTCAGCCAAACCGGCTTGCAGCTGTTCGATGTTCTGCGGTTCAGCGAAGATCAGCTCGATTCTTGAGTCTTTTCGCCATTCGCTGGCTTGCCAACTCAGCTCGGCATGCTCCAGCGCATTGCCCGCAACCCAGCCATCCGTGCTGTGGATAACCAGTTTCGCCCGCTTCCAGTCAAGCGCGCTCAGCCAATAGGCGATGCGTACTTGATCAAATACCTGCCGCGGATGCCAGCGCCAACCGATGCTCCACCCACCCTCCTGCGCCTGACTCAGGCAAATCGGTTCGGCCGGATCGCTCCAGACCGCTGGCAGCTGTGCCAATCCAGTGGGCAGCGGCAGATGCCCTGCGCCTTCGTTTGCTTTTGCTTTCAGACCCGGCAGCTCGCTCAGAGGCAGTTGCGCTTGCTGCGTCCAGATCAGCCTGACGGGCGGCAACTGGCTGGCGATTTTCTCTCGAACCGCTTCATCGAGATCTTCGGCCTTGTTCAACAACAGCAAACCCGCGCTGGCCAACGCTTGCTGCTGAGCGTCCGGCAGGGTTCTACCCGCGTGCAGTGCCTGAGCGTCCAGAACCAGCACACATGGCTGAACCGCCAGCACGCCCAGCCACGGCGCCTCGTTCAATTGCTTGAGCAACTGCGCCGGATGGCCCAGCCCGGATGGCTCGATAAACAGTCGATCCGGTCTGGCCTTGCGCAGCAGGCGGCCGAGGCCGATCTGGAATGGCGCGCCATTGACGCAACACAGGCAGCCCCCGGCCACCTCACCCAGTGCGATACCATCGGCGTCATTCGTCAGCAATGCAGCATCCAGACCGATCTGGCCGAACTCGTTGATCAGCACCGCCCAGCGCTCGTCCGCAGGCCGTTGCGCCAGCAACTGGCGAATCAGGCTGGTCTTGCCGGCGCCCAACGGGCCGGCGATGACGTGGGTCGGAATGTTCTGCAACATGGCGGGTACTTTCTGCGGACAGTTATTGAGGAGATCGAAGATGCGCTGGTCGGGATGGTCGTTGCTGTTGGCGCTGCTGTCGAGTGAAGCGTGGGCCGAGGCCTGCGTGGTGCACACGCAGGGCGAACGGCTCGACGTCAAAGTCTGTCAGCAGAACCGGACGATTCCGCAGAAATTGTTCAATGACGGCTTCTGCCAACCGACGCTGGCCGGGCAGAAGGTCGAGGTGCAATACGTCGACCAGTGCCCCAGCGGCGCTTTCGGCGTGTGCAGCAACGCGCAAGTCGCCAATATGCCCTATCGCCAGGATATCCACTATTACGGCGTGGCCACTGACGCTGCGTATCTCAAGCCGTATTGCGAAGGCCAGAGCCAGGGCGCCTGGCGCAAGCCCTGAATTTCAGCCGAGCCAGTCGAGGGTCAGCAGCAGACGGCGCTCACCGGGCGCCGGTTGCGGCGAACGATGGATCAGGCCGAAGCCTTCATTGCCGTGCCATTTTTCGCCTTTGAGCAACGCGACGTCGCCGCTGTTGAGCTGGCGAATCGACGCTGCACCTTGCGGTTCGGCATCGGCCTGGCCAAGTTGCAGGCGATCCATCGCGCCCTCCTCAAGCCATTGGCTGCCGATGCCAGCGTAAGTAGTGATCAAGCGCACCGGCACGTGATCGACGTGGAAACGCGGACACATGGCCTTGTCCAGCACACGCAAACGCACGCCGATACGCCGCGCACCGAGCAGGCAGGCGAAGGCACTGATCAGCCATTTAAAATCGCTCACGAAACCTTCGAAACCTTGCAGATCACGCAGCCCTGCAGCCAGACCGGCGAGATCCGGTTCGGCATCTTCGTCGGGCAATTCCAGACACAGCGACTCGGCCAAGGGCTCGTTGAGTGACAGCACCAATTGCGCAAAATCGGCAATGTGCACGGGTAGCTGGCGCTGCCAGACGGCGAGATTGGTCTGGTCTTCCAGGATTCGCGTCAACGTTTGCGGTGTCACACCCTGGTGCTGCTGACGGGTAAGAAGCGACTGATCTTGGAGTGCGAGCATCAGGCGGCCTCTTCGTGCCAAGGGCCGAATGGATCAGGCAGCGAACGCCAGCCTTCTACACCCATGGCCATTTCTTCGTCGGTCAGCAGACAGGCATCGAGTTCGGCGGAGAGCTGTAGGAAATCTATGTTCTGACCGATGAAAACCAGCTCCTGGCGGCAATCTCCTACGCTTGGAATCCAGTTTCCCATGATCGCCTGGGCGCTTTCCTGATCTTCGGGCCATTGATTCTTTGGCACGAAACGCCACCAGCGACCGGCGAATCCATGACGCATCAAGCCACCGGCCTGGGACCAGCTACCGGCATCGGTGGGTTTGCTGGCGAGCCAGAAGAAGCCTTTGGAGCGCAGCAGCTTGCCGTTCAGCCAAGGCCGATCAATGAAGCTGAAGAAACGTTGCGGGTGAAATGGCCGGCGCGCGCGGTAGGCCGTCGAGGCGATGCCGTATTCCTGTGTTTCCGGGACGTGCTCACCGCGCAATTCCTTTAGCCATCCGGGCGCTTGTGCGGCCTGATCGAAATCGAAACGATCGGTGTTGAGGATTTTTTCCAGTGGGATTTCGCCCATCACCATTGGAATGATTTCAGCCTGGGCATTGAGGCGCTTGAGGATGGCGGTGAGTTCTTCACGCTCGTGCTGGCTGATCAGGTCGATTTTGCTGATCAGCAGGACGTCGGCAAACTCGATCTGCTCGATCAACAGATCGGTGATGGAACGCTCGTCTTCTTCACCGAGAATCTCGCCGCGAGAGGCGAGGCTTTCGGCCGCCTGGTAATCGAGCAGGAAATTCACACCGTCGACCACGGTGACCATAGTATCGAGGCGAGCAATGTCGGCGAGGCTTTGCCCCTGTTCATCGCGGAAGGTGAAGGTTTCAGCGACCGGAAGCGGTTCGGAAATGCCGGTTGATTCGATCAGCAGGTAATCGAAACGATCCTCGCGAGCGAGTTTGCTGACTTCTTCAAGGAGGTCTTCACGTAACGTACAGCAGATACAGCCATTGCTCATTTCGATGAGTTTTTCCTCAGCGCGGTTCAGGCTGACATCACGCTGGACTTCACTGCCATCGATGTTGATCTCGCTCATATCGTTGACGATCACCGCAACGCGCAAGCCGTCTCGGTTACGTAGTACGTAATTCAAAAGTGTACTTTTTCCCGCGCCGAGAAATCCTGAAAGTACGGTGACGGGCAATTTGGCTGACATTGGATAATCCTTATAAATGGCAGCCGATTTGCGCTTTGAGGTGCGCTTGGCGTGTTGCGCTTCATTTAACCGGGTCAAAGAAGGCATACGATTGATCGGCAGCTCAGGCTGGTTGCTGCCTATGTTATAGTATAACAACTCGAGCTTGCCAGTCCGACGCAGGAGATTTCGCAAATTGCCGCACCACCGATCGTGGAAACTCGCGATGAACAATGCTCTGAAATACTTGCTTTTGAGCTTTGCTACGTCGCTGGCCGGTCAAGCCCAAGCGCAAATGCCGGCGCTCGCGCACTGCACACGCAGCGCTAATCTGCTGGCCTGTGTAGACGCCGACGGCAATGCCTATAGCGTCAATACGGTAGGTTCCACGCTTTACCTGCGCGGATTCGAGAAGGACGGCCATCGCTATTGGGCGCAGACCAACAGCCGCTTCGGCCAATTAACCTTTTTTACCGGGATTGCCTCCGATGGCGAGGCTTGGGTTGGCTACACCCGTCGTGTCGGCTGGACGACCATCAACCGTTTTTCCAGCTCGGGAGGGAGCAGCGCCAGATTCACTTGCAGCCGGATGACGGGCTGCTAGTGAAAACCTTTTCATGAAAAAAGCATCGCTGAATGGATTGTTATAATGTAACGTAAATAGAGATCAACACGACGGTCTCAACCATGAATGCTCTTACTCTCCCGGATATCGCCGCCCAATCTGCGCGTCAGGCACTGCCACTCGATTGGGTAGGCATGCGTGGGATTGCTCTACCCGTTGTGCTTGAAGGCCACCGCCTCAGCGCCAGAGTCGACGCTGGCGTGAGTCTCGATGATGGTGAAGCGCGTGGCATTCACATGTCGCGCTTGTATCTGGCACTCGAAGCCCTCGAACAGCGAAGCCTTTCTCCCGCTCTATTGCACCAAATACTCGGGTGTTTTTTGGCAAGCCACCAAGGCTTATCCGAGTGCGCATATCTGAATATTCACACCGAATTGTTGCTGAAGAGACCCGCCTTGGTCAGCCCCTTGGCTGGCTGGAAATCCTATCCGGCGACGATTTCAGCAAGCCTGAAACAGCAAATGTTCCACGTGGAACTAAAAATTGAACTGCCCTATTCCTCGACATGCCCGTGCTCCGCAGCCTTGGCAAGGCAATTGATCCAGCAGCAGTTCGTCGATGATTTCGCCAACAAGTCTCTGCAACACGCGGATGTCTTGGCATGGCTCGGCTCAACCAAAGGGATCGTAGCGACACCGCACAGCCAGCGCAGCTATGCGCAACTGCACCTGCATCTCGACAATTTCATCGACGAGCTACCGCTGACCGCGATCATCAATGACGCTGAAGCAGCCCTCGGCACCGCCGTGCAGACCGCAGTGAAGCGCCCCGACGAGCAAGCCTTCGCACTCGCCAATGGGCAAAACCTGATGTTCTGCGAAGACGCCGCGCGCCGCCTCAATCTGGCACTGCAGCGCACGCCCGGCATCAACCAATTCCACATCCGCGTGATCCACGCCGAAAGCCTGCATGCCCATGACGCCGTCGCCGAAAGCAGCTGGCGACGGGAGCAAAAATGATCCGCTGCCAATCCTTGGTATGGGGCGCACCCGGCCAACCGCTGACGACGCCTTTGAGTCTTGAGTTCGAAAGCGCCAGCCTGACCGCAATCATCGGCGCCAACGGCTGCGGCAAAAGCAGTCTGCTGAAAGTCATCGCCGGTTTGCAGAAGCCCTTGGCCGGCAAGGTGGAAATGGCTGTTCCACGCCAAAGCGGCATTTCCTTTCTGCCGCAACAGCAACATTTGGATCGGCAGTTTCCAATCAGCCTCGAAGAGCTCATCGCCGCAGGTTTCTGGGGCCGTCGGCTCTCGACACAGCTGCGCACGCAGCGACTGAAAAACGCATTGGAAGACTGGCATTTGAGTGGGCTCGAACAGCGTCCGTTGATGGCCCTGTCCGGCGGTGAGCTACAACGTGCCCTGCTCGCGCGACTGAGCCTTGCTGACGCCCCGGTGCTGTTGCTGGACGAACCGCACGCCGCACTCGACGAACTCGGCCAGCAATTGCTCTGGCAACACATTCACCACTGGCACGCCGAGGGCCGGACACTGCTTGTGGTCTGCCATGACCTGGCGGCTGTCCGCCAACACATTCCGCATACCCTGCTGATCAAAAACGGCCACTGCGTGTACGGAACCAGCCGAGAACTGATCCAGCCAACACCGCACATGCAGGTCGCCTGATGCTCGCCACCGTCAGCCATTTCTGGCAGCCGTTCAGCGAATTCGTGTTCATGCGCCGCGCCTTGCTCGGCGGCCTGGTGCTGGCATGCAGCACGGCGCCCTTGGGTGTTTTTCTGATACTCAGGCGTATGAGTTTGATCGGTGACGCCGTCGCCCACGGCATTCTCCCTGGTGCAGCGCTGGGATTCTGGTTTGCCGGTTTGAGTCTTCCCGCACTCACCCTCGGTGGCTTGGGAGCCGGGCTGAGCATGGCCGGACTCGCGGCCTGGATCACCCGGCGAACGGGGTTGCGAGAAGATGCCAGCCTCGCCGCGATCTATCCGATCTCACTGGCCAGCGGCGTTTTGATCCTTGGCATCGCCGGCAAGCGCCTCGACCTTCTGCACTTGCTGTTCGGCTCAGCGTTGGCCGTAGACGGGCCGACACTGACCGGCATGCTGTGGGTCTCGGCGGTCAGCCTCATGGCGATGGCGGCGATCTACAAACCTCTGCTGCTGGACACACTGGACCCATTGTTCTTGCGCACGGTCAGTCGCCTCGGGCCGCTGGCTCATGGCGTGTTCCTGACTCTGGTCGTGCTGAATCTGGTGATCGGCTTTCAGGCCATCGGCGCACTGATGGTAGTCGGCCTGATGATGCTTCCGGCTGCTGCGTCGAGATTTTGGAGTCGCCGCCTACCGCTACTGATCGCCATCGCCGCGGTCATGGGCTGCGTGTCTGTGTGGCTCGGCTTGCTGCTGTCGTTCTACTACTCGCTGCCCAGCGGCCCGGCCATCGTGCTGGTCACGGGGGTCGGCTATCTGCTGTCGGTGGTGTTCGGACCGGTTCACGGTTTGCTGCGCCGCCCGCCTTTGCTCACATCCCAATGAGGTGTTTCCCGATGCGCGCTCTACTCGTGCTGTTCAGCCTGATGCTGTCGATGTCCTTGTCAGCCGCCGAAAAACTGCCGGTGGTCACCAGCTTCAGCATCCTTGCCGACATGGTTCATCAGGTCGGCGGCGAGCACGTTGAGATCACCAACATGGTCGGCGCGGACGCCGATGCGCACACCTACGAGCCGACACCGGACGATGCCAAGGCGTTGCTCAAAGCCAAAGTGATCATCAAGAACGGCCTCGGTTTCGAACCTTGGCTGGATCGCCTGGTGACCAGCACCGACAGCAAGGCAACGGTGATCAGTGCCAGTCGCGGGGTGATTCCACGTTCGCTCGATGAAGATGGCGAAACCGTTCCGGATCCACACGCCTGGCACAATCTGGCGAACGCTGAGTTGTACGTCGCCAACATCACCAAGGCGCTGATCGCCGCCGACCCGGCCAACAAGGCTGACTACGAGCGCAACAGCCAGACCTACCTCAAGCAGATCTATGCCCTGCTCGCCGAAGCCAAAAACAAACTCGGCGCGCTGCCGCCGGGTAATCGCAAGATCGTCACCAGCCACGATGCCTTTGGCTATCTGGGTCAGGCCTATGGCATCGACTTTATCGCGCCACAGGGTTTATCCACCGAACGCGAACCCTCCGCCGCCGAAGTGGCTGCGCTGATCAGGCAGATTCGCCAGGCCAAGGTCAAAGCGGTGTTCATGGAAAACATCAAGGACGCGCGCCTGCTCAAGCAGATCGCGGATGAAAGCGGCGCGCACATTGGCGGCACGCTGTACTCGGATGCACTGGCGGCGAGCGGACCGGCGAGCACCTTTACCGGACTGTTCGAATACAACCTCAATACGCTGTACAAGGCGTTGAGTCAGCCATGACTTGAGGTGCACTTCCGATCTATTCGCGAGCAGGCTCGCTCCCACAGTTGGAATGGGTTCCAACTGTGGGCGTCGCAGAGGGTTTAAGCGCGGGGTTTTACCGTGCCGCAATCCTGACCCAGCCACACCGCACGGGTTTCGAGACTGCCCTTCTGGTTGATGCCGATGGCGTTGAAGGTGCCATTGGCAACGGTGGTGAATTCGCGGTCACTGAGGAATGTCGCCACGCCTGTGCCCTGGGCTTTCGGGCAGCTGAAGCGGAATTTCCACTGGTTGCCGGTGCGCTCGGTGATTTGCTGCTTGCAGCCCGATTGCGGGTCGGCCAACGGGATGTCGTTGGTCGCAACCTGCTGCGGCGTCAGGCAAGCGCGGATGCCTTTGCCGCCGATGTTGATGCCGTTCTTCTCCAGCGCCGCGCGCTGCTGCGGGGTGATCTGGCCTTGAATCTGGCCAAGGATCGATTGCACATCCATGGCCTGATCATCGACCTTCAGATTGCTCGAAGACATTTCCCACAACCCCGGCTGCAGCATTTGCGCCTGCGCAACCACCGGTAATGCCAAACCCAGGCCCAGCGCCAAACCCAGCAGACGAACGTTCATCGAGTAACTCCTGATCAGTTGTGGCCGTTAGACGCCGGCCGGTTGCGTCGGTTCATGCACCGATTAAATGGAGACATTCGCCGCAGAACATGGTCTGTTAAGCATTGCATCTCACGGAGCAAGGCTGCCCCATGGATTTTTTCGGACCGCACATTTTCGGTTACCTGATCGCCCTGTTGCACACACTCGGTTCGATCGCTGCGATCCATGCGGTGCTCACCGTGCGCACTGCGCAAGGCTCGATCGCTTGGGCATTGTCGCTGATCTTCATTCCCTACCTCACGCTTATTCCATATCTGGTATTTGGTCGCAGCACCTTCGATGGCTACATCAAGGCGCGGCGCCAGGCCAACGAGCAGATGCGCCTGGCCATCTCAGAATTGAACTGGCGCCCATGGGTTGAAGAAGCCCTGGCCGCTCGCGCGTCGAGTGCCTACGCCTCACTGCGCGCAATGCCGAAACTGGGGCGCATGCCGTGCCTGGCGAACAACGAGGTGCAACTGCTGGTGAACGGCACCGCGACTTTCGATGCGATTTTTCAGGCGATCGCACAAGCGAAGGAAGCCGTGCTGATCCAGTTCTTCATCATTCACGACGATCGGCTGGGCCAGCGTTTGCGTGATTTGCTGTTGAAGAAAGCCGCCGAAGGCGTGTCCATTCATTTGCTCTATGACCGCATTGGCAGCCATGCCCTGCCCCATCATTACGTGCAGGCGCTGCGTGATGCCGGCGTCGAGGTCAAAGCCTTTGCCACGCGCAGCGGCTGGCTCAACCGCTTTCAGGTCAACTTCCGCAACCACCGCAAAATCGTTGTGGTCGATGGCGTAGTCGGCTTTGTCGGCGGGCATAACGTCGGCGATGAATACATGGGTGAGAAGCCACCATTGGCGCCGTGGCGTGACACCCACGTCAAAGTCCGCGGGCCGGTGGTGGCCTGCATGCAGGAATCGTTCGCCGAAGATTGGTTCTGGGCTGCTCGTACTCTGCCGCCGTTGATCCTTCCGGATACATACCCGGAGGATGGCGTGCTTTGCCAATTGCTCGCCAGCGGCCCGGCGGATGCCTACGAAACCTGCTCGCTGTTTTTCGTCGAAGCCATTCACGCAGCAACGCAACGCGTATGGATCACCAGCCCTTACTTCGTCCCGGACGAAGCGGTGTTCGCGGCATTGAGGTTGGCGGTGTTGCGTGGTATCGATGTGCGCCTGCTGTTGCCGTCACGGCCTGATCACCGCATTGTCTATGCCGCGTCCAGCCTGTATGCCTTCGAGGCGGTGCGTGCCGGCGTGCGGGTGTTCCGCTATCGACCGGGTTTTCTGCATCAGAAAGTGGTGTTGATCGACAGCGAAATCAGCGCCATCGGCAGCGCCAATCTGGACAATCGCTCGTTCCGCCTGAATTTCGAAGTGATGTTGCTGACCGTCGACAGCGAGTTCGCCGCCGCCGTGGAACACATGCTCAATGACGATTTCGCCCTGGCCGATGAAGTGGCCAAAGAAGAAAGCCGGGAGATCCATCGCCTGCAACAGGTCGGCATGCGGATCGCCCGGCTGATTTCGCCGATACTCTGAGCGCCCCGTTTCAGGGGTGGTAGATGTCGTCGCGGGTCCAGGGCAGTTCGTGGCTGCCATCCGGATGCGCTTTCACGGCGAGGATCTGATGCAGGTTGATCCAGCCCCGGGCAAAGGCGTACGCGCAACCGGCCAGATACAGACGCCAGATACGCAGTGCTTGCTCAGGCACCAGTTTCGCCGCAGCTTCGAGGTTATCCTCCAGTCGCTCACTCCAGTGATCGAGCGTGCGCGCGTAGTGCAGGCGCAAGCTTTCGACATCGACGATTTCCAGCCCGGCTTCACTGATCTCGGCTGAGATCATAGCCAGATGCGGTAGCTCGCCGTTAGGGAACACGTATTTTTCAATGAAGTCGCCAGCGCCCCGTCCAACCGGGCGGCCATCGGTGTGCTTGGCGGTGATGCCGTGGTTCATCACCAGGCCGCCCTCCTTCACCGCGCCGAACAGCGTTGCGCAATACTCGGCGAGATTGGCATGACCAACGTGTTCGAACATGCCGACGCTGACAACCTTGTCGAAGCGGCCGTCCTGCGGCAGATCGCGGTAGTCGACCAATTGCAGTTCGACCTGATCTTCCAGACCTTCGGCCTTGACCCGCTCCTGCGCCAGCGCCAACTGTTCCTTGCTCAAAGTAATACCGAACACCTTTACGCCGAACTCTCGCGCCGCATACCGCGCCAGACCGCCCCAACCACAGCCGACATCCAGCAGATACTCGCCTGGCTGCAAGCGCAGCTTGCGGCACAAATGACGGAATTTGGCTTGCTGCGCCTGCTCGAGGGTTTCGCTACCGGTTTCGAAATAGGCACAGGAATACACCATGTCGCTGTCCAGCCACAGCTGGTAGAACGCATTCGACAGGTCGTAGTGATAGGAAATGGCCTTGGCGTCGGTGTCTTTGTCGTGATGCGCACGCACCGGCTGACTCTCTTCGTCTTCGTCGAGCAGCGCATTGCTCAATTCATCGCAAACCCGGATGACCTCGCTGATCGAGCCCTCCAGTTCCAACTTGCCTTCGACGAACGCCGCACCCAGCGCATCCAGGCTTGGGTGGGTGAATTGAGTAACCATCTGCGGATCCTTGACGACGATGGTTACGCTGGGCGTCGGCCCTAGATTGAACTCGTGGCCGTCCCAGAGTCGCAGGCGAAGCGGTAACTGCAGATTCTGTAAGGCCGGTGGAAGTTGCGCGAGCATGGAAAATCCCCCCTTGTTTCAGACGTCTGATCTGAGGGTAGACCAACCTGGAAAAATAGCAGGCTATCGATTCGATCAGCCTTGTCTATCGTGATCGGCACATCGGCTGAACGCCACAGACGACGCGCCTTACGATAGATGACTGCCTGCGCACTCGGCGGTTCGATGAATTTTCTTTCATTTATCCCGAGGGTCGAGCCTGAGCAATGGCTCCTGAAAGCGCAGCAAACGTCCGGCGTTGCCCAACACCAACAGGGTGCTCAGGTTATGCAGCAGCGCCGCGATCATCGCCCCGGCCGCACCAAGCCAGCCGAACGCCGCGAAGACCACGATGGCCAGCGTCCAGCCGAGGCCGATAATCACGTTGACCTGCAAAGTACGCCGGCACTGACGACTCAAGCGCACGCAAGTACCGAGGCGACGCAAGTCGCTGCCGATCAACACGATGTCCGCCGACGCCAAGGCAATGTCGGCCCCGCCAGCGCCCATCGCCACGCCGACCACGCCGGCCTTGAGCGCGAGTGAATCGTTGATGCCGTCGCCTACCACCATCGGACGAAAGCCGTGATCGATTTCCTTGAGCACGCGATTGAGTTTGTCCTCCGGAAGCGCTTGCGCCTGGACTTCGTTCAGCCCGACTTCCAGCGCCAACGTTCGCGCAACGCTCTGGCGATCGCCCGTCAGCAGGAGCTGGCGTCCCAGCCCCAGTTCACGCAATTCGCTCAAGGCAAAGCCCGCCTCCGGTTTGATGCTGTCGGCGAGCAAAAGCCAGGCGAGGAATGCACCGTTCAAAGCCAGGCCGGCAATCGGGCCATCGTGCTCAGGAACAAGGGTGGTTGTGATACCCAGTTGCGCGAACAACTCTGGACGACCGAGCGCAGCTTCGCCCCTCTCTGTCGTCGCCACTACGCCCAGGCCTTGGCGCTCATGGATGTTGGTCAGAGGCCAATAGGCTTCCTGATCAACCAGCCCAGCGAGTGCTCGGCTCACCGGATGACTGCTTGCCGCGCCAAGACTGGCGGCCAGTGTCTGCACTTCGGCGGTGTCCGCATCCAGGCTGTCGATCGACTGCAAACGCAAGGTGCCGTACGTCAGCGTGCCGGTCTTGTCGACCACCAGCGAGGTCAGATCGGCGAGTTCTTCGAGGAACGCCGAGCTGCGAATCAGAATCCCGTGACGCGCGGCGACGGCGACACCGGCAATCGCCGTGGCCGGCGCCGACAGCACCAACGCACACGGACACGCCGCCACCAATACCGCGAGCATCGCCTGTGCATCATGGGTGACGAACCAGGTCACCGCCGCCAGCAACAAGACCAGCACCATGTAGCTGCCGGCATAGCGTTCTAGCAATCGCGTGATCGGCGGTTTCGAGCGCTCGGCGTTTTGCATCAGGGCGATGACTTTGCCCAGGGTGGATTCGTCGCCGGTGCGGGTGACTTCGACGCGCAGCAATCCATCGAGGTTGATTGCGCCGCCGAACACCAGCATGCCGACGCCAGCTTCCACCGGTACCGACTCACCGGTAATCGAAGCGGTATCAAGGCTCGCCTGCCCTGATAACACACGACCGTCCGCCGGCACCCGATCACCGGCCCGCACCTCGACAATATCGCCAGCACTGAGCGTGCCGTTGTCCACTTCGATGATCGAACCGTCCGCTTGCAGCTTGCGCGCATGGCTGCGGGTCAGCCGGCCAAGCGCATTGATCGCTTCCTGGGAACCGATGACGCTACGCTCTTCCAGCACATGGCCAAAGATCATGATGATTGGCAACAACGCCGCGGTGAGCAGATCACCGGTCGCCCAAGCGCCGAGCATGGCCAGCGCAATCAATTGATCGGTGATGCCGTGCAGGCTTGGGTAACGCAGGCTGTACCACGCCGAACGCATCACCGGAACCGCTACCAGCAACGAGGCGAAACCGAGCAGCAACTGGCTGACACCGGTTTGCTCCGGGAGCATCCAGCGCCAGAGCAAACCCAGACCCAGCAACCCGAGCGCAAGCATCGCCAGGGTCAATTGGCGCGCGGCGCGACGTTGTTCGGCCGAGGACAACAGACTCGGAGCAGCGGTGGTCGCCGTCATTGACTGGCTCCTTGAATGATCAACCGGGAATCGTCTTTCGGATTGACGGTGGTGACCGACCCGGCCTGATCAAGGATCTTCGGTATGCGCTCGCGATACAGACGCAGGAGCATTTGCGGGTCGGCAGACGTAGCCAGACTCGAGACGGTTGCGGTATCGGTCGAGGCTTTTGCAAGACGCTCGCCCGCCTGCGCGTGAGCCACCTGGAGCGTGCGGTCTGCCTGTTCGTTGGCCGACTGGGTAAGTTTTTCGGCATCGGTGCGCGCGTTAGCCACAGCTTTGTCAGCCTGCTGACTGGCGGTCAGAACCGCATTGAAGGCACTGACCGCCGGCTCCGGCAGACTTGATTGCACATCCACCCGCGACACCTCGATGCCGATGCCCTGCCCGCTCGCCTTCAGTTCAGCGAGACGCGCGTTGATGCCTTGCACCAGATCACCGCGCAATCGCTCACGGCGCTCGGCCGCCTGATTGTCGGCGCCGATCAATTCCGGGCGAGCGACCAGAATGGTGTCGAGATCTCGCGCGGCGGTCAGGACCACGGCGCTGCGCGTCACTAGCTGATCGAGAGCTGGCAGCACATGCTCGCCTTGCAACACGAATTCGTACGGATCGGAGACTTGGTAAAACACTCGCACGTCCAATTGCACTACGCCGGCGTCACCGGTCAATAAATAACCAGACCCGGCGAGTGCATCGCTCAATGGCGTTGCGAAGGACGCCACCCGGTCAGCCTTCAACGCTTCGTCACTGCGCAACAGATTTTCCACTCGACGCTCGATCACCCGATCCGCCGCCGGCAGCAGAACCACCTGCTCAAAAGGTTGCGGCCATGCCCATAACAGTCCGGCATTCTGAACGCGATCCAGCGCACCGAAGTGCAGTACTACTGCGCGCTTTTGCGGATCAATCTGCCGGACATTGGAGAATGCCCATGCCAGCGCCGCCAGCACCGTGATCGCATACAGCGCGATAAAAGCCAGACGCCCCGCCTGAATCCACGGACTGTTCAACGCATGTGTTCCACGTGGAACTTCTTCGCTCATGGCTGCGATCCGGCTTTGTTGTCGAGCGTCGGTGGGCCGTCGACCAATACGCGGAAAGGTGCGGCATCGGTGCGCAGAATCAATTTGGTGTCCGGCGTAACGATGGTGCCGAGGGTATCGAGGGAGCGCAGCAGGTTGTAAAGCTGCGGCGAGCTGGCGTAGGCGCGACCATAAATCTGCGCAGCCTCGACTCGCGATTGCGCTTCAATGTCAGCGGCTTTCACCGTCGCATCAGCCTGGACGATTCGCGCATCGCGCTCGGCGGCGGAACGGATTTGCGCCGCTTCGCGTTTGCCAACAGCCGTGCGTTCGGTAGCAATGGTTTCACGCTCGGCACGCATGCGGTCGACCGTGGCGCTGAGCGTGACCGAGGGCAAAGTCAGCCGCTCGATGCCGACCTGCACCACGCGCACGCCATATGTAGCGAGCAACTGTTGATCGATCTGCTGACGCAACTGCGTTTCAAAATCGCCGATGCGCACTTGTTTGGCATCAGTGTTGACCAGATTGGCCAGATCGAAACCGCTGGCCGTGGTCTCCAGTGCTGAGCCGACAAAGGTGCGAATCTGCCGCGCTGCTTCGTCCGGCTGATTCTGCACGGCACGCATGAAACGCTGCACGTGTTCAGGATCACCCTGCACCTGCCACGCGACGTAGGCCTGAACGATGATGCGCAAACCATCCTTGGTGCCGACGTCCTGCAAACCACTTGAGGTGGTACGTAGACGCAAGTCCACCGGGATCGCCGCTTCGAACGGTGCCGGCCAGCGCCAATTCAACCCGGGATCGAGCAAGACCCGCGACGGACTACCGAAACGGGTGATGACCGTGGCTTCACCGGAGCGCACTTGCACCAGACTCGCGGCGGCAATGGCAAACGCTACCAGCAACGCAGCCCAGCCCATACGCCGCCAGGGAAATGGTCCAACTTCTGGCACCTCGCCGTGATGGTGGTGATGACCATGATGATGGTGATGCCCGCCGTGGCCGTGATCGTGGCCGCTGTGGTCTTGAACGTCATGAACAGGCGACTGGCTCAATGGGTGGCTCCTGGTTGAGCGGTGGTGCGGGGGGACGACGGATCAGTCGGCAGTGTGAAAGTACGCAGATCGATGGTTGGCGCATTTGCGCTGCCGCCGATTCGATGGTCGAGTATCACCAACTTGGCTTTACTCATGCCCTGACTGAGCTGGCTGAGATATTGCTCCAGCACGAAGGCCTGGCCAGCACTGGCGAAGGCTTTCTGTTCGGCGCTGAATTTCAGGTCGGCGGTTTGCGCGGCTGCATTGATCTCCCGCGCATTGGCCGTAGCCTGATCCCGCGCCGTACTCGCCTGCAACTGCGCCTCGTTAGTGGCCTGCGCAGCCGCCCCGCGTTCACGAGCGATCAACGCCTGCGCGCCGATCTGCGCCGCTTGCACACTGTGATATGCATTCGCCGCGCCGGCCGGTGGATGAATCGCTTCGACGACTGTGGCGAGGATTTCCACGCCACTGTTCAATCTGTTCAGATCGCTTTGCACTGCGCGACCGATTTCCTCGGCCAGCCCTGCCCTGTCGTCGCCGAGCAAACCGTCGAGGGTGCGCGAGGCAAAATCGTGAACCAGGATGCGGCTGGCAGTGCTGCGAATCAGTGTCGGTACATCGGCGCTGTTATAAGTCGCGGCGAGTGCCGCCTCGTCGTTCAAACCGATGCGATAAACGAAGCGCACGTCCATATTGACGATTTGCAGGCCCTGTTGCGCGCCGCGGCTGCTGGCGATGACCTGGGACTTGTCATTAACGTGGCTGGCGTCCCACAAACGGTTGGCGGTCAGCGGCGCCGGGCCTTCAGCGGAGTCGGACTGCACGGCGATTGGCTTGTCGCCGACACTGGTTGCCAGTTCATGAACCACACCGTTTTCAACGGAGATCACACGCCCCAATGGCCAGGGCAAACCGGCATGTAAACCCGGGCCGAACACCTGTACCGGTTTACCGAAGCGCTCGTAGATGCCGCGACCGTGCAGGGGAATTTCATGTACGCCGGTCAGCAGCCAACCGCTCAGGGCGACCACTGCCAACACCGGCAACAAGGCCCGGCGCATGTAACTGAAGGCCCAGATCTGCCGCAGATCGATGCCGAACCGATTGTGCATTTCATGCTGCAACGCCAGCCACGGCTGCGGCGGCCAGCGCAGCATATCGGCGATAAAACTGCGCGCCAGCAGGGTCGGTTCGAGTTGTTCACGCCGCGGGCTGAAGACAGACAGTAACGCGCGCAACAGCAGTTCGCCGGCAACCAACATTGGCACGACTGCGCTGAGCACCGCCACGCGTACCGGCCAGACTGCGCTTTCGCTGACAAACAACAGACATAGCGCACCGACCAACAGGGTGATGATCACCACCCGGGTCAGTTGTGCCAGCGCAGCCGCTTCCGGCCATTGCGCCGGCGGTTCCTGCGCCAGTTGCCGCTCCAGCACCAGCAGGGCAAACGCCAGCAACAACGCCAATGCCCCACCGATGCTCGCCGACAGCCCCAAGGCCGCCGCAGGCAACGTGAGATTCCACACCTGCTCAATACCAAGCAGAACCAGCAACGCCCAGCCGCCGAGCCACAACGTCGGCGCACCGATTTGTCCAAGCAGATGGCGGCTCTGCTGACTCAATCGCTCCAGCAGCCTTTCGTACCAGCCCTCGGCTGCAGCGCCCTCCTCCACAACGGTCGGTTGCGAAGCTGGCGGATGCATCACCCGCGCGCGCCAGTGCGTCACCCACCACGCCGATTGCAGACCGGCGACCAGCACCAGCAACGCCGCGCTCTGATTGACCAACAACGGCAACCACAGGGACTGCGGCGCAAACAGGCCGACGAAAAACGCCAGCACCCAGCCCAAACCGACCAATGCGCCAAGTCCATAAGCCAGCCGACGTAATTCGCGTGACTGCGCAGCTGCTTGCTGAAAGCGCGGCAATCCGTTGACTGGCGTGGCGTCCAACTCAAGATCGACTTGCATAACACCCCGAAAATGTAGGCTCTGCGTTCATAGCGTTACGATATAACGCAAACTGTGAAATATTCGTACACAATTACGCTTATTCAAGGATGCCGCAGCTGTCGCTTGCCTGAAGCCTTGACCGAAATGTTCGGCGCAGCTCATATTACGCACATAATTTTTATCGCGACTAATCTTGGCTATCCCCATCGAGCAATCTGGAGCAAGCGCATGAGCAACTATGACGTAGTGATTCTGGGCGGTGGCCCCGGCGGTTATAACGCAGCGATCCGCGCGGGCCAGCTCGGGCTCAAGGCCGCCTGCGTCGAAGGACGTGCGACCCTCGGCGGCACCTGCCTGAACGTCGGTTGCATGCCGTCCAAAGCCTTGTTGCACGCCTCAGAGCTGTACGCCGCTGCGGTGGGCACGGAGTTCGCCAATCTCGGCATCGAGGTCAAACCGACGCTGAACCTTGCGCAGATGATGAAGCAGAAGGACGAAAGCGTCGCCGGCCTGACCAAGGGCATCGAATTTCTGTTTCGCAAGAACAAGGTCGACTGGATCAAGGGTTGGGGTCACATCGACGGCCCGGGCAAAGTCTCCGTGACCGACGATCAGGGCAACAAGAGCGAGCTCAGCGCCAAGGACATCATCATCGCCACCGGCTCCGAACCCACTCCCCTGCCCGGCGTCGAGATCGACAACCAGCGCATCCTCGATTCCACCGGCGCACTGTCGTTGAGTGAGGTGCCCAAACATCTGGTGGTCATTGGTGCCGGGGTGATCGGCCTGGAGCTGGGTTCGGTGTGGCGGCGACTCGGCGCGCAGGTCACCGTGGTCGAATACCTTGATCGCATCTGCCCCGGCGTCGATGGCGAGGCCGGCAAGACCTTGCAGCGCTCGCTGAGCAAACAAGGCATTGCCTTCAAATTGAGTTCCAAGGTCACCAACGCCACCAGCTCAGCTACAGGCGTGCAACTGAGCGTCGAGCCTGCCGCCGGTGGCACGGCTGAGCTGATCGAAGCCGATTATGTGCTGGTGGCCATCGGGCGCCGGCCATACACCCAGGGCTTGGGGCTGGAGAACGTCGGCCTGAGTACCGACAAACGCGGCATGCTCGCCAACAAGCAACATCGCACCGAAGCGGCTGGGGTCTGGGTCATCGGCGACGTCACGTCCGGCCCGATGCTCGCGCACAAGGCAGAAGATGAGGCCATGGCCTGCGTCGAGCAGATCCACGGCAAGGCCGGCGAGGTCAATTACGCGCTGATCCCCAACGTCATCTACACCCAACCTGAACTCGCCAGCGTCGGCCAGACCGAGGAACAGCTCAAGGCCGAGGGCCGCGCCTACAAGGTCGGCAAGTTTCCCTTCACTGCCAACAGCCGGGCGAAGATCAATCACGAAACCGAGGGCTTTGCCAAAGTCCTCGCCGACGAGCGCACGGACGAAGTGCTTGGCGTGCATCTGGTCGGGCCGAGCGTGAGCGAAATGATCGGTGAGTTTTGCGTGGCGATGGAATTCAGCGCGTCAGCCGAGGACATTGCCCTGACCTGCCATCCGCACCCGACGCGTTCGGAAGCGTTGCGTCAGGCAGCGATGAATGTCGAGGGGATGGCGACTCAGATGTAGGTTCCAAACCTTGCCGCCGTCTTCGCGAGCAGGCTCGCTCCCACTTTGGAATGCGTTCCCCATGTGGGAGCGAGCCTGCTCGCGAATGGCGCCACCCGGTCTACAGCGGCAGATGCCCCAACGGCAACGCCCCCGGCGCTTTCACTGTGTGAATGGCAAAGTTGCTGCGAATATCGCTCACACCCGGAAGCTTGAGCAGATGGCCGCTGACAAAGCGGTCATAAGCGCGCAAGTCAGGCACCACTACCTGCAACAAAAAGTCCGATTCGCCGGACACCAGAAACGCTGAGACCACCTCAGGCAGCGCAGTAACAGCGGCATAAAAAGCCTCGGCGCGTTTTTCGTTGTGCCGCTCAACCTTGACCCCGACAAACACCGTCAGCCCCAGCCCGACTTCATCTCGATCCAGATTGGCCTGGTAGCCTCGGATCACCCCCGCCTCTTCCAGCATGCGCACCCGGCGCAGACACGGCGAAGCCGACAGGCCGATTTCTTCCGCGAGCTCGACATTGCTCAAGCGCCCGTTGCGTTGCAGCGCGGCGAGAATCTTGCGGTCATAGGCGTCGAGTTTCATCTTTGGCAGATCCCGATAGTCTGACGGTTGAAAACCAGCAGGTTATGCCAAAGCTGTGGACAATTGAAGCCGACTACGCAAGCACCTGCCCTGCCCTCTCGCTCTAGACTGGCCCGAGCAAATCAACAACGAAAGGGGGTGTGATGTGGCAAGTCTGTGGCTGTTCGTTCTGACGCTGGCTGTGGTTCTGCTACTGCCGGGACCGGATATGATCCTGCTGTTGCAAACCGGTGCGCGGCAAGGTCGAGCTGCGGCGCTGGCCACCGCGCTGGGCCTGGCCATCGCCCGCGCCTGCCACGTGGCACTGGCGGCATTGGGGCTAGCGGCGCTGTTCAAAACGGCGCCGTGGACGTTTGACGTCGTGCGCATCGCCGGCGCGGCCTATCTGATGTGGATCGGCATCCAGTGTTTTCGCAGCTCGCTGGTGCCGAGCCTGCAAGCCCAAGAGCAGGCACCTGCCCACCGCCAGTGGCGCGGTGCGATCCGTCGCGGTTTGCTGACCAACCTGCTTAATCCCAAGGCGTTGCTGTTCTGCTCGGTACTGTTGCCACAGTTTATCGTCAGCGGCGGCGCGCCGGTGCTGACACAGTTCGCCATGCTCGGCCTGGTGCTGGTCAGCGTCGGCCTGCTGTTCGACAGTGTTGTCGCCATGACCGGCGCGGCACTGGGCCGTTGGCTGCAACACAGTCCAACCGCCCAGCGCGCTCAGCAATGGCTGTTCGGCAGTCTGTTGATTGGCTTCGCCGTACGCCTGAGCTTCATTCAACAGGCCTAGCCTTTGCGCACCTTGCGCTGACGACGGGTGATCAGCAGTAGCGCAGCAACAGCGACCAGGATGACCGCGACGATCTGCACCGGCCACTTGTACGGCCGCAGTGTTTCACGCACGGCATCGGTCACCTGGGTGACGTAGCGCTTGTCGGCATTTTCGAAGTCCGGATACGGGCATTGATTGCCGAAGTCTTGCGCCCACGGCACATAAGGGCCTTCCTTGACGTAGCGCTGATACAGCGCACTCTGGTCTTCAAGGCTGCTGTTCCAGCCGGCGGCATTGCACAACACCGCAGCAAACGCCTGACTGGTGTGCGGCAAATTATCGGCGGCGCGACTGGCCAGTGCCGTGGCGACAAAACGATAGTGATAACGCAGATCCGGTTGCGCGGCGCTGGCCTGCTGGCGCTGCACTTCCGCCGCTGAAATCAGCGGGCCGACATCCAGCTTCGTGCTCTCCAGCGTGTAATTGCCGCCGAAGGTGGCGTAATCAGGCGCCATCTCATAACCGAGGATGTCCATGCCCCACTCCCGGGCCGTCCACGCGGCGTTGTACAACGCACTGGCGCGTTTGCTCGGCCACCACGCCGACTCGGCCTTGAGCCGTTGCTCGCCATAGAGCCGGGCCTTGTGTTGCAGATCATCACTGGCGAAATAACCGACCGCTTCCTCGTAACGGCCCCCACGCAGCAAGCGCCGACCGAGCAGATTGCGCAGATTGGCGGCCACCGACAGCGGCACATAGTTGTCGCGCTCCTGCTGCGTCAATGGCGGCGGCGCCGGCACATTCTCATCGACGTACTGCTTGAGCTCATCGACTGTCAGCACCCGCTCGGCAAGGGTGGCGGCATCGAACCAGTAAAGGCTGTTGCTGCGATACAGCTGCACGAACGCTTGCAGGTATTCGCCGCGTTGCAGCGCCAGGATCGCGCTTTCGCCGTCGACCCGGCATTTTGGCTGCACCGTTTCAAACGCCCAGTCCGGCGTGCGGCGATAGCCCCAGTCTTCATTCTGCGGAAAGGCTTGGGCGGCTTTGGCGTAGGCGGCGGCAGCGGCAGTCGTGTCGCCGTCACGCACTGCCAGTTTTGCGCGCAGCCACCAGGCCAGTCCGCCTTCCCCGGCGTTTACCAGAAAGGCCTTGGCAGACGCGTAGTCGCCCTGTTGATAACTCATCGCCGCCAGTCGATCGGCATTGTCGAGGCTGCCACGGGTGCTGTTTTGCAAGAGTGTGACGAGTTTCTTTTCATTCGGCGGCTGCTCACCGAAAGACCAGCCCTGACGGCTGACCAGCGATGCCGTGACCAGTTGCTGCACCGCTGGCTGCTGCAGCAGTTTGGCCAGCTGAGGTTCCGGCAATTCGGCCAGCTCGTTCATCAGTTGCTTGAGCGAGGTGTAACCGACGGCCGAACCGTGCAGGTTCTGTGCTTCGTACAGTTCGATGGCGCCGCTCCAGTCGCCCGCGCTGCGCAACGCCCGCGCCTCTTCACCGAGGCTGGCAACGCCCAGTTCCAGCGGATCGCTGAAGCCGTCGATGCTCAGTTGCCGGGCCTGGCGGAAGGCATCGCGCGCTTCTTCCAGCGCTTCGATGCGATCGTGCGCCTCGTTGCTCATGGCGAAGGCGATGCGCCCGAGGGAATACGCCGCCCACGTGCTGCGCAACGGGCGCTGGTCTGCCGGCAGCGCCAGCACCTTGTTGAAATACTCCGTGGCCAATTGATGATCGCCGGTGGCAAAGGCCACCGCGCCGGCGACGTACAAACGGATTTCCACCGGCAGACCGGCGCCCTGTTCCTCGGCCTGATGGGCATCGCTGAGCCCGCGCAGGCGCTTGACCACAGCGTATTGCTCGGCGCTCAGGCCCACCTGCTCAGCCTGTTCGCGCGCCAGCTCAGCCGCGTTGTCTTCGGCATAGTCGTTGGGGTTATGGGTCGCCGCTGTGACATTTTTCAGCCCGGCAATGGTTTTACCCAGGCGACTGATTTCGAAGCTGAAACTGCCTTCGGGCAGATCGGCCAAGGTCTGCGCGCGGTTGTCGAGCAGGCGCATCGGGAAGTCCGGGCCGCAGGCCAGCGCCGACCCCAGCGGCAGGCTGAGGCTCAGGCAAAGCAGATGGCGGGGCCAGTTACGGGTCAACATGCGAACCTCCTTGATCAATATGTGCACAACGCGCCCAACCGACAGCGCGCTGTCCGCCCGCCGGCAAGCGGCCGTCACGCAGGCGGGTGAAGGTAAGCAGATTGGCACTTTGTTGCAACGAGTAACCGGCGAGCGCATCGGCACCTGCACAATCCTGCGTCTTTAGGGTGATTTGCGCGGGCCACGGGCTGTCGAGATTGCCGCGGTTATCGAGCTGGATGTCATAGAGACCGCCCTGCTCCTTGAATGACAGGCGCAACTGACCGTTCAACACATCGCCGCGAGCCACGGCGCGCAAAGTAGTCAGGCTCCAGGCGCGACGATCGTTGGCCAGCGGCAGGCGGAACCAGATCAAACCGGTCAGATGCTCAGGCGGATCCTCCCGCAAGGTCTTGGCCAATTGGCTGAGTTGCTGCGGATCGGCGAGCAACTCCCGGCGCTGCCCGCCGCGCTCCAGTTGCACTTCGCTTTCCACTACCGGCGCGCCACCGTCATCGCTCAACAGCGCAACGCCGTAGGCCGGCAGCGCCAGATAGAACGGTTTGTCGCTGATACGTGCCCAGGCCTTGGCCCATTTCAACGCCTGCTCGGGATCGAACAGACCCAGCCGCGGATCGCTCACGGCGTGGACTTGCAGCACGCTGCTGTCGACGCTTCGCAACAGCGCCGGCAACTGCGCGCTATCGAGCCAGGCCGGTAGCGCGGTGATGCTCAAAGGCAACGATGGCGGCAAGACCGCACGCAAGTGTTTGAGGAATTCAGCGTACACGGGCAGCCGTGCATTGCCGGCATCGTGGTCGATTTCGATACCGTTCAGCGTGAGACCTTGCGCTTGCCAATCGGCAATGACCTGCAGAATCTGCTCGGTGACCTGCTGCTGGTCCAGCGACTGCAACTGGCCATCGAGGCGAATCACTGCGATCAGAGCGCGACCATCAGCTTTCAACAACGCCGGATCAACCCGTGCCCTGCGCCACCGCTCGCCGGGAAAGGCCTGCAATGCCAGTACGCGCAGGGTGGAGAAATCATGGCGACTGTCGCGCAATGCCGGTTCATGCGCAGGTGTCCATTGGCGTTGCCAGACGTAGAGTTGCTGGTCGAGGGCCGGCGCGACGTGTTGCTCGCAACCTGCCAGCAAGACGCTAAGGATCAGACCCGCAATAGACCGCATACCTTGAAAATCCCTGAAGCCACAGGGCTGCAAGGTTACACAAAACACGGAATGAGCGAGCCTGCTCCCTCACGCCGTGATGAGTCGATCAGAACGCCGCCTCAGAAGACGTCTTAGGCGTTCGAGACGTACCAAGACGTTGTACGAGCGCAGTACCGCGATTGCGCATAGGCATTTCGATGAAGCGGTAATTCAATTCGCTGAGCAGCGCAATCAATCCGAACGCCAGCAGCAAGGCGACGAGTGGATGATCTGCAGGACTCGGCAGGCCCGCTTCCTGCAAACGGAAAGTAACTTCACGTACCAGGAAATACACGGGAATATGAATCAGGTAGATGCCGTACGACCGACTGCCCACCCATCCCATCAATTGCTGCAAGCGCCCGGCCGATAACAGGTAATCCTGATTGTAAGAGGCGACCCACACCAGCAAGGCACTCAATGAAGCGATAGCGCCAACGCGAAAGTGACTCGCGGAAAATCCATCGGTGGCCAGGTAACTCATCAGCGTTGCGACGACAATCAGCGCTGAGATTCCGGCCCCGTTGCGACTCAGAAACAGTGGCTGCCAACGCCGGTAACTCGGTTGAGCGCTCCACATTGCCAACAGTACGCCAAGGGCCAGCGCGTCGGTTCGAACGACCATCAGCAGCGGCGTTCGCACCGCCAGCAGCTGCACTGCGACCAGCGCCAGCAGCACCCAGACCAAATGTCTTCGGCACAGCAGAATCAGCAACGGAAACAACAGATAAAACTGTTCCTCCAGGGCCAGACTCCAGTAGACGAAACTGCTGCCATATTCGTAGCGGAAGAACGCATCGGCAAAGCGGAAATTGGCGTACTGCAACACTCCTGCGAGCGTCGCCTGCAGATTGGCCTGCAGCGTGCCGAACGCCCCGGAGCGATTGAAAAACATGCACATCAGCAGCACCAGGGCCAGCCACAGCCAGGCCGAAGGCAGCAGGCGAAAAGCGCGGCGTAGCCAGAAATTGCGCGTTTGTTCCCAGTATTGCTGACGGGTGCTGCAATTACGCAGCGCAGGAATCAGGCTGCGGGCAATTACGAAGCCGGAAATGGCGAAAAACAGGTCAACGCCCCACCAGGGTTGTGCCCAAGCATGAATGGCATCGAGCAATGGCACCGGATCGCGGAACAGATTGCCCGCCAGGTGATGGAACAGCACTCCGAGCACGGCAATGGCACGCAGCACTTCGATGTCCATGATGCGTTTACTGCTCATCCGGCATCTCCGCATCCAGCGGTTTACGCGCAATGATCACCTGACTTTTGGGCATGAACTGGTCAAGCACCTGTTTGATCGCAAGTCCGTCGGGCCGGTCGAGCATCTCTTCCCAGGTTCTCGCCCACCCACCCATCAGATGAGGAAAAGGCGCGTGGATCCGATCACGCACCGCACCGCCCGGATCCTTGCCGGCCGCTTTTTCGCTGGCCCAGAAAAAGATCATCCCCATCACCCAGAAAAACCCCGTCGCCTGCCGATGCTCAATGATCAGTCCGGCGTCTTCGACCAGTGCGGCAAAGCGCTCTGGAGTGAAGATCTGCACGTGGTTGGGCGACTGGTAATAACTCTGCGGAGCGATACCTTTTTGCAAGTGCTCGCCAACCGGGGCGGGGACACTGAGCAGGTACAACGCACCGGGACGCCCCATACGCGCCAGTTCGGCCATGAACGCCTCGGGTTCGTCGACGTGCTCCAGCACCTCCATGCACACGACACGGCTGGCGCAGCCGTCGGCCAACGGTAACGGCAAGGTGTTGCTGACCAGTCCCAGATTCGGCCGGGTGCTGCGGTCTTCGACCTGCCGTGCCAGCTCGCGCACTTTGTCGTGTTCACTGTCGGTGAAAATCACCGATGCGCCCTGGCGTACGGCAAACAATGTTGCGGCGCCCTCGCCGCAACCGACGTCGAGCAAGGTGTCGTCAGGCGTAATGGAAAAGCCCTTGAGCAATTCGCCGCTGTCATTGAGAAACCAGCCGTCCAGCACGGCATCACGTAAACCGACATCGCGGGGCGACCAGACAAATAAAGGCTCGGGTTCAGCGTCTGGTGTCGACTCAGTCACCGGTTCCGCTATCGGTTCAGCCACTGGTGGCGGTTGCGAAGATTGCGCTTGGGCAAACAATCGATGAAGCAATCTGCGAATCATGCGCCGATAACCTCCGTCGCCATTTCGGCGCGGACTTGCAGCAGGCTCGCCAGAAACGCCCGTAATCGCTGCTCGGCCACCGCTTGACTGCAAAACGCCTCGAGACTCACGACAGCCTGTGCCGACATGGTGGCGTAACGCTGGAGATCGTTTTGCGCGACGTCGTAACTGGCAGTGTAAGCGGCACAGATCGAAGCCCAGCTCGTTGCGTAGCGCAAGGTTCGATAGGCCGAACGCGGGTCGTGAGGCCAGGCCGTGAATTGCTCGGTTGCCTCGATCAGAAAAGCGTTATCGGCATTCATATAGTCGATCATTGCCGTGGTGCACGGTGCCACCGCCGGCTTGCCGCACGACATGAATTCCATCAGCGGCAGGCACTGGCCTTCGCCGTAGGATGTATTGACGACGTAGCGTGTCGCCTGCACCAGACGCTCGTAATCCGCATCTGCCAGATAGCCGTAGATAAGCACGATGCGGCAGCGATAAGGCTGGTTCTTGTAAAGGTGATGGAGGATGTCGGTGAGGGCTTCTTCGGCATCGTGATGGGTGAGTTTCAGCACCAGGGTTGCATCAGCGTTTTCCCGCATAGCGGCACAGAAGGCACTGATCATGTCCTCCCAGTTCTTGCGCCCGTCCCGGGGGTTGAACACCGAGGTGTACACCACACCTGCAAGCACCAACTCTTGCTCGGTGACCGGCGCGAGGAAATCGATTCCACACCCACGGCGCAACGGCACAGGAGCGAAAGCATCCAAGGCGATCTCGCGACTGTCGACCACCAGGCCTTTGATTTTCAGCCGTACTGAATCGACGTCCGGCTGCCCCTGCAATTGAACGCCGCGCGCTGCGAACCGATCCCAAACCGGCGCGGGGACGGCGACTATCGGGTACTCGACAGACATCGCTTTGCGCACGGCATCGACCGTATAACTGGAGTGCGTGATCGCGGCACCGCAGGCGGCAAGTACTGTGCGCCAGTCGTTCAGCGGATCGCCAGCGAATGGCTCATCGGGAATCGTACTGAACTCCCAGGCAAAGACCGGCAAGGTCGGACACGCCAGATGCACCGGGGTGCGATGCGGTGGCGAGAACGACAGAAATACGCAAGGCTCGCCACGTGACTGGCACTCTGCATACAACGCATCGACTTCGCTGTTCGGGTCCATGACCTCGATCACCCGACCCAGACGTTCGAGCACTGGCCGATACTCCTTGAGCACGAAGTAATAGCTGTACTCCGAGCGCCCCAGATTGCGGCTGATGGTGTGCTGGTTGGTTTCCGAATGGATGATGATCAGCATGGGGCGTTATCCGTGACCTGGGCAACGTGACCGGACTGTAGTTCGAGCCTGAAAAAATCCTCGACGCGCTTTTGCAGAACCGCGATCGCGCTGAAATGCTCCATGCGCTGCGCGGCAGCCAACGACATTCGCTGATAAGCCTGAGGCTGTGTCGTGGCCATCCGGTAACTGTCTTCGTAGGCTTTTTTCAAGGAGCCCCAGTCTGGCCGGTGACGATGCGCACGAAACAGCATGCGCGGGTCGTGGGGCCACGTGCACGCCTCAACGCTGGATTCGACTACGAACGCCACGGACTCATCGATATAGTCCTGCATCGCCGTGTGGTCGGGAGCGATCACCGGCTTGCCGCAGGCCATGAATTCCATCAGCGGAAGGCACAGACCTTCACAATGCGAAGCATTGACGTAAAAACTCGCCGACTGGTAAAGCCGCGCATATTGCGCATCGTCCATGTAACCGTGAATCATCACGACCCGGCAGGAAAAAGGCGCCAGTTGCGCAAGTGGCGTCATCAAGTGTGCATAGACGGCCGCCAGGTCGCTCTGGGTAAATTTCATTACCAGTGTGGCGTCGGACGTGTCACGAAAAGCTGCGCAGAAAGCGGTGAGGATCTGCAGCCAATTCTTACGCCCGTCCTCCGGGCGAAACACCGATACGTAGACGACACCGTTGACCTCGGCTTGAACCTGCAATGAGGTGTCCGGCATATCTCGCGGTGGCGGTTGCACTGCCACTGGCAAAGGTTGAGGACCGGCGATGCCGGGCAGATGCCTGGCAAGCCAGTCATGCCAGGAATGCCGGAGCAAATCGCGGATCCCCTCCCAGTACCAATTCTGCAAAAACCACACCCGCGGCACCGGGGGTGTCTGATCATGCCCGGCATTGAGCAGCCACAGGCGCAGGTAATGTTTTGCGATGACGAAGCGTCGTTTCCACGTCAGCGGTGGTGGTCGCGAGGCCTCCAGCTGAGCTTCAATTTCCGCCAGCTCTTCGGCGGTGAGCGGCTTGGGCAGCAGATTATCCGGATGCAGATTCATCTGGCGGGAATCGAAAATGCACCCCTTGAGTGTCAACGTCGTACCTGTGTTGACCGGTGTGCTGAGGTGCTGCTTACCGATGGACGCAAGCTCCTCTCCGAGTGGGGCGGGCAATACCAGCACAGGGAAATCCTCTCCCATCGAGCGACGAATCGCTCTGGCGGTATGGCTGGACAGCGTGATCACGCGGCCATGCCTTGCCAACATGCGCGTCCAGTCATGACCCGGGTCATCGCTCCACTGTTCATCGGGAATCGAATCGTACTCCCAGGTCACGACGCAAATGGTCGGGCACTGGAGGTCAATCGCGGTTTTTTGTGGTCGGGTGAATGAGAGGAAAACACTCTCTTGGCCGACGGCGCGTAACTGCCGAAAAAGCGGGTCAACCTCTGCGACAGTACTCACCACATGAACTAGCCCGACAGTTTCGAGCAATGAACGGTAAGCCTTCAATACGAAGTAATAACTGGCGTCGGGATGGCCGAGACTTTCCCTGATGGAGTGTTCGTTGATGTCCGAATAAAGAATGAAATTCATGGCATTCCACAATGAAACCGCCTTCCCGGCAGCTTCACCCTAGTGACGGCCAAGCGTAGAACCTGATCGATCTCGGTTCTTCGTCTCAAGTCTCGTCTTGTTCTTGTTTTAGTGGTCGGTCTCACCTTTTCGCACAACGAGCCGGAACATCCCTGGCAAGCGTGATGAGGGCCATTCTAAACACATCCATCGCGAGTCCGGGAACCGCCGGGCGAGAATAAATCGGACTATGCTGACGAGAACTGATCAGTCACGGTTTGCCCGGTTGAAATTGCCGAGCAATTGGCACAGATTGGCAACCAAACAACTACAACAACGGCTTCGCCTGCTGTTTCACCGGATGTTTCCTCCGGTCTGACAGGGCTTTCCTCAAAGCGTGCAAGGAAAGCGGCGCGAGTCATGACCAAGGGGTCGCTGTTTGAAAAAACGTCTGTTCGTCACGGGCCTCAGCGGCTTCGTGGGACAACACATTCAGTCTCGTCTGGCGTCGCCGGGCTCGTCGTGGGAGCTGCTGCCTGCCGCATCGGCCTACGACCTTACGAACGCCGACAGCCTCATCGACCTTTGGCCTGAGTTGCCGGATGCAGTCATTCATCTGGCCGGCCAGACCTTCGTGCCGGAAGCCTTTCGTGACCCGGCCCGCACCTTCGATATCAATCTTTTCGGCACCCTCAACCTGCTGCAGGCGCTCAAGGCGCGCGGCTTTTCCGGCACTTTCCTGTACGTCAGCTCCGGCGACGTTTACGGGCAAGTCGCCGAAGAGCATCTGCCAATCACCGAGCAACAACCGCCGCTGCCGCGCAATCCGTACGCGGTGAGCAAACTTTCAGCGGAGTTCCTCAGTTTGCAATGGGGCCTGAGTGAAGGCTGGGCAGTGCTGGTGGCGCGTCCGTTCAACCATATCGGCACCGCGCAGAAAGACAGCTTCGTCATCGCCAGCGCAGCCCGGCAGATCTGCCGTATCAGACAGGGTCTGCAAGCGCCGCAATTGCAAGTCGGCGATATCGACGTTACGCGGGATTTTCTTGATGTCAGCGACGTGATCGCAGCGTATTTCGCCCTGCTGGAAAACGGCACACCCGGGCAGGTCTACAACATCTGCTCGGGCCGCGAGCAAAGCATTCGCAGCCTGATCGAGCAATTGGCCGATCTGGCCGAAGTCGACGTAGAACTGGTGGCGGATCCGGCGCGCATGCGGCGCGCCGACCAGCGCCGTGTCTGCGGCAGTCACGCAAAACTGGCCAGCGCCACAGGATGGGCGCCAGCCACCACCACACAACAATCCCTGCGGGCGATCCTGTCCGACTGGGAGATGCGAGTACGACAACAATGACAAAAAGTGCACTGATTACCGGGATCACGGGCCAGGACGGCGCCTATCTGGCCAAACTGCTGCTGGACAAGGGTTACAAGGTTCACGGCCTCGTCGCCCGGCGCAGCAGCGATTCACGCTGGCGCCTGCGCGAGACGGGTATCGAAGCCGATATCGTCTACCTCGACGGCGACATGGCGGACGCCTGTTCGGTGCAGCGTGCGGTAATCAAGTCGGCACCGGACGAGGTCTACAACCTCGCCGCACAGAGTTTTGTCGCCGCCTCGTGGGATCAACCGGTGACCACCGGCATCGTCGATGGGCTGGGCGTGACACACCTGCTCGAAGCGATCCGCCAGTTCAGCCCGCACACACGGTTTTATCAGGCCTCGACCAGCGAAATGTTCGGCCTGATCCAGGCTGAGCAACAGGACGAGAACACCCCGTTTTACCCCCGCAGCCCTTACGGCGTGGCCAAGCTCTACGGCCACTGGATTACCGTCAACTACCGCGAAAGCTTCAACCTGCACGCCAGCAGCGGCATCCTCTTCAACCATGAATCACCGCTGCGCGGCATCGAATTCGTTACCCGTAAGGTCACTGACGCCGCCGCGCGCATCAAGCAGGGCAAACAGCAGGACCTGGCGCTGGGCAACATCGACGCGAAACGCGATTGGGGCTTTGCCGGCGATTACGTCGAAGCCATGTGGCTGATGCTGCAGCAGGACAAACCCGACGACTTCGTGGTCGCCACGGGCATCACCACCACCGTGCGCGAAATGTGCCGCATTGCCTTCGATCACGTCGGCCTTAACTACCGCGATTACGTGAAGATCGACCCGGCGTTCTTCCGCCCGGCCGAAGTCGAAGTGCTGCTCGGCAACCCGGCCAAGGCCCAGCGTGTGCTGGGCTGGAAACCGAAAACCGACCTGGATACCTTGATCCGCATGATGATGGATGCGGACATGAAACGCGTCGCCAAGGAGTAGGCCATGCTGATTCCGGTGATTCTGTCCGGCGGTGCCGGCACCCGTTTGTGGCCGGTGTCCCGCGAGGGCCACCCCAAGCCGTTCATGACCCTGCCCGACGGCCAGTCGCTGCTGGGCAAGACCTACCAGCGTGCGGCGGCGTTGCTGGACGGCTGGGGCGACATCGTCACGGTGACCAACCGCGAGTATTACTTCCAGAGCAAGGATCACTACTGCGCGGCGCATGTGTCGCGCCATCGCGGGCACTTTCTGCTGGAGCCAAGCGGGCGCAACACCGCACCGGCGATCGCAGCGGCAGCACTGTCATTGCAGGCGCTGCATGGTGACGATGCAATCATGGTGGTGATGCCGGCCGATCACTTGATCGTCAATCAGGACGCCTTGAAGAGTGCGGTCGAGCACGCAGTGAATCTGGCGAAGGACGGTTATCTGGTGACCTTTGGCGTGGTTCCGACCGCCCCGGAAACCGGCTTCGGCTATATCGAGACCGGGGCGCCGCTGGACGCCAAGGGTGCGGCCAAGGTGCAGCGTTTCGTCGAGAAACCCGACCTGCAGACCGCCACGCATTACCTGGAGAGCGGCAACTTCCTGTGGAATTCGGGGATGTTCTGCTTCACCACCGCGACGCTCATTGCCGAACTGCAACTGCACGCACCCGAGTTGCTGGAACAGACCCGCGCCTGCATGGCCGTCAGCGCACCGGTGGAAACGGTTGGCTGCCTGCAACAGGAGCTGTCGCCAACGCTGTTTGCCGAAATCACCGACATCTCCATCGATTACGCGCTGATGGAGCGCTCGGAAAAAGTCGTGGTAGTGCCTGCCGGTTTCGACTGGAGCGACATCGGTTCGTGGAGCGCGGTCGCCGCGCTGACTCCCGCCGATGCCAACAACAACCGCGCCAGCGGCGAAGCGATCTTCATCGACAGCCACAACAACTTCGTGCAGAGCGAAGGCCGGCTGGTGGCGACCGTCGGTGTGGATAACCTGATCATCGTCGATACCGCCGACGCGGTGCTGGTGGCCCATGCCGACCGTGCGCAGGATGTACGCCGCGTGGCGAAGCAACTCAAGGACAAGTCCCACGAAGCCTATCGCCTGCATCGTACGGTCAGTCGGCCATGGGGCACTTACACCGTGCTTGAGGAAGGCCCGCGCTTCAAGATCAAGCGCATCGTGGTCAAACCCGGCGGCAAGCTGTCGCTGCAAATGCACCATCACCGCAACGAACACTGGGTGGTGGTCGAAGGCATGGCCAAGGTCACCAACAACGGTTCCGGCACGACTCTGGTCGCCAAGAACGAATCGACGTTCATTGCTGCCGGCCACAAGCATCGCCTGGAGAACCCCGGGGTGATCGATCTGGTGATCATTGAAGTGCAAAGCGGCGAATATCTGGGCGAGGACGATATCGTTCGCTTCGAAGATCAATATGGCAGGACGGTCTGAATGCTGCTTTCCCTGTACCGCTCGCTGCATGGCTACCGTGGCTTCATCCTCGGTAGCGTGCAGCGCGAGTTTCAAGCGCGTTATCGCAATTCGCTGTTCGGTGCCCTATGGCCGATCTTCAATCCGCTGTCGATGATCATCGTTTACACCGTGATCTTCTCCCACATCATGCGTGCCCGTTTGCCCGGTGTGGATGACGGCATGGCCTACAGCATTTATCTGTGCGCTGGTCTGTTGGCCTGGGGACTGTTTTCCGAAATTACACTGCGCAGTCAGAACATGTTTCTGGAAAACGCCAATCTGTTGAAGAAAATCAGCTTCCCGAGGATCTGCCTGCCGGTGATCGTCCTGATCAACGCCGGGATCAATTTCGCCATCATCATCAGTCTGTTTCTCGGTTTTCTGCTGATCACCGGGCGCTGGCCGGGAATGGCTTTGCTGGCGCTGATTCCGCTGATTGCTCTGCAAATGATGTTCTGCGCCGGGCTGGGCATGGTCCTTGGCGTATTGAACGTATTCTTTCGCGATGTCGGCCAGCTGTTCGGCATCTGCCTGCAGTTCTGGTTCTGGCTGACACCGATCGTCTACCCGATCACCATTTTGCCGGAGTGGCTGCAAAGTCTGCTGCGATTCAACCCTCTGACAAACCTGATTGCCAGCTATCAGAATGTCTTCCTTTACGGCCAGTGGCCAGCCTGGAGTTCACTATTGCCGGCATTCATGATCGGCGCGGTCTTCTGCGCAATCGGACTGCGCCTGTTCCGCCAGCGAGTCGGTGAAATGGTGGATGAACTCTGATGGGACATATCCGTGTTACCGGGCTGGGCAAAGCCTACAAACAATACCCCAGTCGCTGGAGTCGTCTGGCCGAATGGCTGATTCCCTTTTCCCGATTGCGGCACAACCGGCACTGGGTATTGAAGGACCTGACCTTCGAAATACCTGCGGGCCAGGCCGTGGGCATCGTCGGAGTCAATGGCGCAGGCAAGAGTACGCTGCTGAAGATGATTACCGGCACGTCCCGACAAACCTGCGGCACCATTGAGTTGACCGGCCGGGTCGCCGCATTGCTGGAACTGGGGATGGGCTTTCATCCTGACTTTACCGGCAGGCAAAACGCCGTGATGGCCGGGCAATTGCTCGGCATGCAACTTGAAGAAATCAACGCCTTGATGTCGCAAATCGAGAGCTTCGCGGAAATCGGCGAGGCGATCGATCAGCCGGTGCGTACATATTCCAGTGGAATGCAGATGCGTCTGGCGTTCAGCGTCGCCACCGCTCGCCGCCCCGATATTCTGATCGTCGACGAAGCGTTGTCTGTCGGGGATGCGTATTTCCAGCACAAGAGCTTTGAGCGCATCCGCAGCTTTCGCGAGGCTGGCACAACCTTGCTGATCGTGTCCCACGACCGCTCGGCGATTCAGTCGATCTGCGATACCGCGATCTTGCTTGATGGTGGCCGTCTGGCCATGCACGACAGGCCTGAAGCCGTAATGGATTATTACAACGCTTTGCTCGCCGAGCGCGAGGGCCAGACAGTGCGCCAGGAAATGCTCAGTGGCGGCCACGTGCAGACCGTGTCGGGTACCGGTGAAGCCGGCATTGTGCGGGTGCGCCTGCTCGACGAATCCGAGCGCTTGATCGAGGCCGCCGAAGTCGGCCAGCCAGTGGTCCTGGCAGTGGACGTCGAGGTACGTCAGGACATCGAGAGGCTGGTGCTCGGTTTCATGATCAAGGATCGTCTCGGCCAGCCCATGTATGGGATCAATACCCATCGCCAGAACCAAGCGCTGGAAAATCTGCGCGCCGGTGAGCGCATCAACTATCGCTTCGCGTTTGTGATGGGCCTTGGAAAAGGCAACTATTCCGTAGCGCTGAGCCTGTCGAGGCTGGACTCGCATCTGGATCGAAACTTCGAATGGCGAGACTTCGGTCTGGTGTTTCATGTCATCAACAATCGACGCGAAGATTTCGTCGGCTGCTCATGGCTGAATGCGCAGACCACAATCAGCCGTCATACCGAAGTCAGCCACGTCGAGCACACACCATGACCCGGCTGCTGGTTGAATGCACTCACGTATTCAAACACCCCAAGGTCAATTCGGGGATCCAGCGCGTGGTGCGCAACGTCATCAAGCAGCTGCCCGCCAGCGCTGAAGGCGTCGAGTGCATGCCAGTGGTGGTGATCAATGGCCAGCTCTATCGCGTGTTGCAACTGGCGCCACTCGATACACCATTCTGGAACAGCCTCGAAACCTTCGGTGAACGCCTGGAGCGCCTCGCCCACCGCTTCGGGCAATGGCATCAGCGCCGCGATGCGCTATGCACTTCGAAACTGGCACGGCGGCTCCTTTATGTCAGCTATCGGTTGACCCAGTTTGCCGTGCTCGGCCTGCCGATTCGGCTGGTCAGACGGATCAATCGCAGGCAGCTGCTTAAACGTTGCTCGCCGCTTCAACACCACCCGGGCGATCAACTGGTGCTGCTGGATTCATCCTGGCACTCGGACTTTTTCGCCCATGTCGAGCAGCTCAAACGCGACGGCGTCGGCATGATCGCGGTGATCTACGACCTGATTCCGCTGACGCATCCGCAGTTTTACGACACGCGTCTAGTCGAGGTTTTCAACGAATGGTTTGACTGGATCACCCGCACAGCTGACGGCTACATGGCAATTTCCGCCACGGTGCTTGATCAGGTGCGTGGTGAATTGCAACGCAGAATCGGTGCCGAGCAGTCTGAAAAGCGCTGGTTCGATTACTTTTATCTGGGGTCCGAGCTCGACCTGCATCACGGCGCGGCAACGATCGAACCACGCCTCAAGGATCTGTTCGCTGCATCCGGCCCGGTATTTCTGATGGTCAGCACCATCGAGCCGCGCAAGAACCATGGGTACCTGCTCGACGCCTTCGAACGCGCCTGGGCTGCCGGCTCGACGGCAAGCTTGTGCATCGCCGGGCGTATCGGCTGGAAATGCGACGCGCTGCTCGAGCGAATCCGCAATCATCCGGAACTGAATCGGCGCCTGTTCATGTTCAATGACCTGAGCGACACCAGCCTGGAATACGCATACACGCAGGCCAGCGCGCTGGTCTTCCCCTCGTTCGTTGAAGGCTTCGGCCTGCCGCTGGTGGAAGCCATGCAGCGCGGTTTGCCAGCGATGGGCAGCGACATCGCGGTATTCCGCGAAATCGGTGGCGAGTTCATGGCGTATTTCGATCTGCTGGATCCACAAAGCCTTGCCGATCTGATCGAAACCTATCAACGCAGCGGACAGTTCCCTGCTGCCCGCGACGTCGCTGACTGGCGCTGGATCGGCTGGCGCGAGGCCAGTGAGCAGTTGGCGACACGCAGCCTTGCCCATGTTCAGCAGGCCCCGCGCGTGCAAGCGAGGCCGCATGCGCATTGCTCTTAACGCCCGCATCCTGCAAGCACCGCGCACCGGCATTGGCCACTACGTCGCCGAACTGGTCAACGCCTTGCGCAGCGAACCCGATGTGGACGTAAGCCTGTTTCACGGATGGGGCTGGAGTTCGGCCCTGCCGGCCGCAGCCATGCCCGGCTACTCGCGCATGACGCCATTGCTGCGGCAAATTCCCGGGGCCTATCAGGCACGCCGCTGGCTGGAGCAGAAACGTTTTGATCAGGGGCGTGCACAAGGGCTCGATCTTTATCACGAGCCGAGCCTGTGGCCCCTGGCCTTCGACGGCCCGACCGTGATCACCCTGCATGATCTGACGCACCTGCATTTTCCAGAAACCCAGCCACCAGCACGTTTGAGGGAAATCGAACGTCGTCTGGCCGCGGGCGTGGAGCAGGCGCGGGTCATTCTGACCGATTCGCAGGCGATCGCTGACGAGGCGCAGGCCTACTTCAATCTCCCTGCACAGCGATTCGTGGTGGCGCCGTTGGGTGTGGCCAAACGCTTCCGTCCTCGGCCACTTGAGGAAATCGACAGTGTGCTCAAGGCTCACGCTGTCCAGGCACGGGAATATTTCCTCTGTGTCGGCACCCTCGAGCCACGCAAGAACCTGAGCCTGGCGTTGCAGGCCCACGCCCTGCTGCCAGACGCTGTGCGCCAGCGCTTTCCCTTGTTGATTGCGGGCATGGCCGGTTGGCAGCGCGAGCAGTTCAACGAGCCACTGCGCCAGGCATTGGCCAGCGGCCACGTGTGCCTGCTCGGCTATCTGCCCGATGAGCAATTGGCGCAACTGTTGGCCGGCGCCCGGGCGCTGATATTTCCATCATTGTATGAAGGCTTTGGCTTGCCGGTGCTGGAAGCCATGGCCAGTGGCACGCCGGTGGTGACCACCCGTTCTTCGGCGATGCCGGAAGTGGCCGGTGCGGCTGGCAACTATATTGAAGCGGACGATGCCGAGGGCCTGCGCGATGCAATGAGCCGTCTGCTTGACGACTCGCAGCATTGGCAGGCCTGCCGCGAAGCAGGATTGCAGCAGGCGCGGCTTTTTTCCTGGCAACGTTGTGCACAAGCTACGGCCGGTGCCTATCGCCAGGCCATGGGAGGTTGAATGCGCGTTCTTCATTTCTTCAAGACGTACCTGCCCGATTCGGTCGGCGGCATCGAACAAGTCATCTTTCAGTTGTGCGAAAGCGGCGCCCAGCATGGCATTGATGGGCAAGTGCTGACCCTCAGCACCGATCCGACACCGCCTGTGGTGCAACTGGGCCAGCACGAAGTACATCGGGCGAAGCTGGATATTCAGTTCGCCTCGACCGGTTTTTCCTGGAGCGTGTTCAAGCAGTTCCGTGAGCTGGCCGCCGAAGCCGACGTGATCAACTATCACTTCCCGTGGCCATTCATGGACCTGGTGCATTTCGCCAGCGCCGTGAACAAGCCGAGCGTGGTCACCTATCATTCGGACATCATTCGCCAGAAGCATCTGCTCAAGCTCTATCGGCCACTGATGAATCGCTTCCTCGCCAGCGCCGACCGCATCGTTGCTGCATCGCCGAACTATCTGCACACCAGCGATGTGCTGCAGCAGTTTCAGGACAAGACCCGCGTTATCCCCTACGGCCTGAATAAAGCAGGTTATCCACAGCCTGATACCGAACGCATGAACCGCTGGCGCCAAGAGCTTGGGGATAAGTTCTTTCTGTTCGTCGGGGTGATGCGTTATTACAAGGGGCTGCACATCCTGCTCGATGCGCTCAAAGACATCGATTATCCGGTGGTGATTGTCGGTGCCGGTCCGCTGGAGCAGGAACTGCATGCACAGGCCGCCGCGCTGGGCCTGCGCAATATTCACTTTCTCGGCCGACTGAGTGACGAGGACAAAGTGGCGTTGCTGCAATTGAGTTACGCGATCGTATTTCCTTCGCACCTGCGCTCCGAGGCTTTCGGGATTTCGCTGCTCGAAGGCGCGATGTACGGCAAACCGATGATCTCCAGCGAAATCGGCACCGGCACCAGTTTCATCAATATCCACAACGAAACCGGACTGGTGGTGCCACCGAGCAATCCACAGGCCTTTCGTGAAGCCATGCGTACGCTTTGGGAAAACCCTGAGCGTGCTGCCGAGATGGGGGTCAAAGCGGAAGCGCGCTATCGGCAGTTGTTCACCGCCGATGAGATGGGTCGCAAGTGGACAGAGCTGTATCAGGAACTGCTGGCTGAAAAGGCTCTGTCCTACGCTTGAGTGGAGATCACGCGGTTTTCTGCAACCCTGCCACCGTACGCGGCATCGCGACAAAACCCGGCAACGCTTCGATCCGTGCCAGCCAGGCGCGAACATTGGCGTAGTCATCCAGCGAGACATTGCCCTCCGGCGCGTGAGCAACGTAGCTGTAGGCAGACACGTCAGCGATGGTCGGCTCTTCGCCCGCCAGATACGCTGTTTTGCCCAACTCCAGCTCCATGACCTTGAGCAGGTTGTGCGCACGGCCAATGACTTCCTCGGCATTCAGTTGCGCACCAAACACCGTGATCAGGCGTGCCGCCGCCGGGCCAAAGGCAATCGATCCCGCCGCTGCCGACAGCCAGCGCTGCACATGCGCTGCGCCCACCGGGTCGGCCGGCAGCCAGCGTCCGTTGCCATATTTCTGCGCCAGATAAACCAGAATCGCATTGGAATCGGCCAGCACCACGCCGTTGTCATCAATCGCCGGCACTTGGCCGAAGCTGTTGATCGCCAGGTACTGCGGCTGCTTGTGCTCACCCTTGGCCAGATCGACGAAGATCAGCTCGGTCGGCAGTTGCAGCAGCGACAGCATCAACTCGACGCGGTGGGCGTGGCCGGAACGTGGGAAGTTGTAGAGTTTGATCGCTTGCATGGTCGACTCCGCTGGAAAGTGACGTCGCTACGGGAATGAGCGCGCCGATGGAGTCATCATCCATGGGTTGCCGGAACAACAGAATAACCAGCCGCTGCAATCGATTATTTCATCTCGTGCAATAACGCCGCTGCGCTCAAGGCCGGATGCTCGCGCAGCGCCTTCACGGCGAAGTCGACAAAACTGCGGATCCGCGCCGGTGCCTTGCGCCCGCCTTGATACACCACATGGATCGGCAACGGCGGCAATTCAAACTCGGCGAGGACGATTTCCAACTCCCCCGCCGCGACTTTGTCCGCCACTTGATAGGACAGCACTCGCGTCAGGCCCAGGCCTTTGCGCGCAGCGGTGATCGCCGACTGATTGGCCGTGACGGTCAGGCGCGGTTCGGTGCGCACACTGAGTGCTTCACCGCCGTCGAGAAACGGCCAGTTGCGTTGCTGACCGATCGCCGACGTCGCCACCACCGGCAGCCCGGCCAAGGCCTGCGGATGGTCCGGGCGGCCATGTTCAGCCAGAAAGCCCGGCGAAGCGCAGATTACCCGCCGCACTTCCCCGACGCGAATCGCATGCTGATTGCTGTCCGGCAGCTCACCGATGCGCACCGCGACATCAATGCCCTCCTCGACCATGTTGACGACCCGGTCCAGCAACAGCGCGTTGATCGACACATCCGGATAACGACAAAGGTAATCGGCCATCACTGGCGTCACGAACAGATCGCCGAACAGCACCGGCGCAGTAATCGTCAACTGCCCGCGCGGCAAGGCATGGCTGCCTGCCGCCGAATCCTCGGCTTCCTGCACTTCGGCAAGAATCCGCCGGCAGTCATCGCAGTAACGTTGCCCGGCTTCAGTCAGATGCACTGTGCGCGTGGTACGCACCAGCAACTGCGTACCGATATGCTGCTCCAGCGCCGCCACCGCCCGGGTGACACTCGCCGCCGACAGACCCAGACGCCGCGAAGCCGCCGAAAAGCCTTGCTCCTGGGCGACAACAACGAAGATCTGCATTTCCTGAAAGCGGTCCATCGAATTCCTCCGGGCGGATACGACAATCGCAGCCGAGGCTGCGATTGTGGGAGAGCTTAGATCAACGGTGGATAACTTATTCCACGGTGACCGATTTCGCCAGGTTGCGCGGTTGATCGACGTCGGTGCCCTTGAGCACGGCGACGTAGTACGACAACAGTTGCAACGGGATCGTATAAAGGATCGGCGAGAGAATGTCGTGGATGTGCGGCATTTGCACCACGTGGGTACCTTCTCCGTTGGTCATCGCAGCCTTCTCATCCGCGAACACGATCAACTCGCCGCCGCGAGCGCGGACTTCCTGCAGGTTGGATTTGAGCTTTTCCAGCAGTTCGTTGTTCGGCGCGACAGTGACCACCGGCATGTCGTTATCCACAAGTGCCAGCGGGCCGTGCTTGAGCTCGCCGGCCGGGTAGGCCTCGGCGTGGATGTAGGAGATTTCCTTGAGTTTCAAGGCACCTTCCATCGCGACCGGGAATTGCGCACCACGGCCGAGAAACAGGGTGTGGTTTTTCTCGGCGAACAGCTCGGCGATTTTTTCCACGGTGCTGTCCATCGCCAGCGCTTCGCCGAGACGGGTCGGCAGGCGACGCAGTTCTTCGACGAGTGTGGCTTCGACGCCGTTGGCCAGAGTGCCGCGCACCTGACCCAGCGACAGGGTCAGCAGCAACAGGCCGACCAGTTGTGTGGTAAAGGCTTTGGTCGAGGCCACACCGATTTCGCGGCCGGCCTGGGTCAACAGGGTCAGATCGGATTCGCGCACCAGCGAGCTGATGCCGACGTTGCAGATCGCCAGGCTGGCGAGGAAGCCCAGCTCCTTGGCATTGCGCAGCGCCGCGAGGGTGTCAGCGGTTTCACCGGACTGCGAGATGGTCACGAACAGCGTGTCAGGCTGCACCACCACTTTGCGATAACGGAATTCGCTGGCGACTTCGACCTGGCACGGAATACCGGCCAGTTCTTCGAGCCAGTAACGCGCGACCATGCCGGCGTGATAACTGGTGCCGCAGGCGACGATCTGCACATTGCGCACTTTGGCAAACAGCTCGGCAGCTTGTGGACCGAAGGCCTCAACCAGCACTTGATTGTTGCCCAGACGACCTTCGAGGGTGCGCTGGACCACCGCCGGTTGCTCGTGGATTTCCTTGAGCATGTAGTGGCGGAACTCGCCCTTGTCGGCGGCTTCGGCACCGTCGGTGTACTGCACGGTCTGGCGCTCGACAGCGTTGCCGTTTACGTCCCAGATCTGCACGCTGTCGCGACGGATTTCAGCGATATCGCCTTCTTCCAAATACATGAAGCGGTCAGTGACCTGACGCAGAGCCAACTGGTCGGAAGCGAGGAAGTTCTCGCCCAGGCCCAGGCCGATCACCAATGGACTGCCACTGCGCGCGGCAACCAGACGATCCGGTTGCTGTGCGTTGATCACTGCCAGACCGTAGGCGCCATGCAGCTCCTTGACGGTCGCTTTGAGCGCGGCAGTCAGGTCCGGTTGTTCCTTGAGCTTGTGGGTCAGCAGGTGCGCGATGACTTCGGTGTCGGTGTCCGAGCTGAACGCATAGCCCAGCGCTTTCAGCTGTTCGCGCAGGGCTTCGTGGTTCTCGATGATGCCGTTGTGCACCACCGCAATGTCACCGGAAAAATGCGGGTGGGCATTGCGCTCGCACGGCGCGCCATGGGTAGCCCAACGGGTGTGGGCGATACCGAGGCGCCCGGCCAGCGGGTGTTCGGCCAGCGCGGTTTCCAGTTCGCTGACCTTGCCCGGACGGCGCATGCGTTCCAGGGTCTGGTCATTGGTATAAACCGCCACACCGGCGCTGTCATAGCCGCGGTATTCGAGGCGCTTCAGGCCTTCGAGAAGGATGGCGGTGATGTTACGTTCAGCTACAGCGCCGACAATGCCACACATGGTTATTTCTCCTGACTGACAGCCGCACAGATCAAATTGATCCCGCGGGCCTGAAGCTGATCGCGTGCCTCGACAGACAGGCGATCATCGGTAATGAGGGTATGGATGCTGCTCCAGGGCAGCTCCAGGTTGGGAATCTTGCGACCGATCTTGTCGGCCTCGACCATGACGATCACTTCTCGCGCAACGTCGGCCATCACTCGGCTGAGGCCGAGCAGTTCATTGAAGGTGGTGGTGCCGCGCACCAGATCGATACCGTCAGCGCCGATGAACAGTTGGTCGAAGTCGTAGGAGCGTAGTACTTGCTCCGCGACCTGGCCCTGAAAGGATTCCGAGTGCGGATCCCAAGTGCCGCCGGTCATCAGCAGCACTGGCTCGTGTTCCAGTTCGCTCAAGGCATTGGCGACATGCAGCGAGTTGGTCATCACCACCAGACCCGGTTGCTGGCCCAGTTCGGGAATCATCGCGGCGGTGGTGCTGCCGCTGTCGATGATGATGCGCGCGTGCTCGCGGATGCGTTTGACCGCCGCGCGGGCGATCGCCTGCTTGTACTTGGAAATACTCTGCGCCGTTTCTGCGACCAGCTCTTGCGGCATGGTGATCGCCCCGCCGTAACGACGCAGCAACAGACCATGGGTTTCCAGCGCCGCGAGATCCTTGCGAATCGTAACTTCGGAAGTTTCGAAACGCTTGGCCAGCTCGTCGACACTGACTTCGCCCTGCTCATTGAGCAAGGCGAGAATGTTATGGCGACGTTGAGGAGTATTGCGCTTGGACATGGCAGCTTAAGTTTCGATTCGAAAGATAACGCAAGCAATGAAACTCTATCGAAAGGTTGCCGTCAAGACGCGGGGAGAAAAATTCAGAAAGATTGAAACGACTGTGGGAGCGAGCCCGCTCGCGAAAGGGAGTCTCGGCCAGTGAAGACGTGACTGACAAACCGCATTCGCGAACAGGCTCGCTCCCACAGGAGGTTGTGGATAAATCAGGATTTTTTGATTTTTTCCGGCCGCTTCCAGCCGTCGATGTTCTTCTGACGGGCTCGGCCAACCGCCAACTGAGCGTTATCCACATTTTGCGTGATGGTCGAGCCGGCAGCAGTAGTTGCACCATTGGAAATATCCACAGGCGCGACCAGCGAGTTGTTGGAGCCGATGAAAACGTCAGCGCCCAACACGGTTTTCCACTTGTTCGCGCCATCGTAGTTGCAGGTGATGGTGCCGGCGCCGATGTTGGTGCGTGCGCCGATTTCGGCATCGCCCAGATAGGTCAGATGGCCAGCCTTGGCACCCTCGCCCATGTGGGCGTTTTTCAGCTCAACGAAGTTACCGACATGGGCGCGCGCTTCGAGCACGGTGCCCGGGCGCAAACGCGCGAAGGGACCGGCGTCGCTGCCTTCACCGAGAATGGCACCTTCGATATGACTGTTGGCCTTGATTACCACGCCTTTGCGCAGGGTACTGTCCTTGATCACGCAGTTCGGGCCGATCTGTACGTCGTCTTCAATGATCACCTTGCCTTCCAGGATCACGTTGATGTCGATCAGCACATCGCGGCCTACGCTGACTTCGCCACGCACATCGAAACGCGCCGGGTCACGCAGGGTCACGCCCTGAGCCATCAGGCGACGGCCGGCGCGCAACTGGTAATGACGCTCCAGTTCAGAGAGCTGCTTGCGATCATTGGCGCCCTGCACTTCCATCGGGTCGTGCGGTTGTTCGGTAGCCACCACCAAACCATCGCTGACCGCCATTTCGATTACGTCGGTGAGGTAGTACTCGCCCTGCGCATTGTTGTTCGACAGGCGACTCATCCAGTCCGCCAGGCGATCGGCCGGCACAGCGAGGATGCCAGTGTTACCTTCGGTGATCGCACGTTGCGCTTCGCTGGCGTCTTTGTGCTCGACGATCGCCGCGACCTTGCCGTCAGCATCACGCACGATGCGGCCGTAACCGGTCGGGTCATCCAGCTCGACAGTGAGCAAACCCATCTGGCCCGGCACGACATGCTTGAGCAGACGTTGCAGGGTTTCGACTTCGATCAGCGGCACATCACCGTAAAGAATCAGCACGGTGTCGGCATCAATGAACGGCACCGCCTGGGCGGTGGCGTGGCCAGTGCCCAGTTGCTTGTCCTGCAACACGAAATTCAGGTCATCAGCTGCCAGCCGCTCACGCACCACATCGGCACCGTGACCGATCACCACGTGAATGCGTTGTGGATCAAGTTGCCGAGCGCTGTGGATAACATGGCCGAGCATGGAGTTGCCGGCAATCGGGTGCAGCACCTTGGGCAGCGCCGAGCGCATGCGAGTGCCTTGACCGGCCGCGAGGATAACGATTTCGAGAGACATGACTGGCTACCAATCCTGGGTGGTCAGCAACTGCGACCGGTTTGTGGGAATTCGGAAAAGAAAAAAGGGTAGCCGAGGCTACCCTTTTTTATCAATCGCACAACAAGCGGATGACGGATTAACCGCCAAACTTCTTGCGGATCTGCTGGACGGTGCGCAGCTGGGCTGCAGCCTCGGCCAGACGAGTGGCAGCGGCGCCGTAATCGAAGTCCGCGCCTTTTTCGTTCAGGGCATTCTCGGCAGCCTTGAGAGCTGCCTGAGCCTGAGCTTCATCCAGGTCGGCAGCACGTTGCACGGTATCGGCAAGTACCTTGACCATGTTCGGCTGAACCTCGAGGAAACCACCGGAGATGTAGAACACCTCGGCTTCCCCGCCTTGCTTGATCAGGCGGATCGGACCCGGCTTGAGATTAGTGATCAGCGGCGCGTGACCCAGAGCGATACCAAGATCACCCAGTGCACCGTGCGCAATCACCATCTCGACCAGGCCGGAAAAGATTTCCCCTTCCGCGCTGACGATATCGCAATGGACTGTCATAGCCATCTGATTGCCTCAACCTAAATTAGCGCCCGTTGCCGGGCGCCGGGATTACAGTTTCTTGGCTTTCTCGATCGCTTCTTCGATGCCGCCAACCATGTAGAACGCTTGTTCTGGCAGGTGGTCGTAGTCACCGTTGAGGATGCCTTTGAAGCCAGCAATGGTGTCTTTCAGGGAAACGTATTTACCCGAAGCACCGGTGAAGACTTCAGCCACGAAGAACGGCTGCGACAAGAAGCGCTGGATCTTACGAGCACGGTTAACCAACTGTTTGTCGGCTTCCGACAGCTCGTCCATACCCAGGATCGCGATGATGTCTTTCAGCTCTTTGTAACGCTGCAGAACATACTGAACGCCGCGAGCGGTGTCGTAGTGGTCCTGACCGATCACGTTCGGGTCCAGCTGACGCGAAGTCGAATCCAGTGGATCTACCGCCGGGTAGATACCCAGGGAAGCGATGTCACGGGACAGAACGACGGTGGCGTCCAAGTGGGCGAAAGTGGTCGCTGGCGACGGGTCGGTCAAGTCGTCCGCAGGTACGTATACCGCTTGGATCGAGGTGATCGAACCTTCCTTGGTCGAAGTGATACGTTCCTGCAGAACGCCCATCTCTTCAGCCAGGGTCGGCTGGTAACCTACTGCCGAAGGCATACGGCCCAGCAGTGCGGATACTTCAGTACCGGCCAGGGTGTAACGATAGATGTTGTCGACGAACAGCAGAACGTCGTTACCTTCGTCACGGAACTTCTCGGCCATGGTCAGGCCAGTCAGTGCTACGCGCAGACGGTTTCCCGGCGGCTCGTTCATCTGACCGTAAACCAGTGCCACTTTGTCCAGAACGTTGGAGTCCTTCATCTCGTGGTAGAAGTCGTTACCCTCACGAGTACGCTCACCCACACCGGCGAACACGGAATAACCGCTGTGCTCGATGGCGATGTTACGGATCAGTTCCATCATGTTTACGGTTTTGCCTACACCGGCACCACCGAACAGACCGACTTTACCGCCCTTGGCGAACGGGCAGACCAGGTCGATAACCTTGATGCCAGTTTCCAGCAGGTCGTTGCCGCCTGCTTGCTCGGCGAACGAAGGTGCTGCGCGGTGAATGCCCCAGCGCTCTTCGGTGTCGATCGGGCCAGCTTCGTCGATCGGGTTACCGAGGACGTCCATGATCCGGCCCAGGGTGGCTTTACCGACCGGTACGGAGATGGCTGCGCCAGAGTCGGTGACTTCCAGACCGCGCTTCAAGCCCTCGGTGGAACCCATCGCAATGGTACGCACCACGCCGTCGCCCAGCTGCTGCTGAACTTCCAGGGTGGTTGCGGCCGCGCTTTGTACAGTCAGCGCGTTGTAGATGCTCGGTACGCTGTCGCGTGGAAATTCCACGTCGATAACGGCGCCGATGATTTGAACGATACGTCCGCTACTCATAGCTGGATCCTCTGAATATTTGAACCGTTAAACCGCGGCAGCGCCGCCGACGATTTCCGAGATCTCTTGGGTGATCGCAGCCTGACGCGCCTTGTTGTAGATCAGCTGCAAATCGCTGATCAAATCACCGGCGTTGTCGGTAGCGTTCTTCATCGCGATCATCCGCGCAGCCTGTTCAGCCGCGTTGTTCTCGACCACCGCCTGGTAGACCTGCGACTCGACGTAACGGACCATCAAGCCGTCAAGCAGCTCTTTGGCGTCCGGTTCGTAGAGATAGTCCCAGTGGTGCTTGAGATCCTGATCCGGGGTTGCCACCAGTGGAATCAACTGCTCCACGGTAGGCTGTTGCGTCATGGTGTTGATGAACTTGTTGGACACCACGGACAGGCGGTCGATACGGCCGTCCAGGTAGGCATCCAGCATCACCTTGACGCTGCCGATCAGGTCATTGATCGACGGCTCTTCACCCAGGTGGCTGATAGCTGCAACGACGTTACCGCCGAAGTTGCGGAAAAAGGCCGCACCCTTGCTACCGACTACACACAGATCAATCTCGACGCCGTTTTCGCGGTTTACCGCCATGTCCTTGACCAGGGCCTTGAACAGGTTGGTGTTCAAGCCGCCGCACAGACCACGGTCACTGCTCACGACGACATAACCGACGCGCTTGATTTCGCGGTCGATCATGAACGGGTGGCGGTATTCCGGGTTGGCGTTGGCCAGATGCCCAATTACCTGGCGGATACGCTCCGCATAAGGACGGCTAGCAGCCATGCGCATTTGTGCCTTGCGCATTTTGCTGACCGCCACTTTTTCCATGGCGCTGGTAATCTTTTGCGTGCTTTTGATGCTCGCAATCTTACTGCGAATCTCTTTTGCGCCTGCCATGTAACACCTATCAGGTTAGCAAGCGGGAGCCTCGCGGCTCCCGCTGCGGCTTACCAGGTTTGGGTGGCCTTGAACTTCTCGATACCGGCTTTCATGCCAGCGTCGATTTCGTCATTGAAGTCACCTTTAACGTTGATCTTGGCCATCAAATCGGCGTGATCGCGGTTGAAGAAAGCGATCAGCGCTTGTTCGAAGCTGCCGACCTTGGCGATTTCAATGTCAGTCAGGAACCCACGCTCAGCGGCATACAGCGACAGCGCCATGTCAGCGATCGACATTGGTGCGTATTGCTTCTGCTTCATCAGCTCGGTAACGCGCTGACCATGCTCAAGTTGCTTGCGGGTCGCTTCGTCCAGGTCAGAAGCGAACTGGGCGAATGCCGCCAGTTCACGGTACTGAGCCAGAGCGGTACGGATACCACCGGAGAGCTTCTTGATGATCTTGGTCTGAGCGGCACCACCCACACGGGATACCGAAACACCGGCGTTCACTGCAGGGCGGATGCCCGAGTTGAACATGGCCGATTCCAGGAAGATCTGACCGTCGGTGATGGAAATCACGTTGGTCGGAACGAACGCGGAAACGTCGCCAGCCTGGGTTTCGATGATCGGCAGTGCGGTCAGGGAACCGGTTTTGCCGGTCACTGCGCCGTTGGTGAACTTCTCTACGTATTCTTCCGAAACGCGGGATGCGCGCTCCAGCAGACGGGAGTGGAGATAGAACACGTCGCCTGGGTAAGCTTCACGGCCTGGTGGACGGCGCAGCAGCAGGGAGATCTGGCGGTAAGCCACTGCCTGCTTGGACAGATCGTCATAAACGATCAGCGCGTCTTCACCGCGGTCGCGGAAGAATTCACCCATGGTGCAACCGGAGTACGGTGCCAGGAATTGCAGCGCAGGAGATTCCGAAGCACTGGCAGCCACGATGATCGTGTTGGCCAGGGCGCCGTTTTCTTCCAGCTTGCGAACCACGTTGGCGATGGTCGATTGCTTCTGACCGATGGCTACGTAGACGCAGAAAATGCCGCTGTCTTTCTGGTTGATGATCGCGTCGATCGCCAGAGCGGTTTTACCGATCTGACGGTCACCGATGATCAGCTCACGCTGGCCACGGCCGACAGGGATCATGGCATCGACAGCCTTGTAGCCAGTCTGTACAGGCTGGTCTACCGACTTACGCCAGATCACGCCTGGAGCAACTTTCTCGACCGCGTCGGTCTCGGTGTTGCCCAGTGGACCTTTGCCGTCAACAGGGTTACCCAGAGCATCGACTACGCGGCCCAGCAATTCCTTACCAACAGGAACTTCGAGGATGCGGCCGGTGCACTTGGCGCTCATGCCTTCAGCCAGCGACTGGTAGGAGCCCAATACCACGGCACCTACGGAGTCCTGCTCCAGGTTGAGGGCCATACCGTAGACGCCGCCCGGAAACTCGATCATCTCGCCGTACATGACGTCGGCCAGACCGTGAATCCGCACGATGCCGTCAGATACGCTGACGACAGTGCCTTCGTTACGGGCTTGGGAGGTCACATCGAGCTTGTCGATGCGGCCCTTGATAATTTCACTTATTTCGGAAGGATTGAGTTGCTGCATTGCTCTGCTGCCCCTTCAAACTCAAGATTTCAATGCTTCGGCAAGTTTCGCGATTTTGCCGCGAATCGAGCCATCGATAACCAGGTCGCCGGCGCGGATCACGACACCACCAATCAAGGCAGCGTCCTCCGCAACTTGCAGGCGCACTTCCCGGTTGAGTCGTGCACTGAGAACCTTGGCGAGTTTGTCTTGCTGTTCTTGGTTCAATGCAAATGCACTGGTTACTTCAACGTCTACCGATTTCTCTTGTTCGGCCTTGTACAGGTCGAACAGAGCGGCGATCTCCGGCAGAAGCAGGAGACGGTCGTTCTCGGCAACGACGTTGATGAAATTGCGTGCCTTTTCATCAAACTTGTCGCCGCACACGTCAATGAACGTGGCGGCCTTTTCTGCGCTCGTCAGTCGCGGGGCCTTGAGCACGCGCTGCAGGGTGTCGTCTTGCGACACCGCTGCTGCCAGGCCGAGCATGGCTGACCAATTGGCCAGTTGCTGGTGGGCCTGAGCGTGCTCGAAGGCCGCCTTAGCGTAAGGTCGGGCCAACGTGGTCAGTTCTGCCATGATCGCCCTCGCTTAGATTTCAGCAGCCAGTTGGTTAACCAGCTCTGCGTGCGCGTTTTGATCGATTGTGGCACCCAGGATCTTCTCGGCGCCGCCAACAGCCAGCAAGCCCACTTGGGCACGCAGCTTGTCTTTGACGCTGTTCAGTTCCTGTTCGATCTCGGCTTGAGCCTGAACCTTCACACGGTCAGCGTCGATACGGGCTTTTTCAACAGCCTCTTCGACGATCTGGTTACCGCGTTTCTTGGCTTGCTCGATGATTTCAGCTGCCTGAGCTTTCGCTTCGCGCAGTTGCTGACCCGCTTTCTCTTGGGCCAACTCCAGGTCGCGAGCTGCACGGCTGGCAGCGTCCAGACCATCAGCGATCTTCTTTTGACGTTCGTGCAGAGCAGCGATGACCGGAGGCCATACATACTTCATGCAGAACAGTACAAAAATCAGGAACGCAACGGACTGGCCAATCAGGGTCGCATTAATGTTCACGCCAACACCTCGCAGTTACGTTGTCCATCACACCAAATTACCCGGAAGATCCGAGTAATCAGCCAGCGATCTGACCAACGAACGGGTTCGCAAAGGTGAAGAACAGAGCGATACCAACACCGATCATGGTTACGGCGTCGAGCAGACCGGCAACGATGAACATTTTTACTTGCAGCATTGGAACCATTTCTGGCTGACGCGCTGCGCCTTCCAGGAACTTGCCGCCCAGCAGGCCGAAACCAATTGCGGTACCCAGTGCGCCCAGGCCGATCAACAGTGCAACAGCGATAGCGGTTAGACCAACTACAGTTTCCATCTTTCCTCCCGACTTTTACGTCGTATGGTTTAGGTTTTTTAGATTAAAGCGGTAAAACAAATCGTTTCAGCTGCCCCGCAAGGAGCTCCCTCCCGTTTGACCGGGAGGAACATCAGACTAGTCGAGACTGGTCTTAATGGTTTTCTTCGTGCGCCATCGACAGGTAGACGATGGTCAGCATCATGAAGATGAACGCCTGCAGGGTGATGATCAGGATGTGGAATACAGCCCACGCCCACTGCAGAACAACGCCCAGGCCGCTGAGCCAGAGCAGGCCGCTGCCGAACATCACAGCGATCAGAATGAACACCAGCTCGCCGGCATACATGTTGCCGAACAGACGCAGAGCCAGAGAGATCGGCTTGGCGATCAGGGTGACGAATTCCAGCAGGAAGTTCACCGGGATCAGCAGGGCCTGAACGAAGATGTTCTTGCTGCCGAACGGGTGCAGGGTCAGTTCGCCGATGAAGCCGCCGATGCCCTTGACCTTGATGCTGTAGAAAATGATCAGTGCGAACACCGAGAACGCCATGCCCAGAGTCGCGTTCGGGTCGGTGGTCGACACGGCGCGGAACGGGATATGTGCATCGCCGGAGATCAGGATGGCCAGCTGAGGAATCCAGTCGACCGGTACCAGGTCGACGGCGTTCATCAGGAACACCCAGACGAAGATGGTCAGCGCCAGCGGTGCAATCACCGGGCTACGGCCATGGAAGCTGTCTTTCACGCTGCCATCGACGAATTCGACCAATACTTCAACGAAGTTCTGCAAGGCACCCGGCTGACCCGACGTCGCTTTCTTCGCCGCCATGCGGAAAAGAAGAACGAAGATCAGACCCAGCGCGACCGACCAGCCGAGGGTATCGACGTGGAAAGCCCAGAAGCCCATTTCCTTGGCCTCTGCTGCGGTGTGGGCAAAGCCCCAGCCGCCGTTGGGTAGCTGACCGAAAGTCAGGTTCTGCAAGTGGTGCTGGATATAGCCCGAAGCGGTTGTCTCTGCCATGGTTGCCTCAAACGCCCTAAGGTCTCGAAAGTCTTGTTCTCATCAGCAGGGGAGCGAACCAGCTGACCGACTGCGTCAGCACGAACACGCCGAATACTGCGATCGGCGCCAGTGGCTTCACACCTGCGAACACCAGTGCAAACAGCACTGCCGTCAAAATAAGTTTGCCTGCCTCGCCGGCATAGAAAGACCGGACGATGGACTGGGCTGCTCGGGCGCCGGAAAACCGAAATGCCCTGTGAGCGAAATAAACATTGGGCAGCAAGGCTATCAGGCCTCCGCAAAGTCCCGAGTATCCGGCAACGACTCCATGCCATTGCCAGAGCGCCAAAGCGGCAATGAGCAGAATGACAAATTGAGCCATCAACACCGGAAAAACCGCCAGGCGATGGAAAGGCAAGCGGTTTGGCGTGCGGGTTTCCATCACAGTTGCTCTCCAATGGTCGGCTGCCGAAATTCAATAACTTGGCATAATTTGTGCCGACAAAATGCGCGCAGAGTATAGGGGCGGTTCTGCCCCTATTCAACTGTCAGGTAGTGATTTCCGACTGCGCGCTACATGAGGAAATGTTTCAGCGGATGTGTGCGAGCACACCTTGAAGCTCGTCGAGCGAGTTATAACCAATCACCAATTGGCCTTTGCCCTTCTTGCCATGGCGAATCTGCACCGCAGAGCCTAGGCGCTCGGCCAGACGCTGCTCGAGGCGAGCGATGTCCGGGTCCGGTTTAGCAGCTTCCACAGGCTCCGGTTTGCCACTCAACCACTGGCGAACCAGTGCCTCGGTTTGGCGCACAGTCAGCCCTCGTGCGACAACATGTCGCGCCCCTTCGACCTGCTGATTGTCCGGCAGACCGAGCAAGGCACGCGCGTGACCCATTTCCAGGTCACCGTGCGACAACATGGTCTTGATCACTTCGGGCAGTGCAATAAGTCGCAACAGGTTAGCCACAGTCACCCGCGACTTACCCACAGCCTCGGCAACCTGCTGCTGAGTAAGCTGGAATTCCTGCTGCAAGCGCTGCAAGGCGACGGCTTCTTCAATCGGATTGAGGTCTTCGCGCTGGATATTCTCGATCAGCGCAATCGCAATGGCGGTTTCATCCGGCACATCGCGAACCATCGCCGGGATGGTTTCCTGCCCGGCCTGCTGACTGGCGCGCCAGCGGCGTTCACCGGCAATGATCTCAAAACGACCGCCGCCAATCGGGCGTACCACGATCGGCTGCATCACGCCCTGAGCCTTGATCGACTGCGCCAGCTCTTCCAGGGCCTGCGGGTCCATGTCGCGGCGCGGCTGATATTTGCCGCGCTGCAGCAGGTCCAGCGGCAGGTGTTGCAGTTCGCGGGTGTCGGCCTGCGCGGCTTGTTCTTCCAGCGCGCTGACCGTCGGACCACTCAGCAGTGCATCCAGTCCACGTCCGAGACCTCGTTTCTTGACGGCCATGGGGATTCCTTAAGTTGGCTGAGCAGCAGCAATGCGTGAATTTTTGCGCTGACGACGAACCATCTCGCCCGCCAGAGCCAGATAGGCCAGGGCGCCACGCGATTGCTTGTCGTAAGCCAGCGCCGGCATGCCGTAGCTCGGTGCTTCGGCCAGGCGGATGTTGCGCGGGATCACCGTGTCGTACAGCTGATCGCCGAAGTGTTCCTTGAGCTGCGCCGAAACATCGTTCATCAGGCTCAGGCGCGGGTCGTACATGGTCCGCAGCAGGCCTTCGACTTTCAGGTTCGGATTGAGCAGTTCAGCGATGCGCTTGATGTTATCCACAAGGTCGCTCAAACCTTCCAGCGCAAAGTATTCGCATTGCATAGGGATAATCACCCCGTCAGCGGCGACCAGTGCGTTGAGTGTGAGCATCGACAGCGACGGTGGGCAGTCGATCAGAATGTAATCGTAGTTGTCCCGGATCGGCGCCAGCGCGCTGCGCAGACGGCTTTCCTTCATCTGCATTTCCAGCAGCACCACTTCGGCCGCGGTCAGATCGCGGTTGGCCGGCAGCAGTTGATAACCGCCGTGCTCGGAGAAGTGCATGGCCTGGCCGAGGTCGCATTCACCGATCAGCAGATCGTAGACCGAGTTTTCCAGACCATGTTTATCCACACCGCTACCCATGGTGGCGTTGCCCTGTGGATCGAGATCGATCAACAGCACCCGGCGCTTGGTCGCGACCAGGGATGCTGCGAGGTTGATGCAGGTGGTGGTTTTGCCCACACCACCCTTCTGGTTCGCTATCGCGAATACCTTAGCCATTCTTGCTTGTGTTCCCAATCATGCCGTGCGGCGCAGTATCAGCAGATGGCGTTGGCCTTGGCAACCGGGGACGGCCAGGGCGTGTTCGCTATCGAGTTTGAAATCTGCCGGCAATGCTACCAGCTCATCGGCCGGATGAACGCCCTTCATTGCCAGCCAGCGTGTATCGGCATCGCCCAAGTGGCGAGTCCAGTTGGTGAAGTTTTCCATGCTGCTGAAGGCCCGGGAAATGATCCCGTTGAACGGCTGCGCAGGCTGGAAGGCTTCGACGCGACTGTGGATAACTTGGAGGTTATCCAGTTTCAGCTCCAGTTTGACCTGAGTCAGGAAGCGGGTTTTCTTGCCGTTGCTGTCCAGACAGGTCACCTGCGAGTCCGGGTACAGGATCGCCAGCGGGATACCAGGCATGCCACCGCCACTGCCGACATCGAGCCAGCGACCGTTTTCGATAAACGACATCACGCTGAGACTATCGAGCAAATGCCGCGAAACCATTTCGTCCGGATCGCGCACAGCGGTCAGGTTGTAGGCCTGGTTCCATTTGATCAACAGGGCCAGATAACCCAGCAGCAATTCATGCTGGGTTTCTGTGAGATTGACACCGAGCTCGCGGGCTCCTGTGGATAACTCTTCGGCGTGTTGCGAAGTGACCTTGGCACTCAAGCGCTTTGCTCCAACTGACGGCCCGCGCCGCGTTTTTTCAAATGAATCATCAACAGCGAAATCGCCGCCGGGGTTACGCCCGGGATCCGCGAAGCCTGGCCCAGCGTTTCGGGACGTGTGGCGCCGAGCTTGCTCTGGATCTCCTTGGACAGACCGGAGATGTTGGTGTAATCGATATCCACAGGCAATTTCGTGTCTTCGCTGGCGCGCAGACGGGCGATTTCGTCCTGTTGGCGGTCGATGTAACCGGCGTATTTGGTCTTGATCTCGACCTGCTCGGCGACCTGTGGATCTTCGGCGCCCTGCCCGGTCACTTCGACCAGACCGGCGTAATCGATTTCCGGACGGCTCAACAGGTTGAGCAGGTTGTACTCGTGAGTCAGCGGCGTGCCGAATTTCTCGGCAATCGCATCCCCCTGCGGGGTGTTCGGCCGCACCCAGGTGCTTTTCAGGCGCTGTTCTTCAAGCTCGATGCTTTCGCGTTTCTTGCAGAAGACCGCCCAACGCGCGTCATCGACCAGACCCAGCTCTCGGCCTTTTTCGGTAAGACGCAGGTCGGCGTTGTCTTCGCGCAGAATCAGGCGGTACTCGGCTCGCGACGTGAACATACGGTACGGCTCTTGGGTACCGAGGGTGATCAGGTCGTCGACCAGAACGCCGATGTACGCTTCATCGCGGCGCGGACACCAGGCTTCTTTGCCCTTCGCGCGCAGTGCAGCGTTGGCCCCGGCGAGCAGACCTTGAGCGCCAGCTTCTTCGTAACCGGTGGTGCCGTTGATCTGCCCGGCGAAAAACAGACCACCGATGACTTTGGTTTCCAGGCTGTACTTCAGGTCGCGAGGATCGAAGTAGTCGTACTCGATCGCATAACCCGGACGCACGATGTGTGCGTTTTCCATGCCGCGGATCGATTGCACTATCTGCAATTGCACGTCGAACGGCAGGCTTGTGGATATCCCGTTCGGATACAGCTCATGGGTGGTCAGACCTTCCGGTTCGATGAACACCTGATGGCTTTCCTTGTCGGCAAAGCGATGAATCTTGTCTTCGATCGACGGGCAATAACGCGGGCCGACGCCTTCGATTTCACCGGCAGCGGAATACATCGGCGAACGATCGAGGTTCGCCGCGATGATTTCGTGGGTGCGGGCATTGGTATGGGTGATCCAGCAACTGACCTGACGGGGATGCTGTTCCTTGTTGCCCATGAACGACATCACCGGAATCGGCGTATCGCCCGGTTGCTCGGTCATCACCGAGAAATCCACAGACTTGCCGTCGATACGCGGCGGTGTGCCGGTTTTCAGGCGACCGACACGCAGTGGCAACTCACGCAGACGGTGGGCCAGAGCAATCGACGGTGGATCACCGGCGCGACCGCCGGAGAAATTCTGCAAACCGATGTGGATAAGTCCGCCGAGGAATGTACCAGTGGTCAACACCACGGAATCGGCGAAGAAACGCAGACCCATCTGTGTAACCACACCACGGACTTGCTCCTGCTCGACGATCAGGTCGTCAGCAGCCTGTTGAAATATCCACAGGTTCGGCTGGTTTTCCAGAATTTCGCGAACAGCTGCCTTGTAGAGAATCCGGTCGGCTTGCGCACGGGTCGCCCGTACGGCCGGACCTTTGCGGCTGTTCAACACGCGAAACTGGATGCCGCCCTTATCGGTAGCCATGGCCATCGCGCCGCCGAGGGCGTCGATTTCCTTGACCAGGTGGCTTTTGCCGATGCCTCCGATGGCCGGGTTACAACTCATGGCACCGAGGGTTTCCACGTTATGCGTCAGCAACAGGGTTTTTGCCCCCATGCGTGCTGACGCCAGTGCTGCCTCGGTACCGGCATGACCGCCGCCGATGACGATCACTTCAAAACGGGAAGGGAAATCCACCACGCACCTCGTGCCTGCTTAAGTAGGTCATTCAGGAAATAGTTGAGCTCAGGTTTCTGGACCTGGTCGGCAAGTATAGGGACTTCGCCCTTTCTAAAGAACCCTTTGCACAAAATTTAACCAGCTGTGGAGAACTCGAGGTTAAAAGAATAAAAAAGAGAGAAATTTATAAAACCTTTGTTTTTATGTTTATTCTTACTGAACCACCTTTCTGTGGATACATCGCTACAGGCCTTATTTTTCAACATGTACAGAGATTCAAAACTCTGTGTTCATGTGGCAATGAGGCCATTGGATAACCGGTTTAAGCCTGTGGATGAATGGGGTGGTTATCCACAGCGTGGGTTATCTCCAGTTTTGAGGCCCTGTTATCAACCGCCCTCAGTGGCAGTTATTCACAGGGCTTAATCCACAAAAATTTGATGGACGAAGAGGTACCAGGCAGCCGAAAACCGCTCAGGGAGAAAAAATCTGCCCGGCACTCTTGGAGGATTTTAGAAAAGAGGGAAGCAGACAGGTCGCGAACGGACCTGTCTGTGAATAGCAGGAGGGTTATTTGCCGATGCAGAAGCTGGAGAAAATCCTTCCGAGCAAATCATCAGAGCTGAACGCCCCGGTAATTTCACCCAGCGAATGCTGAGCCTGGCGCAAATCCTCGGCGAGCAACTCGCCAGCGCCCGCCAGGGTCAGTTGCGCGCGGCCATGTTCCAGTGCCGCGCTGGCGTGACGCAGTGCTTCCAGATGCCGGCGACGTGCGCTGAAGCTGCTTTCTGAAGTCTGCTCGTAACCCATGCACGCCTTGAGGTGGTCCCGCAGCAGATCGAGGCCTTCGGCGGACTTGGCGCTGAGACTGATGGTCACGTGGCCGTCGTCACTGGTTTCCAGAGAAACCGCTTCACCGGTCAGATCGGCTTTGTTGCGGATCAGGGTGACTTTCGCCGGGTCCGGTCGAGACTCGAGAAATTCTGGCCACAATGCAAAAGGATCCAGTGCCTCTGGTGCGGTCGCATCGACCACCAGTAAAACCCGATCCGCTTCACCAATGGCTTTCAAGGCCCGTTCAACACCGATCTTTTCCACATGATCATCGGTGTCACGCAGGCCTGCGGTATCGACAACGTGCAACGGCATACCGTCGATGTGGATATGTTCGCGCAGGATATCCCGCGTGGTGCCGGCAATCTCGGTGACGATGGCAGCCTCGCGACCGGCCAATGCATTCAACAGGCTGGATTTACCGGCATTCGGCCGGCCAGCGATGACGACTGTCATGCCATCGCGCAATAACGCGCCCTGCCCTGCTTCGCGCAGCACTGTGGATAACTCATCGCGTACTTTGTCGAGCATGCTCAGTACATGGCCGTCGGCGAGAAAGTCGATTTCCTCTTCCGGGAAGTCGATGGCGGCTTCGACGTAGATACGCAAGCCGATCAGTTGCTCGGTCAGGTTATGCACACGCTGGGAAAACGCACCCTGTAATGAACGCAGCGCATTGCGCGCAGCCTGTGCAGAACTGGCTTCGATCAAATCGGCGATTGCCTCGGCCTGGGCCAGATCGAGTTTGTCATTAAGGAAGGCGCGCTCGCTGAATTCCCCCGGACGGGCCAGACGACAACCCAGTTCCAGGCAGCGCTTGAGCAACATGTCCAGCACGATCGGGCCGCCGTGACCTTGGAGTTCCAGCACGTCTTCGCCGGTGAACGAGTTCGGCCCCGGGAAATACAAAGCCAGACCTTCATCCAGCACTTGCCGGTCGTCACTGAAAAACGGCCCGTAATGGGCGTAACGCGGTTTCAGTTCTCGGCCGCTGATGGCTTTTGCCGCCATGCTGGCCAACGGCCCGGAAATACGGACGATGCCCACACCGCCGCGCCCTTGAGCAGTGGCGACAGCAGCGATAGTTTCACGGGGTGTGCTCATAAAGCGGCATCCAGACAAAAGTGGCAGATAGCAAAACGCCCCACTAGGGGGCGTTTTGAGTGGTGTTATCCACAGTGCAAGTTACGCCTCGGCTTTTTTCGTCGCCGCTTCGATCTTACGCGTGATGTACCACTGTTGCGCAATCGACAGGCAGTTGTTCACAACCCAGTACAGCACCAGACCAGCAGGGAACCACAGGAAGAAGAAGGTGAAGATGATTGGCATCATTTTCATGACCTTCGCCTGCATCGGATCCGGAGGAGTCGGGTTCAGCTGCTGCTGGATGAACATGGTTGCGCCCATGATGATCGGCAGAATGAAGAACGGATCCTTGATCGACAGGTCAGTGATCCACAGCATGAACGGCGCCTGGCGCATTTCCACGCTTTCCAGCAGCACCCAGTACAGCGACAGGAAGACCGGCATCTGTACGAGGATCGGCAAGCAGCCGCCCAGTGGATTGATCTTCTCTTTCTTGTACAGCTCCATCATGGCCTGCGACATTTTCTGCCGGTCATCGCCATGTTGCTCTTTCAGCGCAGCCAGTTTCGGTGCCACGGCACGCATGCGCGCCATCGATTTGTAGCTGGCAGCCGACAGCGGGAAGAAAATCCCTTTGATCAACATGGTCAGGAAGATGATCGACCAGCCCCAGTTACCGACAATGGCGTGGATATGTTGCAGCAGCCAGAAGATCGGCTGGGCAATGAACCACAGAATGCCGTAGTCGACGGTCAGTTCCAGACCTGGGGACAACTCTTTCAGCACAGCCTGGCTTTTCGGACCTGCGTACAGCACCGCGCTGGTTTCAACTTTTGCACCTGGAGCAGCGGTCAGAGTAGGACCGGTGTAACCGATGATGTAGTTGCCTTTGCTGTCTTTACGGGTCTGGACGATGTTGTTTTCGCCCTTGGCCGGAATCCACGCAGTCACGAAGTAGTGCTGCAGCCAGGCTACCCAACCACCGGTGACGGTTTCCTTGAGCTGTGCCTTGTCCATGTCCTTCATCGACACTTTCTTGTACGGCTCGGAACTTGTCCACAGGGCGGCGCCCAGGTAAGTCGCGGTGCCGGTAGCAGTGGTAGACGACGGATCAGCGCTGGCGTCGCGCTTCAACTGGGCAAACATTGCGCCGTTCCAGGGCTGAGCGCTCTGGTTATCCACAATGTAGGAGACAGCAACGTCGTACAGGCCACGTTTAACGGTGAAACGCTTGATGTAGTTGACGCCGTCCTTGCTGAATTTCAGGTCAACGACGAGTTGATCCTGACCGTCAGCCAGTTGGTAGACCTTCTTCTCCGAGGAATAAACCGGACGACCGGCCGGGTTTGCATCCGGGCCGTTGGTACCGATCAGACCGCTTTGCGCCAGATATACACGTTCGCCGCCGTTATCGAACAGCTGGAACGGAACGTCAGGACGATCCTGACGACGCGGATACAAAGGCAGAGTCAGTTGCGCAACGTCGCCACCCTGTGGATCGATCGCCAGATCGAGCACATCGGTCTTGACCTGAATCAGATCCTTGCTGGCGGCGACCGGCGTTTCGGCTGGTGCACTGGTATCGCTGGCGGCGCGCGGAATATCGTCACTGGCGGCATTTGTGCCAGTGGCGGTGTCCGGCAAACCGGATGTAGTCGTACTGGAAGCAACATTCTGAGTCGGCAGGGCAGCCTGGCCATAATCCTGGTTCCATTTAAGAACCATGACGTAGGACACGATTGCCAGGGCGACGATCAGGATCGTGCGTTTGATATCCATGATTACTCGGCCATCGAAGAAGAACGGGAGGTAGGGACAGGTGGAACCGGGTCATAACCACCGGGATTCCACGGATGACAGCGACCTAAACGACGAAAGGTCAGCCAGCCACCGCGCAGAAGGCCATGATTTTCAATGGCTTCATACGCGTAGCAGGAACAACTGGGGTAGAAGCGACAGTGGCTGGCCATTAAAGGACTAATGGCATAGCGATAAAACTGGATCGGAACGAGTGCCAGTTTACGCATCGGTACTGTCTACCCCTACAGTTTCGGTTTTGACTGCCGGAACGGGCTTGTTGCGTGCCAGACGCTTCCAGAGTTTGCCGAAATGCTGAATCAATTCGGGGTTTTCTACATCACCCAAACCTTTGCGCGCGACGATAACGATGTCCCAGCCGACCAGTGAATCCTGGTGCAGACGGAACGATTCGCGCATCAGACGTTTGAGGCGATTGCGCTCAACGGAGAGCTTTACGCTCTTTTTCCCGATAACCAGCCCGAGACGGGGGTGATCAAGATCGTTGTTGCGTGCAAGGAGCAGGAGATTTTTCCCCGGAACCTTGCCGGTAGGGGAGTCAAAGACTGCCTTGAAATGCCGGGGGGTAAGCAGACGCTTTTCCCGACTGAAGTCCTGACTCACCTCCAGTACCGGATTATCAAACTGCCAGACGCGCACGACCTTTGGCGCGACGACGCGACAGGACTGCGCGGCCGTTCTTGGTAGCCATGCGAGCACGGAAACCGTGGGTACGAGCGCGTTTGATAGTGCTTGGTTGGAAAGTACGTTTCATGTCGTGTTACCTGGTTCGTCCACAACGGGCCGGAATGGCCCCCGTTTTAAGAGACCGGGGATTCTAGAGAAAGCAAGCCTTCAGGTCAATTTCCAACCAGCGTTTCCTTATAAATAGATCCGGGCAGGTTTTTAGCTTGAACGCCTGTCAGCCAGATATAGAAATAAAGAAGGGAATTATTTAAAGCTTTTCTGTAAAGCTTGTAAAAGCTAGGCACGCCATATTCTGTGGATAACTGCCATGAAGCCTTATTCCACGGGATGTACAGAGAATGACAACTACAGTGGAAAACCGTGTTCAGCCTGTGCTGCGCTATCGGATAAGCTGTGCGTGGAATGGCCTGTTATCCACAGGCTGGTTATCCACCGGGTTTAGCCCCCAGTTGTCCAGTGCCCTCAGAGGCGTTTATCCACAGGGCTTATTCACATGCCGTTGGTCGCCTTTTAATGCGTTAACGCGTTGATAAATGATGGTGACGAACCTACCTGCATGTGGATAAGTGAATCGCTCGCCGCTACAATGGCCGCTTGTTTTTGCCTCACCGGCTTTCAACTTAGGGGATATCCGTGTCAGTGGAACTTTGGCAGCAGTGCGTGGAGCTTTTGCGCGAAGAGCTGCCTGCCCAACAATTCAACACCTGGATCCGTCCACTACAGGTCGAAGCCGAAGGCGACGAGTTGCGCGTCTACGCACCGAATCGTTTCGTGTTGGACTGGGTCAACGAAAAGTACCTGGGCCGCGTCCTTGAACTGCTGGATGAGCACGGCAATGGCTCGACGCCGGCGCTGTCCTTGTTAATAGGCAGCAAACGCAGCTCGGCACCTCGTGCCGCACCCAATGCGCCACTGGCTGCCGCGCAGGTTGCTCAGGCGCAGGCCAATAATGTGCCAGCGAGCAATCCGGCACCGACGCCAGCCCCTGCTCCGGCCAAGCGTTCCACACAGAAGGCCGCTGAAGTCAGTGAAGAGCCTTCCCGCGACAGCTTCGACCCGATGGCCGGTGCCGCTTCGCAGCAGGCCCCGGTTCGCGCGGAGCAGCGCACCGTGCAGGTAGAAGGTGCGCTCAAGCACACCAGTTACCTGAATCGCACGTTCACCTTCGAAAACTTCGTTGAAGGTAAATCCAACCAGCTCGCCCGTGCGGCGGCCTGGCAGGTGGCGGACAATCCCAAGCACGGTTACAACCCGCTGTTCCTTTATGGTGGCGTCGGCTTGGGTAAAACCCACTTGATGCACGCGGTGGGCAACCATCTATTAAAGAAGAATCCGAATGCCAAGGTCGTGTACCTGCATTCCGAGCGTTTCGTGGCCGACATGGTCAAGGCGCTGCAACTGAACGCTATCAACGAATTCAAGCGTTTCTACCGTTCGGTGGACGCCTTGCTGATCGACGATATTCAGTTCTTCGCTCGCAAGGAGCGTTCTCAGGAAGAGTTTTTCCACACCTTCAACGCGTTGCTTGAAGGTGGTCAGCAGGTCATTCTCACCAGTGACCGCTACCCGAAAGAAATTGAAGGCCTTGAAGAACGCCTAAAATCCCGCTTCGGCTGGGGCCTGACCGTTGCGGTCGAGCCGCCTGAGCTGGAAACCCGCGTGGCGATTTTGATGAAGAAAGCCGATCAGGCCAAAGTCGAGCTGCCCCATGACGCCGCGTTCTTCATTGCCCAGCGCATTCGCTCCAACGTCCGTGAGCTGGAAGGTGCGCTGAAACGCGTAATCGCCCACTCGCACTTCATGGGCCGCGACATCACCATCGAGCTGATCCGCGAATCCCTGAAAGACTTGCTGGCGTTACAGGACAAACTTGTTTCTGTGGATAACATTCAGCGCACCGTCGCCGAGTATTACAAGATCAAGATTTCCGACCTGCTGTCCAAGCGCCGTTCGCGCTCGGTGGCTCGTCCGCGTCAGGTGGCCATGGCGTTGTCCAAGGAACTGACCAACCACAGCCTGCCGGAAATTGGCGATGTGTTTGGCGGCCGCGACCACACCACCGTGTTGCACGCCTGCCGCAAGATCAACGAACTTAAGGAATCCGACGCGGACATCCGCGAGGACTACAAGAACCTGCTGCGTACACTGACCACTTGATGAACACCAGCGCAGCTTATTAAGGCAAGGGACTAGACCATGCATTTCACCATTCAACGCGAAGCCCTGTTGAAACCCCTGCAACTGGTCGCAGGCGTCGTCGAGCGCCGACAGACCTTGCCGGTACTGTCCAACGTGCTGTTGGTCGTCGAAGGCCAGCAACTGTCGCTGACCGGTACCGACCTGGAAGTCGAACTGGTCGGTCGTGTGCAACTCGAAGAGCCGGCCGAAACGGGCTCCATCACCGTGCCGGCGCGCAAGCTGATGGATATCTGCAAAAGCCTGCCCAACGATGCGCTGATCGACATCAAGGTCGACGAGCAGAAGCTGGTGGTGAAGGCCGGTCGTAGCCGCTTCACCCTGTCGACCCTGCCGGCCAACGATTTCCCGACCGTCGAAGAAGGCCCGGGCTCGCTGACCTGCAGCCTGGAGCAGAGCAAACTGCGTCGCTTGATCGAACGCACCAGCTTCGCCATGGCCCAGCAGGACGTGCGTTACTACCTCAACGGCATGCTGCTGGAAGTTTCCGCTGGTGTGATCCGCGCTGTGGCCACCGACGGACACCGTCTGGCGATGTGCTCGATGCAGGCCGATATCGGTCAGCCGGATCGTCATCAGGTGATCGTGCCGCGCAAAGGTATCCTCGAACTGGCGCGTCTGCTCACTGAGCCGGATGGCAATGTCAGCATCGTCCTCGGCCAGCACCATATCCGCGCCACCACGGGCGAGTTCACTTTCACCTCGAAACTGGTCGACGGTAAATTCCCCGATTACGAGCGCGTCCTGCCGAAAGGTGGCGACAAACTGGTACTCGGCGATCGTCAGGCACTGCGTGAAGCGTTCAGCCGTACCGCGATTCTGTCCAACGAGAAGTACCGCGGTATCCGTCTGCAACTGGCCAGCGGTCAGTTGAAGATCCAGGCCAACAACCCGGAGCAGGAAGAAGCGGAAGAAGAAGTGGGCGTTGAGTACAACGGCGGCTCGCTGGAGATCGGTTTCAACGTCAGCTACCTGCTCGACGTGCTGGGTGTGATGACCACCGAGCAGGTTCGCCTGATCCTGTCCGACTCCAACAGCAGTGCGCTGGTGCAAGAGTCCGACAATGACGATTCGGCTTACGTTGTCATGCCGATGCGTCTGTAATCAGCTGATCCTGAATGTCGTTAAGTCGTGTTTCGGTCACCGCGGTGCGCAATCTGCACCCGGTGACCTTCTCCCCCTCCCCCCGCATCAACATTCTTTACGGCGCCAACGGCAGCGGCAAAACCAGTGTTCTGGAAGCCATTCATCTGCTGGGGCTTGCCCGTTCGTTCCGCAGCACGCGGCTGTTGCCGGTCATTCAGTACGAACAGCTCGCCTGTACTGTATTTGGTCAGGTTGAGCTGGCTGAAGGCGGGCACAGTGCGCTGGGGATTTCTCGCGACCGTCAGGGCGAGTTCCAGATTCGCATCGATGGCCAGAACGCCCGTAGTGCTGCGCAGCTGGCGGAGATCCTGCCACTGCAGTTGATCAACCCGGACAGCTTTCGTCTGCTGGAAGGCGCGCCGAAGATTCGCCGGCAGTTTCTCGACTGGGGCGTGTTCCACGTTGAGTCGCGTTTCATGGCCACCTGGCAGCGTTTGCAGAAGGCGCTGCGCCAGAGAAACTCCTGGCTGCGGCATGGTACACTTGACGCCGTTTCGCAAGCGGTTTGGGACAGGGAACTGTGCCAGGCCAGCGCTGAAATCGATGAATACCGCCGCGCTTACATCACAGCCTTGAAACCGGTCTTCGAACAGACCTTGAGCGAACTGGTTGAGCTCGAGGGTTTGACGCTCAGCTATTACCGAGGCTGGGACAAGGACCGCGAATTGAGCGCCGTACTCGCCGGTTCCGTGCAACGGGATCAGCAGATGGGGCACACCCAGGCCGGACCGCAACGAGCTGATTTGCGTCTCAGATTGGGCGCACACAATGCCGCGGACATCTTGTCCCGGGGTCAGCAGAAGTTGGTGGTCTGTGCGCTACGGATTGCCCAAGGGCACCTGGTCAGCCAGGCCCGCCGCGGACAGTGTATTTATCTGGTGGATGACTTGCCGTCCGAGCTGGACGAGAGCCACCGTCGCGCGCTGTGCCGCTTGCTGGAAGACTTACGCTGCCAGGTGTTCATCACCTGTGTAGATCACGAATTACTGAGGGAAGGCTGGCAGACGGAAACGCCAGTCGCTTTGTTCCACGTGGAACAGGGCCGTATCACCCAGACCCACGACCATCGGGAGTGAAGGCATTGAGCGAAGAAAATACGTACGACTCAACGAGCATTAAAGTGCTGAAAGGCCTGGATGCCGTACGCAAACGTCCCGGTATGTACATTGGTGACACCGACGATGGCAGCGGTCTGCACCACATGGTGTTCGAGGTGGTCGACAACTCGATCGACGAAGCCCTCGCCGGCCATTGCGACGACATCAGCATCATCATCCACCCGGACGAGTCCATCACCGTTAAAGACAACGGTCGTGGCATCCCGGTAGACGTGCATAAAGAGGAAGGCGTTTCTGCCGCTGAGGTCATCATGACCGTCCTCCACGCTGGCGGTAAGTTCGACGACAACTCCTACAAGGTTTCCGGCGGTCTGCACGGTGTAGGTGTTTCGGTAGTGAACGCACTGTCCGAAGAGCTGGTCCTGACCGTTCGTCGCAGTGGCAAGATCTGGGAACAGACCTACGTCCACGGCGTGCCTCAGGCACCGATGGCCATCGTTGGCGACAGCGAAACCACCGGTACCCAGATCCACTTCAAGGCGTCCAGCGAAACCTTCAAGAACATTCACTTCAGCTGGGACATCCTGGCCAAGCGCATTCGTGAACTGTCCTTCCTCAACTCCGGTGTCGGCATCGTCCTCAAGGACGAGCGCAGCGGCAAGGAAGAGCTGTTCAAGTACGAAGGTGGCCTGCGTGCGTTCGTTGAATACCTGAACACCAACAAGACTGCGGTCAACCAGGTATTCCACTTCAACATCCAGCGTGAAGACGGCATCGGCGTGGAAATCGCCCTGCAGTGGAACGACAGCTTCAACGAGAACCTGTTGTGCTTCACCAACAACATCCCGCAGCGCGACGGCGGCACCCACCTGGTGGGCTTCCGCTCGGCACTGACGCGTAACCTGAACAACTACATCGAGCAGGAAGGTCTGGCGAAGAAGCACAAAGTCGCCACCACCGGTGACGATGCCCGTGAAGGCCTGACCGCGATCATCTCGGTGAAAGTACCGGATCCGAAGTTCAGCTCGCAGACCAAAGACAAGCTGGTGTCTTCCGAAGTTAAGACCGCGGTGGAACAGGAGATGGGCAAGTATTTCTCCGACTTCCTCCTGGAAAACCCCAACGAAGCCAAGCTGGTGGTCGGCAAAATGATCGACGCCGCCCGTGCCCGTGAAGCGGCGCGCAAGGCTCGTGAGATGACCCGCCGCAAAGGTGCACTGGACATCGCCGGCCTGCCGGGCAAACTCGCGGACTGCCAGGAAAAAGACCCGGCGCTGTCCGAACTGTACCTGGTGGAGGGTGACTCCGCGGGCGGCTCTGCCAAGCAGGGACGTAACCGCAAGACCCAGGCGATCCTGCCGTTGAAGGGCAAGATCCTCAACGTCGAGAAAGCTCGTTTCGACAAAATGATCTCTTCACAGGAAGTGGGCACGCTGATCACTGCGCTGGGCTGTGGCATCGGTCGCGAAGAGTACAACATCGACAAGTTGCGCTATCACAACATCATCATCATGACCGATGCTGATGTCGACGGTTCGCACATCCGCACCCTGCTGCTGACCTTCTTTTTCCGTCAGCTGCCGGAGCTGATCGAGCGCGGCTACATCTACATTGCCCAGCCGCCGCTGTACAAGGTCAAGAAAGGCAAGCAAGAGCAATACATCAAAGACGACGACGCCATGGAAGAGTACATGACGCAGTCGGCCCTGGAAGATGCCAGCCTGCACCTGAACGAAGAAGCCCCGGGCATTTCCGGTGAAGCGCTGGAACGTCTGGTGAATGACTTCCGCATGGTCATGAAGACGCTCAAGCGTCTGTCGCGCCTGTACCCGCAGGAACTGACCGAGCACTTCATCTACCTGCCGGCCGTCAGCCTGGAAACCCTTGGCGACCACGCAGCGATGCAAGAGTGGCTGGCCCAGTACGAAGTCCGCCTGCGGACCAACGAGAAGTCTGGCCTGGTCTACAAGGCCAGTCTGCGCGAAGACCGTGAACGTGGCGTCTGGCTGCCAGAGGTCGAACTGATCTCCCACGGCCTGTCGAACTACGTCACCTTCAACCGCGACTTCTTCGGCAGTAACGACTACAAAACCGTGGTCACCCTGGGCGCGCAGCTGAGCACCCTGCTCGACGAAGGCGCGTACATCCAGCGTGGCGAGCGCAAGAAAGCCGTTACCGAGTTCAAGGAAGCCCTCGACTGGCTGATGGCCGAAAGCACCAAGCGCCACACCATCCAGCGCTATAAAGGTCTGGGCGAAATGAACCCGGATCAGCTGTGGGAAACCACCATGGACCCAAGCGTGCGGCGCATGCTGAAAGTCACCATCGAAGACGCCATCGGTGCAGACCAGATCTTCAACACCCTGATGGGTGATGCGGTCGAACCTCGCCGAGACTTCATCGAGAGCAACGCACTGGCGGTTTCCAACCTGGATTTCTGATCCTGATTGCTATCCGCTCATGAAAAACCCCGGCCAATGCCGGGGTTTTTTTTGCCTCACTCATTCCCAGTGCCGACACTTTCCAACCGATACCCATACCCATAAATCGTCAGCAGCTGCCAACCCCGATCCGCTGTCAGCCCGAGCTTGTTGCGCAATCGGTAGATGTGCGTATCCAGTGGCCGCGAGGAAGTCGTCTCTTCGTTCGGCCAGAAGCGCTCGTACAGGTAATCCCGCGACAATGGTCGACCCAGGTTGCTGAACAGGCAGCGCGCCAAGCGGTATTCGCGTTCGGTCATGAGGATCGGTTTGCCTTCACGGGTGACGGTCAGTTCGGCGTCGTCGAAAGTCAGATCGTGAAACGTCTGTATTTCGCCCGCCGCGCTGCGCGGTTGGCTATGCCGACGCAATACCGCTGCCACCCTCGCCTTCAACTCATTCGGGCGAAACGGCTTGCTGACATAATCGTCGGCCCCGGCATTCAAGGCTTGAACGATATCGCTCTCGCCGTCGCGGCTGGTGAGCATGATCGCTGCCGGTGGCGCGTCCATGTGTTCGCGGGTCCAGCGCAGCAGTGCCAGGCCCGTGAGATCAGGAAGTTGCCAATCGAGGATCAGCAGGTCAAAAGTCTCCCGACGCAACTGGCGCAACAAGTCTTCGCCGCGCTCGAAGCCGTGCAGTGACCACGGCTGTTCGCCAGCTTCGGCCATTTGCTCCAGGGTTTGCTCGACCCGGCGCAGTTCGGCAGGTTCGTCGTCCAGAATGGCAACGCGCATCGGCGGTGTTCCTTGTCGCTGGGGCTGGGATGTCGACAATAGCGACTCCGCGGCCGCGATGAAAGAAGCAGCCCGCCGGATGTCGACGTCCGCTATGATTCTTCGGGTCTACGCCTCAGACCCGAGACCTATGAAACCATTCCCACTGCCCTGCCCTGTGCCTCATGCATAACACTCAACGCCGACGTGAAAGTCGTGAGCCGAGCCAGGTCCAGCGTCTGTTCCGCCGGCTGGTGCGCGAGTGGTTGTGGATAAGTCTAGTGCTGTTGCCGCTGACTGCCTTGTTGTCTCATCGCGCCCAGATCAATCTGCATAATCCGTCGCCAGCGCCCGGCGCGCTGTTGTCCGTGGCGATGATCGCCGGTGTACTGGGATTATTGCTGTGGCGTCCGCGTTGGGCGCTGTGGGTCACCTTGATCGGCATGGCCTGTGCGCTGATCGCCAGCGCCCTCCTGGCCGAAGTCCGCTACTGGTGGTCGCCAACGCCAGCAGCGCTGGGGATGTTGTTCGGTTACCTGATCTGGAACTGGCGACGCCTGAGCGTGGTGCTGACCTATTTCGGCTGGGAGCTGGCACGTCTGGACAGCGAACCGAAAGTCTTCCCAGAACGCCGCCGGACCCGCTTCACCGGTGCCGACCGTTTGCAGGGCCAGATCATGGCGCTCGAACAAGCCATGAGCCGCACCCGCGACACCCGGCGGTTCATTGCCGATGGCCTGGAATACCTGCCGGTGGCGACGCTGATCAGTGATCCGCTGGGCAAGATTCTGCTGGGCAATCGCAAGGCGCGCGAACTGTTCGAAGATTCGCTGGTGGGCGATGACGTACTCGAGCAACTGGCGCGGCTCGGCTATCCGGAATTATCCACAGCGCCGCGACCGCCGCTGGCCACCCTGCCGCTGCTGGAATTTCGCGATCACAAGGAGCGCAGTCTGCGCCTGGAAAGAGCGGCGCTGCTGCCGGTCGACGGCGATACGCCGATCGGTTGGCTGCTCAGCCTGACGGATTTGAGTGCCGAGCGTGCGGCCGAGGAGCAGCGCGGCGTTCTGCTGCGTTTTCTGTCCCACGACCTGCGGGCGCCGCATTCGGCAATCCTCGCCCTGCTGGATGTGCATCGTCATCAAGCGGGCGCTGATGCGCCGTTGTTCGAGCAGATTGAGCGTCAGGTGCGTCGCGCGCTGGATCTGACCGATGGTTTCGTCTTGTTGGCGCGGGCTGAGTCCGAGACCTATCAGTTCCGCCCGACATTGTTCGCGATGCTGGTATTGGACGTCCTCGATCAGGCCCTGCCCATCGCCCAGCAGAAACGCATCGAGCTGCTCAACGAAGTTGATGAGGAATGTCAGGAGCGGCTGATTCTGGCCGATCAGGGATTGCTGACTCGCGCCCTGTTCAACCTGCTGGAAAACGCGATCAAGTACAGCCCGGCAGACAGCACGGTGCAACTGACGGTCAGCTGTGATGGGCAGTGGCTGCGCTGCGAATTGTCCGATCAGGGCAAGGGCATTGCCGCCGATGAATTGCCTGACCTGTTCAGCCAGTATCGGCGTTTCTCCTCCGCCCAGGGCATCGACGGTGTGGGCCTGGGTCTGTCGATGGTCAAAGCCGTGATTGATCATCATGGCGGCACAATCGAGTGTCGCAGCGTGGTCGACGCGGGAACCACATTCCGCATCGATTTGCCGCTGATTTCTGAATGAAAAAGAGGCACAAAAAAACCGGCTATAACGACCGGTTTTTTTACATCCGAATAAAACTTATGCACGGATTTCGTTCAACTTGTCGATTTAAAAATATCGATGAAAATCAATAAGTTACAAAACGATCACGGACTTTTGAAGCAAAAGCGTACACAGGTTATCCACAAAATTCAGACAGCCAGTTGATCACTCGCGGCCGGTGCCTGTGGCGCCGGTGGCAGCGAGCCCATATCGCGCTGGGTCTTCTCGTTCCACGCCTGCACACGGTCATTGAGATCAGCGATGGCGCGCGGCCCGCTGCCTTCGGCATACATCGGTTCGCCAATGACCACGGTGATCACTCCGGCCTTTTTGCCCCAGCCGATTTTTGGCCAGAATTTGCCGGCATTGTGTGCAATCGGCAGCACCGGAAGCGCCGCATTCACCGCCAATGCGCTGCCACTGCGGGAGAATTTTCCGACAGTGCCGTAGGGGACTCGTGTGCCTTCGGGGAAGATCAGCACCCAGACGTTGTCCTTGAGCAGCTCGTCGCCTTTGGCCGCGACTTGTTTGAGCGCGGCCTTCGGGTTGTCGCGGTCGATGGCGATCGGGCGCAGCATGGCCATGGCCCAGCCGAAGAACGGCACGTAAAGCAATTCGCGCTTGAGCACTTGGCTCAATGGCGAGAAATAAGCGGAGAGAAAAAACGTCTCCCATGTGCTCTGGTGGTTCGATTGAATCACGCAGGGCCGGTCCGGCACGTTTTCCGCGCCTTTGATTTCGTAGCGGATACCGAGGAAAACCTTGGTCAGCCACAGGGCGCAACGGCACCAGTACACGTTGATGAAACGATAGCGCGCCTTGAAGGACAGAAACGGCGCGATGAAAAAGCTCAGGCTGCACCACAGCAACGCTGTTGTGCCCAGCAGCAGATAGAAAAGAAAGATTCTGAAGGCCCGCAGTATCGACATGGCGACGGTTACCGTTACGGGGCAATGCCCGACTGTTCAAGCGCACTCCCGAGCAATCCCTGGCCAGGAATTTCAGAAGTACTCTAGTTGTGGATAAGTTCTGCGGCTATCGCCGCCAGATCGTCAAAAATCAGAGTGCCAACCGGCAGGGTTTTGCCCTGAGTCTTTTCGCCTTTCCCGGTCTTCACCAAAACTGGCTGTGAATCGACGGCTTTGGCGGCCTCCAGGTCACCAAGGCTGTCGCCGACGAACCAGACGTTGGTCAACGGCACCGTGTAATGCTCGGCAATGGCTTTCAGCATTCCCGGTTTCGGTTTGCGGCAATCGCAACCTTCGTCCGGGCCGTGCGGGCAATACACGATCAGACCGACTTCGCCGCCCTGCTCCGCGACCAGCTCGCGCAGGCGCGCGTGCATGGCCTCGAGGGTGGCGAGGTCGTAGTAGCCGCGAGCAATGCCCGACTGGTTGGTGGCCACCGCCACCGTCCAGCCGGCCTTGCTCAACTGCGCAATCGCTTCGATCGAGCCGGGCAACGGAATCCACTCCTCCACCGACTTGATGTAGGCATCGGAGTCGTAATTGATCACGCCGTCACGATCGAGAATCAGCAGTTTCAACAGCAATCCCTCAACCCAGCAGCGAAATGTCGGCAACACCGAGGAACAGACCACGCAGACGCGCCAGCAGCGCGTAACGGTTGGCCCGCACATTGGCGTCGTCGGCATTGACCATCACCGCGTCGAAGAACGCATCGACCGGCTCGCGCAGTGCCGCCAGGCGTGCCAGCGATTCGTTGTACTGACGCGCCGCGGCCATTGGCTGAACCGCTTGATCCGCTTGCTGGATTGCCGAATACAGCGAGAACTCGTTGGCGTTGTCGAAATACTTGGCCTCGACCACGGTCGGTACCGAGCCTTCGACTTTGCTCAAAAGGTTCGATACGCGCTTGTTCACCGCCGCCAGCGCTGCCGCTTCCGGCAGTTTGCGGAAGGCCTGCACCGCCTGCACACGCTGGTCGAAGTCCAGCGCCGAGCCTGGCTTGAGCGCACGTACCGACAGGTAAGTGGCGACGTCGACGCCTTCATCTTCATAACGCGCACGCAGACGGTCGAAGATGAATTCCAGCACGGCTTCGTTGAGGCCGGCCGCCTTGACCTTGCCGCCGAACGCATTCACCGCGAAAGCCACGGCGTCGTTCAGGTCCAGATCCAGTTGTTTCTCGATCAGGATCCGCAGCACGCCCAGTGCCGCACGGCGCAGGGCATAAGGGTCTTTGCTGCCGGTTGGCAGCATGCCGATACCGAAGATGCCGACCAGAGTGTCGAGCTTGTCGGCGATGGCGACAGCTGCACCGGTCAGGGTCGCTGGCAATTCGGCGCCGGCACCGCGTGGCATGTACTGCTCGTTCAGTGCCAGCGCGACATCCTGTGGCTCGCCGTCATTGAGGGCGTAGTAGTAACCGGCGACACCTTGCATCTCCGGGAACTCGCCGACCATTTCGGTGGCCAGGTCGCACTTCGACAGCAGGCCCGCACGGGCAGCCCACGAGGCGTTGCCGCCGATGCGTGCGGCGATGTACGCGGCCAGTTTCGATACGCGCTCGGCCTTGTCGTAGACGCTGCCGAGTTTTTCCTGGAACACCACGTTCTGCAGGCGCAGGTTGAAGTCTTCGAGCTTCTGCTTCTTGTCCTGCTTGAAGAAGAACTCGGCGTCGGTCAGGCGTGGGCGAACCACTTTCTCGTTACCGGCGATGATCTGCTGCGGGTCTTTGCTTTCGATGTTGGCCACGGTAATGAAACGTGGCAGCAACTTGCCGTCGGCATCCAGCAGGCAGAAGTACTTCTGGTTGTCCTGCATGGTGGTGATCAGCGCTTCCTGCGGCACGTCGAGGAAGCGTTCCTCGAACGAGCACACCAGCGGCACCGGCCATTCGACCAGCGCGGTCACTTCGTCGAGCAGCGCCGGCGGTACGATCGCCGTGCCTTCCTGACGGGTGGCCAACTCTTCGGTGCGCTTGCTGATGATCTCGCGACGCTCGTTGGCATCGGCCAATACGTAAGCGGCACGCAGGTCGGCGAGGTAGCTCGACGGCGAACCGATGCGTACGGCTTGCGGATGGTGGAAACGGTGACCACGGGATTCACGGCCAGCCTTCTGCGCGAGGATCGTGCAGTCGATGACCTGATCACCGAGCAGCATCACCAGCCACTGGGTCGGACGCACGAATTCTTCCTTGCGCGCACCCCAACGCATGCGTTTCGGAATCGGCAGGTCGTTCAGCGAATCTTCGACGATGGTCGGCAGCAGGCTCGCAGTCGGCTTGCCGGCGATGTTCTGGCTGTAGCGCAGTTTCGGACCGCTCTGGTCGATTTCGCTCAGCTCGACGCCGCACTTCTTGGCGAAACCGAGCGCGGCCTGAGTCGGATTGCCGTCAGCGTCGAACGCGGCCTGACGTGGCGGGCCATCGAGGTTGATGCTGCGATCCGGCTGCTGAGTAGCCAGCGCAGTGATCAGCACGGCCAGACGACGTGGCGCGGCATACACGGTTTTGCTTTCGTAGCTCAGGCCGGCGGCTTGCAGGCCCTTGTCGATACCGGCGAGGAACGCATCAGCCAAAGTGTTCAGGGCTTTGGGTGGCAGTTCTTCGGTGCCCAGTTCAACCAGAAAATCTTGCGCACTCATTGTGCAGCCTCCAGCTTGGCCAGTACTTCATCACGCAGGTCCGGGGTCGCCATCGGGAAGCCCAGCTTGGCGCGGGCCAGCAGGTAGGCTTGCGCAACGGAACGCGCCAGGGTGCGTACGCGCAGAATGTATTGCTGACGCGCAGTCACCGAGATCGCCCGGCGCGCATCCAGCAGGTTGAAGGTGTGCGACGCCTTCAGCACCATTTCGTAGCTCGGCAACGGCAGCGGCTGGTCGAGTTCGATCAGGCGCTTGGCTTCGCTTTCATAGAAGTCGAACAACTCGAACAGTTTGTCGACGTTGGCGTGTTCGAAGTTGTAGGTGGACTGCTCCACTTCGTTCTGGTGGAACACATCGCCATAGGTGACTTTGCCGAACGGACCGTCAGCCCAGACCAGGTCGTAGACCGAATCGACGCCTTGCAGGTACATCGCCAGACGCTCGAGACCGTAGGTGATCTCGCCGGTCACCGGGTAGCACTCGATGCCGCCCGCTTGCTGGAAGTAGGTGAACTGGGTGACTTCCATGCCATTGAGCCAGACTTCCCAGCCCAGACCCCAGGCGCCGAGGGTCGGCGATTCCCAGTTGTCTTCGACGAAGCGGATGTCGTGCACCAGCGGGTCGAGGCCGACATGCTTGAGCGAGCCCAGGTACAGTTCCTGGAAGTTGTCCGGGTTCGGCTTCAGGACTACCTGGAACTGGTAGTAGTGCTGCAGACGGTTCGGGTTTTCGCCGTAACGGCCGTCAGTCGGACGGCGGCTTGGCTGCACGTACGCGGCGTTCCAGGTTTCCGGGCCGATGGCGCGCAGGAAGGTCGCGGTGTGGAAAGTGCCGGCGCCTACTTCCATATCGTAGGGCTGAAGTACCACACAACCTTGCTCGGCCCAGTATTGCTGGAGCGCGAGGATCAAGTCTTGGAAGGTACGCACGGCTGGCGTAGGCTGGCTCACGAAATTCACCTGTTTCTTGGGCTGCGATTTAAAGAGCGGGAGTATACCCGATTCGTTGCTGCGCACGCCCCCTGGAGCCTTATGCCACGCTGCTTTTGGTGTACCGAAGATCCGTTGTACATGGCTTATCACGATCAGGAGTGGGGCACGCCGCTGCGCGATGCGCAGGGTTTGTTCGAGTTGCTTTTGCTCGAAGGGTTCCAGGCCGGGCTGTCGTGGATCACTGTGTTGCGCAAACGTGAGCGCTATCGCGAGGTGCTGTTCGGCTTTGACGTGCAGCGCGTGGCGCAGATGAGTGACGCCGAAATCGACGAGCTCATGCTCGACCCGGGCATCATCCGCAATCGCCTGAAACTCAACGCCGCCCGGCGCAATGCCCAGGCGTGGCTGGCGCTGGAGGATCCGGTGGCGTTGCTCTGGTCATTCGTGGGCGACCAACCGATCATCAATCATTTCAAGGATCGCAGCGAAGTCCCGGCGATCACCCCCGAAGCGCTGGCAATGAGCAAAGCGCTGAAAAAAGCCGGATTCACCTTCGTCGGTCCGACCATTTGCTACGCGCTGATGCAGGCCTCGGGCATGGTCATGGACCACACCCAGGATTGCGACCGCTACGCGCAGCTCGCCAACGCCGGTTAGAATGCCCGCCTCGCGCACAGCACAAAGATCAGGAGTGACCTGTGGAAAAGTTTAAAGGCGCCTTGCTGGTAGGCGCTCTGCGGCTGTTTGCCCTGCTGCCATGGCGAGCCGTGCAGGCCGTGGGTTCGGCGATCGGCTGGATCATGTGGAAAACCCCCAACCGTTCCCGCGACGTGGTGCGGATCAACCTCGCCAAATGTTTTCCACAGATGGATGCGGCCGAACGCGAGCGTCTGGTCGGTCAGAGTCTGAAGGACATCGGCAAGTCACTGACCGAAAGCGCCTGCGCGTGGATCTGGCCGGCGCAGCGCTCGATCGATCTGGTCCGTGAAGTCGAAGGCCTCGATGTGTTGAAAGACGCGCTGGCCTCGGGCAAAGGCGTGGTCGGCATCACCAGCCACCTCGGCAACTGGGAAGTGCTCAACCACTTCTATTGCAGCCAGTGCAAACCGATCATTTTCTACCGTCCGCCGAAGCTCAAGGCAGTGGATGAATTGCTGCGCAAACAGCGTGTGCAGCTGGGCAACAAGGTCGCGGCGTCGACCAAGGAAGGCATTCTCAGCGTCATCAAGGAAGTGCGTAAGGGCGGTGCCGTGGGCATCCCCGCCGACCCGGAACCGGCCGAATCCGCAGGGATTTTCGTGCCGTTCTTTGCCACTCAGGCACTGACCAGCAAATTCGTGCCGAACATGCTGGCCGGCGGCAAAGCGGTGGGTGTATTCCTGCACGCCCTGCGCCTGCCTGACGGCTCGGGCTACAAAGTCATTCTCGAAGCCGCGCCAGAAGCCATGTACAGCACCGATACCGCGGAGTCCTGCGCAGCCATGAGCAAAGTGGTCGAGCGTTACGTCGCGGCGTATCCGAGCCAGTACATGTGGAGCATGAAGCGCTTCAAGAAGCGTCCGCCGGGCGAGGCGCGCTGGTACTGAGCGGCTTCGATCTGATGACGGTCATTGGAGACGCCTTGTGCTGTCTATAGCTCAAGGCGCCTGCCGCTCGAGCTTCTTCAGGAACACCGTCATCTCCTTTTCCGCCTGTTTGTCACCGTGGGCGCGGGCCGCTTCCAGGCCTTGTTCCCAGGCCTGGCGCGCAGCGGCGTGATCGCCTAGCGCCAGCTGCGCCTTGCCCAGCAGCTTCCACGCCGCCGAGTATTTCGGATCGAATGCGACGCAGCGCTGAAAATGCTCGGCAGCCTTGGCGTTTTCACCCAAGTCCAGATAACCCTTGCCCAGACCGAAGCGCAACAGAGCGTTATCCACACCCTTGGCGAGCATTTTTTCCAGGGATTCGAGCATTTTATTCAGCCTCGTTTGAGTGATCGTTCCCACGCTCCGCGTGGGAATGCCTCAATGGACGCTCTGCGTCCGCTTATGGGACGCAGAGCGTCCCGGGCTGCATTCCCACGCAGAGCGTGGGAACGATCAAAACGTTGTTATCAGGTCAGAAAAAGCTCAACCCCACATGAAACAGCTTCTCCACATCGCGAATATGCTTTTTATCCACAAGGAACAGAATCACGTGGTCGCCCGCTTCGATCACCGTGTCGTCGTGGGCGATGATCACTTTCTCATTGCGGATCACCGCGCCGATGGTGGTGCCGGGCGGCAGGCCGATCTTCTCGATCGGCTTGCCGATGACCTTGCTGGATTTCGCATCACCGTGGGCAATCGCCTCGATCGCTTCCGCCGCGCCGCGCCGCAGTGAGTGCACGCTGACGATATCGCCGCGGCGCACATGGGCGAGCAAGGTGCCGATGGTCGCCAGTTGCGGGCTGATGGCGATATCGATGTCGCCGCCCTGGATCAGGTCGACGTAGGCCGGGTTGTTGATGATCGTCATGACCTTCTTCGCCCCCAGCCGTTTGGCCAGCAGCGACGACATGATGTTGGCTTCGTCATCGTTGGTCAGGGCGAGGAAGATATCGGCGTCGGCGATGTTCTCTTCCAGCAGCAGATCGCGGTCCGAGGCACTGCCTTGCAACACTACGGTGCTGTCGAGGGTGTCAGAGAGGTAGCGGCAACGCGCCGGGCTCATCTCGATGATCTTCACCTGATAACGGCTTTCGATGGCCTCGGCCAGGCGCTCGCCGATCTGCCCGCCACCGGCGATGACGATGCGTTTGTAGGTTTCGTCGAGGCGGCGCATTTCGCTCATCACCGCGCGAATGTCCTCACGGGCGGCGATGAAAAACACCTCGTCATCGGCTTCGATCACTGTGTCGCCCTGGGGCAGGATCGGCCGGTCACGGCGGAAGATCGCCGCCACGCGGGTTTCGACGTTCGGCATGTGCTCGCGCAACTGCCGCAGTTGCTGGCCGACCAGCGGCCCGCCGTAGTAGGCGCGCACCGCTACCAGTTGCGCCGCGCCTTCGGCGAAGTCGATCACCTGCAACGCGCCGGGGTGCTGGATCAGGCGCTTGATGTAATTGGTCACGACCTGCTCGGGGCTGATCAGCACGTCGACCGGAATCGCTTCGTTCTGGAACAGCTGTTCCTCGCGATTGAGGTACGACGCTTCGCGCACGCGAGCGATCTTGGTCGGCGTGTGGAACAGCGTGTGGGCGACCTGGCAGGCGACCATGTTGGTTTCGTCGCTGTTGGTCACCGCGACCAGCATGTCGGCGTCGTCGGCACCGGCCTGGCGCAGCACCGACGGCAGCGAGCCCCGGCCCTGCACGGTGCGGATGTCGAGGCGGTCGCCGAGGTCGCGCAGGCGCTCGCCATCGGTGTCGACCACAGTGATGTCGTTGGCCTCGCTGGCCAGATGTTCGGCCAGCGAACCGCCGACCTGTCCCGCACCGAGGATGATGATTTTCATCCAGTCACTCCATGAATCCGTTTAGCCGCGCGCAGCGGCGATCTTGATCAGCTTGGCGTAGTAGAACCCGTCATGCCCACCCTGCTGGGCCAGCAACTGGCGACCATGGGGCTGCTTGATGCCGGCCGCGGTGGCCAGATCCAGTTCCCGCGCGCCGGGCGTGCGTTCGAGAAACGCAGCGATGACTTCGGTGTTTTCGGTCGGCAGCGTCGAGCACGTGGCGTAGAGCAGGATGCCGCCGACTTCGAGGGTTTTCCACATGGCGTCGAGCAGTTCGCCTTGCAGTTGCGCGAGGGCGACGATGTCGTCGGGCTGGCGGGTCAGCTTGATGTCCGGATGGCGACGAATTACCCCGGTGGCCGAGCATGGCGCGTCGAGGAGGATGCGCTGGAACGGTTTACCGTCCCACCATTTGTCGATATCGCGACCGTCGGCGGCGATCAGTTCAGCGTCGAGGCCGAGGCGCTCGAGGTTTTCCTTTACGCGCAGCAGACGCTTGGCTTCCAGATCCACCGCCACCACCCCGGCCAGCGCCGGTTCGGCTTCGAGGATGTGGCAGGTCTTGCCGCCAGGGGCGCAGCAGGCGTCGAGCACCCGCTGCCCCGGCGCCAGATCAAGCAGGTCGGCAGCCAGTTGCGCGGCTTCGTCCTGCACGCTGATCCAGCCTTCGGCGAAACCCGGCAGGCTGCGCACGTCGGCAGCGGCTTCGAGGACGATGCCGTCGCGGCTGTAAACGCACGGCGTCGCGGCGATCCCGGCTTCGCCCAGCAGCGCGAGATAAGCATCGCGACTGTGATGGCGACGGTTGACCCGCAGGATCATTGGCGGATGCGCGTTATTCGCTGCGCAGATGGCTTCCCACTGTTGCGGCCAGAAGGCCTTCAGGGATTTTTGCAGCCAGCGCGGATGAGCCGTGCGCACCACCGGGTCGCGCTCCAGTTCGGCGAAGATCGTCTCGCTTTCGCGCTGGGCATTGCGCAGCACGGCGTTGAGCAGACCTTTGGCCCAGGGCTTTTTCAGCTTGTCGGCACAACCGACGGTTTCGCCGATCGCGGCATGGGCCGGTACGCGGGTGTAGAGCAGTTGATACAGACCAACCAGCAGCAACGCCTCGACATCAGCGTCGGCGGCTTTGAAAGGTTTCTGCAGGAGTTTTTCCGCCAGTGCAGACAGGCGTGGCTGCCAGCGTGCGGTGCCGAAGGCCAGATCCTGAGTGAAACCGCGATCGCGATCCTCGACCTTGTCCAGTTGCGTCGGCAGGGAGCTGTTCAGCGAAGCCTTGCCGCTGAGGACGGCGGCGAGGGCCTTGGCGGCGGCCAGACGCGGGTTCATTGCGCCTCCACCGCAGCGCCGAGCACGCTGCCGACGGCGAATTTCTCGCGGCGGCTGTTGAACAGGTCGCTGAAGTTCAGCGCCTTGCCGCCGGGCAATTGCAGGCGGGTCAGGCACAGCGCTTGTGCACCGCAGGCGACAATCAGGCCGTCCTTGCTGGCGCTGAGGATTTCACCCGGAGCGCCAGTGCCGTCGGCCACGGTCGCGGCCAGCACTTTCAACGCTTCGCCATTGAGCGTGCTGTGGGTGATGGGCCATGGGTTGAACGCGCGGACCAGACGTTCCAGCTCCACCGCCGGACGGCTCCAGTCGATGCGTGCTTCGTCTTTGTTGAGTTTGTGTGCGTAAGTAGCGAGTTCGTCATTCTGCACCTCCCATTGCAGGGTGCCGGCAGCCAGACCGGCAATCGCCTGCACCACTGCGGGCGGCCCCATCTCGGCGAGGCGATCATGCAGGGTGCCGCCAGTGTCATCGGCGCTGATCGGGGTGACGACCTTGAGCAGCATCGGCCCGGTGTCGAGGCCGGCTTCCATGCGCATCACCGTTACACCGCTTTCGGCGTCGCCGTGTTCAACCGCGCGCTGGATCGGCGCCGCACCGCGCCAGCGTGGCAGCAACGACGCGTGGCTGTTGATGCAACCCAGACGCGGAATATCCAGCACCGCTTGCGGGAGGATCAAACCGTAGGCGACCACCACCATCAAGTCCGGCTTCAGCGCGGCCAGTTCCGCCTGGGCGTCGGCATTGCGCAAGGTCGGCGGCTGCAACACCTGGATATTATTTTCCAGGGCGAGTTGTTTGACCGGGCTTGGCATGAGTTTTTGCCCTCGGCCGGCCGGGCGATCCGGCTGGGTGTAGACCGCGACGATCTCGTATGGGCTGCTCAGCAGGGCCTTGAGGTGTTCGGCGGCGAATTCCGGGGTACCGGCAAAAACAATGCGCAGTGGCTCAGTCATGAAGGACGTCTCATAAAAAGAAAAAGGCTTGCCGCAGCAAGCCTTTGAAGAGGGGCATCAAGCGTTCTGGCGGTGCAGCTTTTCCAGCTTCTTCTTGATCCGGTCGCGTTTGAGCGTGGACAGGTAATCGACGAACAATTTGCCGTTGAGGTGGTCGCATTCGTGCTGGATGCACACCGCGAGCAGACCTTCGGCAATCAGCTCATAGGGCTTGCCGTCGCGGTCCAGCGCCTTGATTTTGACCTTCTGCGGGCGGTCGACGTTTTCGTAGAAGCCCGGTACCGAGAGGCAGCCTTCCTGGTACTGATCCATCTCGTCGGTCAGCGGTTCGAACTCGGGGTTGATGAACACCCGTGGCTCGGTACGGTCTTCGGACAGGTCCATCACGACGATACGTTTGTGCACGTTGACCTGGGTCGCGGCGAGGCCGATGCCCGGCGCTTCATACATTGTTTCAAACATGTCGTCGACCAACTGACGCACTTCGTCGTCCACTACAGCCACTGGTTTGGCGATAGTGCGCAGACGCGGGTCCGGAAATTCGAGGATGTTTAAAATGGCCATAGGCTTCGATTGCTGCACACGTTGAGTAAAGTCGGGTCGATGGCCTGGCGGGTCCGAAGATGCAGGCTACCGTTGTGAAGCGTAGCTTCTGAAATACAGAAGTGAGCCACGGGGGCTCTGACGATTCACGCGAGTGCACATGATAAAGGGATTCACTGCATGAGGAAAACACTACTCGCCCTGCTGCTTCTGGCTTCGGCCGGCGCCGCGCAAGGGCAAGTGCAACTCAGGGATGGTTTTCCACAGCAATACACGGTGGTTTCCGGGGACACGCTCTGGGATATCTCCGGCAAATACCTGCGCGAGCCCTGGCAGTGGCCACAACTGTGGCGGGCCAATCCGCAGATCGAAAACCCCAACCTGATCTATCCCGGCGACACACTGACCCTCAGCTACGTCAACGGCCAGCCGCAACTGACCGTCCATCGTGGCGAGTCGCGCGGCACCATCAAACTCTCGCCACGGATTCGCACCAGCCCGGTGGCCGAGGCAATTCCGAGCATTCCGCTGAAATCGATCAACAGCTTTCTGCTGAGCAACCGTATCGTCGACAAGGCCGAAGACTTCGACAAGGCGCCGTACATCGTCGCCGGCGATGCCGAACGGGTGCTCAGCGGTACAGGCGATCGCATCTTCGCCCGTGGCCATTTCGATCCGGAGCAGCCGGTGTACGGCATCTTCCGCCAGGGCAAGGTCTACACCGACCCGCAGACCAAGGAATTCCTCGGCATCAACGCCGACGATATCGGCGGCGGCGAGGTTGTTGCCACCGAAGGCGACGTCGCCACCCTCGCCCTGCAACGCACCACCCAGGAAGTACGCCTCGGTGACCGCTTGTTCGGCGGTGAAGAACGTTCGATCAATTCGACTTTCATGCCCAGCGCGCCGAAGCGTTCCATCGACGGGCTGATCATCGACGTGCCACGTGGCGTCACGCAGATCGGTGTGATGGACGTGGTTACCCTGAATAAAGGCAAACGTGACGGTCTGGCCGAAGGCAATGTTCTGGCGGTGATGAAAACCGGCGAAACGGTGCGTGATCGGATCACCGGCCAGCCGCTGAAAATTCCCGATGAACGCGCCGGCCTGCTGATGGTGTTCCGCACCTACGACAAACTCAGTTACGGCCTGGTCCTCAATGCTTCACGCTCGCTGGCGGTGCTCGACAAGGTGCGAAATCCGTAAGCGTGCTTAACAAGTTACCAACAGAGTTATCCACAGCTTGTTCCGAATGGTTCGGAGCATAGAACGATCAAGGATGATCCATTCATGTTGTCTGTCAGTACGGCCATTTCCCCGGCGGAACTGGAAGCGCGTCTGCGCCTGCACCGCATGCCGGATATCGGCCCCAAGCGTTTTGCCAAATTGCTCGAAGCCTTCGGCTCGGCGTCGAAAGCCCTCAGCGCGCCGGCCAGTGCCTGGCGCTCACTGGGGTTGCCGGCGGCCTGCGCCGAAGCACGGCGTTGTCCAGCGGTGCGCGACGGCGCCAGCCACGCAATGCGCTGGCTAGAGCGTCCCGATCAACATTTGCTGATGTGGGATCAAGCGGATTACCCAGCGTTGCTGGCGCAAATTGCCGATCCGCCGCCGCTGTTATTCGTCGCGGGCGATCCGTCGATTCTGGAAAAACCGCAACTGGCGATGGTCGGCAGCCGCCGCGCTTCGCGCCCGGGCATGGATACGGCGGCGGCGTTTTCCCGCAGTCTGGCCGGGGCCGGTTTTGTCATCAACAGTGGTCTGGCGCTGGGCATCGATGCCGCTGCCCATCAGGCTGCTCTGGATGTTGGCGGCTTGACCGTGGGTGTGCTCGGCACGGGGCTGGAAAATTTTTATCCACAACGCAATAAACGCCTGGCCGAGGCGATGATTGGCTCGGGCAGCGCGGTGCTCTCGGAGTTTCCGTTGGACGCCGGGCCGAGCCCGAGCAACTTCCCCCGGCGCAACCGCATCATCAGCGGGTTGTCCCTCGGCGTGCTGGTGGTCGAGGCCAGTGTTGCCAGCGGTTCGTTGATCACCGCGCGGCTGGCAGCCGAACAGGGTCGCGAGGTTTATGCCATTCCGGGCTCGATCCATCACCCCGGCGCGCGCGGTTGTCACCAATTGATTCGCGACGGGGCGGTGCTGGTGGAGACTATCGAACATATCCTCGAAGCCCTGCGCGGCTGGCAGCAGCCGTTGCTATCCACAGCGGCGGTGCAGGCCGATCACCCGTTGCTGGCGCTGCTGCACGCGGCGCCGCACACCAGCGAGGCCTTGGCCGCGAGTTGTGGCTGGGCGTTGCCGAAGGTGCTGGCAACGTTGACCGAGCTGGAAATCGAAGGCCGTGCGGTATGCGAAAACGGTCGCTGGCTGGCGCGGTCGAGCTAGGTTTTACGAGGAAGATCGGTAAACTGCGCGAAACCTGTTTGTGGGAGAGTTTTTTCATGGTCAACAGTTGGCGTGTGCAACAAGCCGCGCGTGAAGTTCGCGCCGGCGCGGTGATTGCCTATCCAACCGAAGCCGTCTGGGGGCTGGGTTGCGACCCGTGGAATGAAGACGCGGTGGACCGCTTGCTGGCGATCAAGAATCGCTCGGTGAGCAAAGGGCTGATCCTGGTCGCCGACAACATCCGCCAGTTCGATTTCCTCTTCGAGGACTTCCCCCAGGACTGGATCGACCGCATGGCCAGTACCTGGCCGGGGCCGAACACCTGGCTGGTGCCGCATCAGAACCTGTTGCCGGAATGGGTCACAGGCGTGCATGACACCGTGGCGCTGCGGGTCAGCGATCACCCGCAGGTGCGCGACCTGTGCTCGCTGGTCGGGCCATTGATTTCCACATCGGCCAACCCACAGGGGCGACCGCCGGCGCGCACGCGTTTGCGCATCGAGCAGTATTTCCGTGGTCAGGTCGATCTGGTGCTGGGCGGCAGCCTTGGCGGGCGCAAGAATCCCAGCGTGATCCGCGACCTGGCCACCGGTAACGTCGTTCGTCCTGACTGACGCCATTCTTTTTATTTTTGCGGACTCCTCGGCGCCATCGACGAGGAGTTCTGCGCATGCCCGCAGTTTATTCCCGCATTTATTAAAACTTGTCCGTTGCCATTGTTCTTTCATGCGTCAGACGAATCTTTGAGTCTGAAATATCTGTAAGTTTTCCCACGTGATTATCAGAACGCGTGCAGTGGCGAGATTTCCAAAAGCATCCATTCTTTCAATGTGCTTGAAGCAACTTCGAAATATTAATGGCTGCGGAGAAGTAATGGATATTACCGATTTACACCTCAAGGATTATCTGCAGGGCTTTCAGGAGACACTCAAGAATCAACAGGCCGACTATCGTGTGGCCATTGTCGAGGCAGGATCGGATGCCGGGGAATTTGAACGCTTCATCAATCGACAGTTTCGCCTGCGATTGCAGCATTACATGCTCACCTCCAGAGCCCGGGCGCTGGAAACTCGACTGGCGATCACCTCACGCAGCACGCACTTTCTGTTGTATCAGCGTGATCAGCTTATTGCGGTGCTGCGGGCAACTCCGGCGCCCTTCGAATGGGCTTCACTGGCGCAGCATCATGTGTCTCCCACTGTGGCATTGGCGCGCCACGTCGAGTTCAGCCGTCTGATCACCCATTCCCAGCAGCACCGGCCGGTGTCGGTCAATGGTCTGCTTGCCACCGCTGCGGAATGGGCGATTGATCGCGGATATCAGGGAGTCACGGCCTTGTGCAGATCGCCACAGCGGCAAATGTATCAGCGCTTCGGCCTGACACCGATCGCTTCGCAGGCAATGCATATCGAGCAACGTGCCCGTGGCGATTATTGGCTGTTGTCTGCCGAGTGGCGACAAATCCTGATGGCCCTGGATCAGCCTGTGAACATGAACGCGCATCAGCCGGAGTATCGTGATGTTTTTAACCGTCAGTATTGATCCGCCAGTGATTGAAGAGTGGGCTGAGAAATGGCTCGTATATGAATCGAAGAAGTTGCGCAGGAAGTTCGCCGGTCGTAGACCAGCGGCGAAGAAACTTCACCGCAAGATGTACTTGATATAGCCGCAAGATACTCGGCGAACTCATGGAAGAGTTCACCGAGTATCAACTTGAAGCGTTATGGCAGCAGAATCGTGGAACCGGTCGTGCGCCGTGCCGACAGTTCAGTTTGTGCTTTCGCCGCATCCGCCAGTGCATGGCGCTGGCTGATGTCGACCTTCAGTTTGCCACTGATGATCATCTCGAACAGCTCGTCGGCCATGCGCTGCAGGTTCTCGGCGTTGTTGGCGTAGGTCGCCAGCGTAGGCCGGGTGACGTAGAGCGAACCCTTTGCGGCGAGAATGCCCAGATTGACGCCGTCGACCGCGCCGGAAGCATTGCCGAAACTCACCACCAGGCCACGTGGTGCGACGCTGTCCAGAGACGTGAGCCAAGTGTCCTTGCCGACGCCGTCATACACCACCGGGACTTTCTTGCCGTCAGTCAGTGCCAGCACGCGCTCGGCAACGTTTTCATGGCTGTAGTCGATGGTGGCCCAGGCGCCGTTGGCTTTGGCCAGCTCGGCTTTCTCCTTCGAGCTGACGGTGCCGATCAGCTTCACGCCCAGCGCTTTGGCCCATTGGCAGGCCAGCGAGCCGACGCCACCGGCTGCGGCGTGGAACAGAATGGTTTCGCCGCCCTGCAGTTGGTAGGTCTGGCGCAGCAGGTATTGCACGGTCAGGCCCTTGAGCATGACGCCGGCGGCAGTTTCGAAACTGATTTCATCGGGCAGGTGCACCAGATTGTCCTGCGGCAGCACATGCAGCTGGCTGTAGGCGCCGAGCGGGCCGCTGCCGTATGCCACGCGATCGCCGACCTTGAACCGGGTAACGTCGCAGCCCACCGCTTCGACCGTGCCGGCGCCTTCCGATCCCAGGCCGGACGGCAACGCGGGTGGCGCATAGAGGCCGCTGCGGTAATAGGTGTCGATGAAGTTCAGGCCGATCGCCTGATTGGCCACGCGCACCTGATTCGGCCCGGGTGCAGCGGGTTCGTAGTCAACATATTCGAGCACTTCGGGACCGCCGTGGGCGCGGAACTGGATACGCTTTGCCATCTGCCTGCTCTCCTTGGGTCGTTGCTAAGCCCTCTATCCAACTCCCCTGCTTGATCTTCGTCAACTGCGGCGCGCCGGTCTGCGATGGTATGCTACGCGCCCATTTGCGCCGCCCGCCTGCCGGGGCGCCGCCCGATTCAAGGTGAAGCCATGACGACCCGCACCGACGCCGTAAAGGCCTATCTGCTCGATCTGCAAGACCGCATCTGCGCTGCACTGGAAACCGAAGACGGCGGCAAATGCTTCGTCGAAGACGCCTGGACCCGGCCGGCGGGCGGTGGCGGGCGCACCCGCGTGCTGGAAAATGGCACGCTGATCGAAAAGGGCGGCGTCAATTTTTCCCACGTGTTCGGCAGCGGGCTGCCGCCGTCGGCCAGCGCCCATCGGCCGGAACTGGCCGGGCGTGGTTTCGAGGCGCTCGGCGTGTCGCTGGTCATTCACCCGCACAACCCGCATGTGCCGACCTCCCACGCCAACGTGCGTTTTTTCATTGCTGAAAAAGAAGGCGAAGAACCGGTCTGGTGGTTCGGCGGCGGTTTCGACCTGACCCCGTACTACGGCGTTGAAGAAGACTGCATTCATTGGCACCGCGTCGCCGAGCAAGCCTGTGCGCCGTTTGGTGCGGACGTCTATCCGCGTTACAAGGCCTGGTGCGACACCTATTTCCATATCAAGCATCGTCATGAGCCGCGCGGCATTGGCGGTCTGTTCTTCGACGATCTGAACGAGTGGGATTTCGACACCAGCTTCGCCTTCATGCGCGCCATCGGCGATGCCTACATTGAGGCCTACCTGCCGATCGTGCAGCGGCGCAAGAACGACGCCTTCACTGCTCAGCAGCGCGAATTCCAGGAATTCCGTCGTGGCCGCTACGTCGAATTCAACCTGGTTTACGACCGTGGCACGCTGTTCGGCTTGCAGTCGGGTGGCCGTACCGAATCGATTCTGATGTCGCTGCCACCGCAAGTGCGCTGGGGCTATGACTGGAAGGCCGAACCTGGCAGCGCAGAAGCGCGTCTGACCGAGTATTTCCTGCAGGATCGTGACTGGCTGGCCGAGGCCTGAGGACGGGTGATGGATCGTTACGTTGTTTTCGGTAATCCGATCGGCCACAGCAAGTCGCCGATGATTCACCAGTTGTTCGCCGAACAGACCGGCCAGCGCCTCGATTACAGCACGCTGCTGGCGCCGCTGGATGATTTTACCGGCTGCGCCACGGCATTCTTTCGCGAAGGCCGCGGCGCCAACGTGACAGTGCCGTTCAAGGAAGACGCTTACCGGCTGGCCAACAGCCTGACCGCCCGCGCGCAGCGCGCCGGTGCGGTGAACACCTTGAGCAAACTGGACGACGGTTCACTGCTCGGCGACAACACCGATGGCGCCGGCCTGGTCCGTGATCTGACGGTGAATGCCGGGTTCAGCCTGACCGGCAAGCGCATCCTTTTGCTCGGCGCCGGCGGCGCGGTGCGCGGTGCGCTGGAGCCGTTGCTGGCAGAGAAACCGGCCTCGGTGATCATCGCCAATCGCACGGTGGACAAGGCTGAGCTGCTGGCGGAGTTGTTCGGCGATCTCGGGCCGGTGTCGGCCAGTGGTTTCGACTGGCTGCGCGAACCGGTGGACGTGATCATCAACGCCACCTCCGCGAGCCTGACCGGTGATGTGCCACCGATCGCGCCAAGCCTGATCGAGCCGGGCCAGACCCTGTGCTACGACATGATGTACGGCAAGGAACCGACCGCGTTCTGCCGCTGGGCCACTGAGCACGGCGCGGCGCTGGCGATGGATGGTCTGGGCATGCTCGCCGAGCAGGCGGCCGAGGCATTCTGGCTGTGGCGCGGAGTGCGCCCGGATACTGCGTCGGTACTCGCCGAGCTGCGCCGCCAGCTGGCCCTTTAAGCTCTGCTCCCACATTGAAATACGATCAATGTGGGAGCGAGCCTGCTCGCGAATCGCATCACCACCAATGTCAGCTCAATCCTCAAACCTGATCGGGCACTTCTCCGCCCCCTCCAGTTTGCGCAGTTCCTCCACCACTGGCGGCCGCGCCCGGCGCAAGGTCAGGCTGCGACCCTGGCCCAGCAGCCGTCGCGCTTCCTGGTGCAGCATCTCTACCCCTGAATAATCGATGAAGTTGATCTGCTGTGCCTCGATTACCACCCGCGCGCCATGCAGGCGTTGCAGGCGTACTTGCAGGTAATGGCTGGCGCCGAAAAAGATCGAACCGCCCACACGCAGCACATCGTCGTCACCGTCGCGCCAATGCTGCACCCGTGGTTGCGAGGTGCGCTTGAGGTAAAAGAACAACGACGCCAGCACCCCGGCGTAAATCGCCGTCTGCAATTCCAGCAGCAAGGTCGCGAGACAGGTCAGGGCCATCACCACGAACTCGGCACGGCTGACTCGCAGCAAAGCGCGAATGCCCCGGTGATCGACCAGACCCCAAGCGATCAACAGGATGCTGCCGGCCATGGCCGGGATCGGAATGTGCGCGATCAGCCCGGCGCCGAACACCGCGAACAGCGCCACCCAGAGCGCCGAAAACACTCCGGCCAGTGGCGAGCAGGCACCCGCCTCGTAACTCAGACCTGAGCGGGTAAACGATCCGGCTGACAGCGACCCGGAAAAGAACGCACCGACAATGTTCGACAGACCCTGTGCGCGGACTTCCTGATTGGCGTCGAGCAACTGTTGCGAGCGCGCCGATATCGAACGGGCGATCGACAGACTGGTGACCAGCCCGAGCATGCCCACCGCCACGGCGCTTGGCAGCAGGCGCAGGATCACCTCCAGATCCAGCGTCAAGGCGCTCAGCGGCGGCAGGCGTCCGACGAAAGCGCTGACCAGATGCACATGACCGAACATTCCTGGCCAGATCCACACCAGCAGACTGGCCAGCACCAGTGTGAGCAACAGCGTCGGCCAGCGCGGCAAGAGTTTTTTCAGGGCCACGCCGACGATCACTGTAGCAACGCCGAGCATCAGCGAGGGCTTATCCACAGCCCCCAGATGTCGTAGCAGATCCATCAGGCTGGCGAGCGCGGTGGTGTTGGCCGGCAACTCCAGCCCGAGCAGATTGGGCAATTGCCCGATGGCGATCACCACGGCGGCACCGAGGGTGAAGCCGAGCACTACCGAATGCGAAACGAAATTCACCAGCGCGCCGAAGCGCAGCAAGCCGAGCAACCATTGGAAAATCCCGGCGAGGAACGTCAGCAGCAGGATCAGAGTGATGTAGTCCTCGGAAGCCGGCACCGCGAGCGGGCTGACGCTGGCGTACAGCACGATGGAAATCGCCGCTGTCGGGCCGCAGATCAAATGCCATGAGGAACCCCACAGGCAGGCGATCAATACCGGAATGATTGCGGCGTACAGCCCGTATTCCGGTGGCAGCCCGGCGATCAGTGCGTAGGCAATCGACTGGGGTAAGGCGAGAATCGCACCGCTGAGGCCGACGATCAGGTCCCGCCCGACGCTGGCGCGGGTTTGCCGTGGCAACCAGCTCAGGAAAGGAAAAAGTGAATGGCGGCTGGGTAAGGCCATGGGTCCTCGCGGTTGGGGTTTTGTTCAAGGTTATCAGGGTGTCAGGTGTAAAAGCCCTCACCCTAGCCCTCTCCCTGAGGGAGAGGGGACTGACCGAGCTGTTTGTTGAAGATTCACCGACCTGCGATTTCGGCGTTGAACGCAGGTCTTGATTCAACAGCGATCGGCTCCCTTTCCCCCTCGCCCCCTTGGGGGAGAGGGCTGGGGTGAGGGGGCAAAAATCTCCAGCCGAACGCTATTCCAGCAACCCTGAGATCAAAGCTTGGCCTTCACCGCCACCAACGCATCCTTGCCATCCACGGTCTCCACCCCATCCAGCCACTTGTCCAGCACCGCCGGATTGGCCTTGATCCACGCTTTCGCTGCCTCGGCATTGCTGATCTTCTTGTTCACCACCTCGGCCATGATGCTGTTCTCCATGTCCTGAGTGAACGACAGATTGGTCAGCAACTTGCCCACATTCGGGCAGGCCTCGGCGTAGCCCTTGCGGGTCAGGGTGAAAACGTTGCCAGTGTCGCCGAAGTATTTTTCGCCGCCCTTGAGGTAACGCATTTTCAGCTGCACGTTCATCGGGTGCGGGGTCCAGCCGAGAAAGGTGACGAATTTCTGTTTCTTCACCGCCCGCGACACTTCGGCGAGCATCGCCTGTTCGCTGGACTCGATCAGCTTCCACTGGCCCATGTCGAAGTCATTCTTCTTGATGATCTCCTGCAACGAAATGTTCGCCGGCGCGCCTGATCCGATGCCGTAGATCTTCTTGTCGAACTTGTCGGCAAATTTGTTCAAGTCGGCAAAATCATGCACACCCGCCTCCCAGACATAGTCGGGGACGGCGAGGGTGAATTCGGTGCCTTCGAGGTTCTTGGCCAATTGCGTCACATCGCCGGTAGCGACGAACTTGTCATAGAAGCCCTGCTGCGCCGGCATCCAGTTGCCGAGGAATACGTCCACCTGGCCATCCTTCAAGCCGCCAAAGGTGATCGGCACCGCGAGGGTGTCGACTTTGGCCTTGTAGCCCATGCCGTCGAGCAGAAATCCGGTGATGGCATTGGTCGCGGCGATGTCGCTCCAGCCCGGATCGGCCATCTTCACGGTTTCGCAACTTTGCTCGGCGAAGGCCGAGGTGCTGCTCAATGCGATCAGGCCAACAGTGACAGCTGTGGATAACTTGCGCATGGACTTCCCCTTAACGTTATTGGTTTTGGCAGGGTTGTGGATAACGGGCCTTGCGCTCCAGATCATCAAGGTCGATGTGGTTGCGCATGTACTGCTGACTGGCATCGACCAGTGGCTGGTGATCCCAGCTCTTCAGCTTGCCGATGGTTAACGCATCGGCGACGAAACGGCGTCGGCGCTGGCTGGCCAGTACGTCCCGATGGATCGCCGGAATGTCCCACTTGGCCCGCGCTTCAGCGAGAAAATCGTCGAACAGCTGACGATGTTGCGGCGATTGGCTCAGTTCCTCTTCTTCGCGCGGATCGTTATCCACATCGAAGAGTAGGCACGGGTCGCTTTCGCTGTAGATAAATTTGTAGGCGCCCCGGCGGATCATCATCAGCGGGCTGACAGTGCCTTCGGCCATGTATTCGCCGAACACCTCGTCATGCCCGCCCTGCCCTTGCAGGTGCGGCAGCAACGAACGACCGTCCAGTGGCAAGCCGGGCTCAAGCGTGCCGCCGGCCAGATCCACGAAGGTCGGCAGCAGGTCGGCGGTGGATACGGCGGCGCTGACTCGGCCGGCCTCGAATTGTCCCGGGGCGCTGATCAGCAGCGGCACTCGCGCGGCCATCTCGAACCAGTGCATTTTGTACCAGAGGCCCTTCTCGCCGAGCATGTCGCCATGGTCACCGGAGAAGACGATGATGGTGTCATCGATCAGCCCGGTTTCCTCAAGGGTTTGCAGCAGTTTGCCGACATTGGCGTCGATATAGCTGCAAGCGCCGAAGTAGGCGCGACGGGCATCGCGGATCTTATCCACAGGCAGCGGCTTGTCCCACAGGTCGTAAACCTTGAGCAGACGTTGCGAGTGCGGATCGAGTTCGTCCTGGTTCAAGGCTGTAGGCAACGGAATATCAGCATCGTCATACAGATCCCAGAAAGCCTTGGGAATCGTGTACGGATCGTGCGGGTGGGTCATCGACACGGTCAGGCAGAATGGCTGGTCGCCATCCTCGCGGATGTGATCGAACAGATACTGCTGCGCCTTGAACACCACCTCTTCGTCGAAATCCAGCTGATTGGTGCGCACGCACGGCCCGGCCTGCAATACCGAAGACATGTTGTGATACCAGCTCGGCCTTACGTTCGGCTCGTCCCAGTTCACCGCCCAGCCGTAATCGGCCGGGTAGATGTCGCTGGTCAGGCGTTCTTCATAACCGTGCAACTGGTCCGGCCCGCAGAAATGCATCTTGCCCGACAGCGCGGTGCGGTAGCCGAGACGCCGCAGGTAATGCGCGTAAGTTGGAATGTCGGCGGGGAAATCGGCCGCGTTGTCGTAGGCGCCGATCTTGCTCGGCAACTGGCCACTGACCAGGGTGAAGCGCGACGGCGCGCACAGCGGGCTGTTGCAATAGGCAGCATCGAACACCACGCCTTGGGCGGCGAGGCGGGACAGATTCGGCAGTTTGATCGGCGATGGGCCGTAGAACGGCAACATTGGCGCGGCCATTTGATCGGCCATGATGAAAAGAATGTTCTTGCGCTTCATGTGATCGCGGCATTCCATGTTGAATATTTATGCGAGAGTGCTGCGATCGAGCATGGATTCCATGCCTGTTCCGGTAAAGCCCGCGCCCGACAATGACTAGGATAAGTACAGCTTATGTATGACGCCCTCGGTGACCTTTCCCTCGATCTGCTGCGCGCTTTTGAAGCGGCGGCCCGCCATCGCAGTTTTACCGCTGCTGCGGTGGAGCTTGGCACTACGCAGCCGGCGATCAGCCAGCAAATGAAACGTCTGGAACAGCAGCTCGGTACGCGCCTGTTCGACCGGATTTACCGGGGTATCGAGTTGACAGAGGTTGGTGCCCTGCTGTTCGAGCAAGTTACCCTCGGTTTGCAGAATATCGACGCAGGATTGAGCGCAATCAGCACTCAGCAGCAACATGAAGTGCTGCAAGTGGCCACGGATTTCGCTTTCGCCGCTTATTGGCTGATGCCGCGCCTGCACCGCTTTCACGAGGCCAATCCGCACATCGATGTCAGCCTGGTCACCAGCGAGCGCAACCACAACATGCTGCGCACCGACATCGACGTGGCGATCCTGTTTGGCGATGGTCGATTCAAGCAGGGCGAGAGCCACTGGCTGTTCAGCGAAGAGGTGTTCCCGGTGTGCAGTCCGCTGCTGCTCAAGGAGCGTTCATTGCCGCTGCCCGCGCAGGCACTGCTGGAATTTCCGCTGTTGCATCTGCGTGGGGAAAACAGCAGCAACTGGTTCGACTGGAGTGGCTTGTTTCGTCAGTTGGGCCTGACTACGCCGCCAGCGCCGGGGCAATTGCGCTTCGACAATTACACCTTGCTGATTCAGGCGGCGATTGGCGGACAAGGCGTGGCGATTGGCTGGCGGCACCTTGTGGATAACTTGCTGCTGCAGGGATTGCTGTGCCGGCCGCTGGCGGAAACCACGCTGTCGCGGCTGGGGTATTACGTGGTGTTGCCGCAACGCAAGCGTCGGGGTGCGTTGATTCAGGAATTTGTTGATTGGTTAATGGCGGAACAGGCCAGCAGTGCCGAATCGCTTAACGGTCTGGCCCTGCCCTCGATTGCGATGTGAAGAGCAAAAGATCGTCCGATCTTTTACGAATCAGAAGCCGCCACAAAATTCACATGCTGCCCCACATGCAGGTTCAACCGCAGTTCATCGGCGATGCCCACCGCGACACGGTTCAATCGCTCCAGCGGTTCGGCCAGCCCCGGTTCGAGATTGCCGCCGACCTGACTGAAGTGCTCGATGGTCAACCCGGCCACGCCATGGGGCGCATTGACCAAGGTCCAGCGCAGTGAGCTGCTTTGTACCGCCTCGAGAATTTCTTCGGCAGCGTGACGTTGCAGACGCTCGTCATTTTCTGGCTCGTCGAGCACACCGAAGTTACCGACCAGAAACAGGCGCGGCACGCTGGCCAGTTGCAAACCTTCGACCAAGGCGTCGACTGCCAGCACTTGTTCCACCGGCCCCAGCGTCACCGAGCGCTCAACGTGGTCGCTGCTGAACGGCAACCCCGGAGCGTCCAGCAGGCAGATCACCGCCGAACTGCCGGCAACGCTCTGATTGACCCGCTCGGCATCGAACAGATCGCCGGTCTTGGTGCGCAACCCCGGACGCGGCGCGAGTGCGGTGAGATCGTCGAGAATGGCGATGACTTCGTGTTGGCGACGGAGCAATTCAGCCATCAATGCACCGCCCAAGCTGGCCATGGCACCATAAAGCACCACTTTGACCACTGGGGTCTCGGCATTTTTCATGGCTGTTTTCCTTATAGTTGTCCTATATGACCTGTGACGGTGGAAACAGCCAAGGGTTCGAATCGATTGGGAGGCGACACGATGCAAGGGATCAAGGGCTATCACGCCCATGTCTATTTCGACGCGCGAACCATCGACCAGGCGCGGGCCTTGTGCGAACAGGCCGCGCAGTTGTTTGCGCTGAAAATGGGCCGCGTGCACGAACGACCGGTGGGGCCGCACCCCGACTGGAGCTGCCAATTGGCCTTCGGGCCCGAGTTGATCGGCGAGGTGCTGCCATGGCTGGCGCTCAACCGCAAAGGTCTGGTGGTGTTCCTACACCCCGATACCGGTGATGACTTGCTCGACCACACCGAGCACGCCATCTGGATGGGCGCGGTACGGCCGCTGAATCTGTCGATTTTTTAACCAGATGCTGACGCTGAACTGATAACGGATATGTCCAGACTGCCAGCCAGCGCTGACTGTCCGTTTATCCGCATCGCTACCAACCCCGTATTCATTGGCTGTCGTTGCATCCGACCGCCGGTTGATCATTCACTGATCGCTTTCGCTCGCGAAAGGTAGCTGAAAGCTTCCCCGATTAGGATCGCCCCACTCCCGGCAACAGACCGGTTGGCCCAAGCCCTGTGTTTTTTCCACAAGCCCGGCCCAATTAACAACAACAATGGTGATTCTGATGTCTTCTGCAACCCGCCGTTTCTCCCGCTTCCTGCTGGTCACTCCGCCCGTACGCCTCGCGCCTCCCGTTCTGCGCTGATCCCGCCCGATCCGCTCATTCCATTAGCCGCGCTACGCCTGGAGTATTCCCATGCTGACTTTCCTTGGCTTCGCCATGGTCATCACGTTCATGTTCCTGATCATGACCAAGCGCCTGTCCGCGCTGATCGCCCTGATCATCATCCCGATTCTGTTCGCGCTGTTCGGTGGTTTCGCGCCGAAGATCGGCCCGATGATGCTCGAAGGCATCACCAAACTGGCGCCGACCGGCGTGATGTTGATGTTCGCCATTCTGTATTTCGCCCTGATGATCGACTCTGGCCTGTTCGACCCGGCCGTGCGCAAGATTCTCAAACTGGTCAAGGGCGACCCGCTGAAGGTTTCGGTCGGCACCGCCGTTCTGGCGCTCGTCGTTTCCCTCGATGGTGACGGCGCGACCACTTACATGATCTGTGTGGCCGCGATGCTGCCGCTGTACAGCCGCATCGGCATGAGCCCGCGGATCATGGCCGGTCTGATCATCCTCGCCGGTGGCGTGATGAACATGACCCCATGGGGCGGCCCGACCGCCCGCGCCGCGAGTGCCCTGCATGTCGACCCGTCGGACATTTTCGTGCCGATGATCCCGGCCATGGCCGCTGGTGTCGTCGCGATCCTGCTGATTGCCTACTTCTACGGCAAGCGTGAGCGTGCCCGCCTCGGCGAGCTGCACCTGGTTGGCGACGAGATCGATCACAGCGAAATCAGCGTCTCGCAATTCCCTGACGCACGCCGTCCGAAGCTGATCTGGTTCAACGCCGCACTGACTTTCGGCTTGATGTGCACACTGATCGGCGGCCTGTTGCCGCTGCCGGTGCTGTTCATGGTGGCGTTCAGTATCGCGATGATCGTCAACTACCCCTGCCTGCAAATGCAGAAGGATCGCGTCGCCGCGCATTCCGGCAGCGTGCTGGCAGTGGTCGGGCTGATCTTTGCGGCCGGTATCTTCACCGGTATCCTGTCGGGCACCGGCATGGTCGATGCGATGTCGAAGAGCCTGTTGGCGGTGATTCCGGACTTCCTCGGCCCGTACCTGGCGGTGATCACGGCACTGGTGAGCATGCCGTTCACCTTCTTCATGTCCAACGACGCGTTCTACTACGGCGTGTTGCCGGTGTTGGCCGAAGCGGCCAGCCACTATGGGATCACTGCGGTGGAAATGGCCCGTGCCTCGATCGTCGGCCAGCCCGTCCACTTGCTGAGCCCGTTGGTGCCGTCGACCTACTTGTTGGTGGCGCTGGCCGGTATCGATTTCGGTGATCACCAGCGTTTCACCCTGAAATGGGCGATCCTGGTGTGCATCTGCATTCTGATTGCTGCACTGCTGTTGGGGACTTTCCCGGTGTTCAGCACTCTATAAGCCCAAGACTCACCGTTACGGGTCCTGGCTTCGCGGTTTGGAGCCCGGACCTTTTTCGGTTCAACAAATTGCTCAAAGGAATACACATGGATTGGCTGACCAACCCCGAAATCTGGGTTGCCTTCTTTACCCTGACCGCCCTGGAAATCGTCCTCGGTATCGATAACATCATCATGATTTCGATCCTGGTCAGCCGCATGCCCAAACACATGCAGCAGCGCACGCGGATCTTCGGTCTTGGCCTGGCCATGATCACGCGGATCCTGTTGCTGCTGTCGATCACCTGGGTCATGCGCCTCACCGCCGACCTCTTCGAAGTGTTCGGCCAAGGCATTTCCGGGCGCGACCTGATCCTGTTCTTCGGTGGCCTGTTCCTGTTGTGGAAGAGTTCGCAGGAGATGTACCACGCGCTGGAAGGCGAAGACGAAAGCGACGACGCGCCGTCGGGCAAGGGCGGCAACTTCCTGTACACCATCATCCAGATCGCGATCATCGATATCGTCTTCTCGCTGGACTCGGTGATCACCGCCGTCGGCATGGTCTCCCACGTTCCGGTCATGGTCGCGGCGATCGTCGTGGCAGTGCTGGTGATGATGCTGGCCTCGGGCAAGATCAGCGAATTCATCGACAAGCACCCGTCGCTGAAAATGCTCGCCCTGTCCTTCCTGCTGGTGGTCGGTACCGTGCTGATCGCCGAATCGTTCGACGTGCACGTGCCAAAAGGCTACGTCTACTTCGCCATGGCGTTCTCGCTGGCGGTTGAGGCTATCAACATCAAACTGCGCGGCGCGATGGCCAAGAAGAGACAGCAACAGGATCCGGTGAAACTGCGCAAGGATGTTCCGGGCCAATAATCCGGTAGTCCCGGCAGCACGCTACACCCCTGTGGGAGCGAGCCTGCTCGCGAAGATGGAGTGCAAGTCGACAACAATGTTGGCTGGCCCACCGCTTTCGCGAGCAGGCTCGCTCCCACAGTTGTTTTGGGCAACAGAGGGGAAACGTGTCGGATTCGGTGAGTGGATGCATTTGTTTTGATGACACTTTTGTTTCAATCCACTCTTTAGCTGTGCAATGCTGGCGCCGAGGCCGTTAGCCAACTACAGCTTAAGTATCAAAAACGTAGAAACCGCGCGGTGCCGTCCACTTGCCCCTCTGGGGCGCTGCTACTACAGGGGGTCTGCATGCTCACCCTGCTCAATCTGTTGTCCGCCGTCGCCCTGTTGATCTGGGGCACGCACATCGTCCGAACCGGCATCCTGCGGGTTTATGGCACCAATCTGCGACATGTCATCGGCCAGAACATGTCGAAGAAATGGCTGGCGTTCATCGCCGGTATTCTCGTCACCGCCATGGTGCAGAGCAGCAACGCCACGGCGATGCTGGTCACTTCGTTTGTCGGGCAAGGTCTGATGGCGCTGACCCCGGCGCTGGCGACCATGCTGGGCGCCGATGTCGGTACCGCGTTGATGGCGCGGGTGCTGACCCTCGATCTGTCGTGGCTGTCGCCGCTGCTGATTTTCCTCGGGGTGATTTTCTTTCTGTCGCGCAAACAGACGCGGCTCGGGCAGATGGGCCGGGTGTCGATTGGTCTCGGGCTGATCATTCTCGCCCTGCAATTAATCGTCGAGGCCGCCGCGCCGATTACTCACGCGCAGGGGGTGAAGGTGATTTTTGCCTCGCTGACCGGCGACATTCTTCTCGACGCCCTGGTCGGCGCGCTGTTCGCGATGATTTCCTACTCCAGCCTCGCCGCCGTGCTGCTCACCGCTACATTGGCCGGTGCTGCGGTGATCAGCTTGCCGGTGGCGATCGGTCTGGTGATCGGCGCCAACATCGGCAGCGGCATCCTTGCCTTCATGAGCACCAGCATGCAGAACGCCGCCGGCCGCCAGGTTGCGCTGGGCAGTCTGTTGTACAAACTGATCGGCCTGCTGCTGATCATCCCGGTGCTCGACCCGCTGGTGCACTGGATCGACAGCCTTGATTTCAGCCCGCAGGAAATGGTCATCGGCTTCCACCTGCTCTACAACACCGCGCGCTGCCTGATCCTGCTGCCCAGCGTCGGGCCGATGGCGCGGCTTTGTGCGTGGCTGCTGCCAGAGCGGCCGGAGGTCAACGGCACCGCCAAGCCGCGCCATCTCGACCCGACCGCGCTGGTCACGCCGAGCCTGGCGCTGGCCAATGCCGCGCGGGAAACCCTGCGCATGGGCGATCTGCTCGACAACATGCTCGACGCCTCCCTCGACGTGCTGCGCGGCAAGCAGACCGCCGTCACCCTGGAGATGCGCCGCCTGACCGATGACGTCGAAGCGCTGTACAGCGCGATCAAGCTTTATCTGGCGCAGATGCCCCGCGAGGATCTCGGCGAGCAGGACAGTCGGCGCTGGGCCGAGATCATCGAACTGGCGATCAACCTGAAGCTCGCCGCCGACCTGATCGAGCGAATGCTGCGCAAGATCCAGCAGCAGAAGACTTCGCAGCGTCGTTCGTTTTCCGAAGAAGGCCTGGAAGATCTTGCCGGGCTGCAACAGCAACTGATCGCCAACCTGCGCCTGGGCCTGTCGGTGTTTCTCAGTGGCGACCGCGAAAGCGCGCGGCAGTTGTTACGGGAGAAACGCCGCTTTCGTGCGCAGGAACGGCGTCTGGCCCACGCACATGTCAGCCGTTTGCAACGCAAGATCGTGCAGAGCCTGGAGACCAGCTCGCTGCATCTGGAGTTGATCGCCGACATGAAACGGCTCAATTCGCTGTTCTGCAGCAGCGCTTATGTCGTGCTGGAAACCGCGGACACCGGCGCGCTGGCGGTGGATGACATGGCCGACATTACGCATTCGCCTTGAACGTCTGGGGCTGGGGCCAGTCAGTTACAGTGGTTCAGCCTTGAGACCGTCATCGCTGGCAAGCCAGCTCCCACAGGGTTTTGTAAGCGCCACAGATCCTTGTGGGAGCTGGCTTGCCAGCGATGGGGCCTGACTGACGACACGGATCTCCAAATCAGCCGTATGGAAGCCTGTTATGCGTTGCCTGTTGTTCGCCTGTCTGTTGCTCGGTTCCCTGCCCGCCTTTGCCCTGGATCGCTTTCAGGTCGAAGGCTATGCGCTGCCCAACGGTTTGCAACTGATGCTCAAGCCCGGCACCGAACGCGGGCATGTGGCGATCCGGCTGGTGGTCGGCGTCGGCCTCGATGACTTCGACTGCGACGAAAAAGAGCTGCCGCATTTGCTCGAACACTTGCTGTTCAGCGGCATCGACGCTACCGGTGAAGGCGGTTTGGAAGAGCGTATGCAGGCGCTGGGCGGGGACTGGAATGCGTTCACCAGCAATGCCGACACCACGTTCGTCATCGAAGCCCCGGCGAAAAACCAGCGCAAGGTGCTCGACCTGCTGCTCGCGCTGCTGACCCAGACACGCATCGACGACAACGCAATCAACGCGGCGAAACGGGTGGTCGAGCGTGAGGACGGCGGGCATTACACAAGGCTGCAACGTTTCCTCGACCGTCAGGACCTCGGTCATACCGCGAGCAATCAACTGGCTGTCGAGCTGGGACTGAAATGCCCGCAGCGTGCCGAAGTCGGCCATCTGACCCAGGAGCAATTGGAGAAGGTGCGCAAAGCCTGGTACGCGCCGAACAACATGACCCTGATTGTCGTCGGCGAACTCGACAAACTGCTGCCGGCCTATCTTGAGCGTACCTGGGGCGAGCTGGAGCCGGTCGAGCCCACCGAACACCGCGCGCTGCCGAACATCCGCACCAGCGCCGCCCATGAGCGCACCCTCACCCGTGGCTTTGTCGGCGACAGCGCCAAGCTGCACTGGCTGGTGCCGGAACCGGTGCTCGACGATCAGTACGACCAGACGTTCGACATTCTCAAGGATTACCTCGACTGGGCGCTGTACCGGCAGATTCGTCTCAACCATGGCTTGTCGTACGGGCCGTGGGCCGAGCGTGAAGTGTTCGGCGGTGTCGGTTTCATGAGCCTCAACGCTGACCTGGATCGCGATGACGTCGACGAAGCCATCCAGGTACTCGATGACCTCAAGGCCGACCTGCTGAAAAACGGCCTCGACCCGAGCACCTTTGCCCGGATCAAACAAGCCGCCATTGCTCACCAGGCCTGGGCCGTGCAGGGCAACAGCGCACTGGCCGACTATTACTGGAGCGCGTTGGCCGACTATCAGGATGGCCGCTTTGCCAATCCCGCGCGGGAGTTGCAAGGGGTGACGCTGGAAGCGGCGAACAAGGCGATGCGCGAGCTGCTGTTGCAGCCGGGGTATATCCGGATCGAGAAGCCGTTGATCAGTGATGATCAGGTGTTGTGGCTGGTCGCTGGTGGAATCGGATTGTTGCTGCTGATCGTGATCGGCTGGCGCCTGCATCGCCGCCAGAAAATTGCTGGAAGCCATTAATCCTGTGGTGAGTGAGCACCTGTGGCGAGGGGATTTATCCCCGATGGGCTGCGCAGCAGCCCCAATAAGGGCAGCTCGGTATAGCCAGACAAAATTCGCTTGCAGGCTCTGCGACGGCTGCGCCGCCGTTCGGGGATAAATCCACTCGCCACAGGGGGCATGCAGCGTTAACCTTTCCGGGATTTTCCCCATATCGTCGTGAACCGCCAAAATGCCAAAACTGACCCTCCTTATCCAGCGCCTTCTCGAGCTGATGAAGCGCTACCCCGGGTTGATCGCGGCGGGTGGTTTCATTTCCGGCGTCGGCAGTTTCATCCTCGTCGATCGCCAACAGGGGCTGGCCAGCTGGATCACGGTGATCATGCTGCTCAGCTGGATCTGGCTGATGCTGGAAAACACCCTCACCGGCCTGTTCACGAGAATCTTTAAACGCGAGATTCCCCAGCCGCTGCTGCGCTACGCGACGCAGATGATCCATCAGGAAAGCCTGTTTTTCGTTCTGCCGTTCTTCTTCATCACCACCACGTGGAACAGCGGCCAGTTTGTCTTTACGGGGCTGCTCAGCGTTGCTGCACTGATCTCTATCGTCGATCCGCTGTACTACAAATGGCTGGCGCCACGGCGCTGGGCGTTTCTCGCGCTGCACACCCTGACCCTGTTCGCCGCCCTGCTCACCGCGCTGCCGGTGATCATGCACCTGACCACCGCGCAGAGTTTCAAATGGGCGCTGGGGATTGCCGTGCTGCTGTCGTTCCCGAGCCTGGCGTCGATCTTCCCGATCCGCACGGTGCGCAACGCCCTGGCGATTCTGTTCATCACAGTCGGCATCGGCGGCGTCGGTTGGGCGCTGCGTTCGTGGGTGCCACCGGCAACGCTGTGGATGACCGACGTAGCGATCAGCACGCAGCTGCAGGATCGCACCCCCGGCGCCAGCCTCGAAACCGTCAGCGCCGAGCAGATCCGCAGCGGCGGGCTCTACGCCTACACTGCGATCAACGCGCCGCGCGGTCTCGACGAGCGGATTTATCACGTGTGGACCTTCAACGGCAAAGAGGTCGACCGCATCGCCCTCGACATCCATGGCGGGCGCAAGGAAGGCTACCGGGCGTGGACGCACAAGCAGAACTTCCCCGGCAACCCGGCGGGCAAATGGCAGGTGCGGGTGTTGACCGAGGACGGGCAGTTGATCGGCGTGCTGCGTTTCGCAATCACCGACAGCACACCGGCCAAAGAAAAGTAACCCGGTTCGTGCTATTACGTAGGATCTCGTAACGGCCGTACAAGCACGGAGCTTATGACCAGCAGCCCAACCCCCGGCAGTGCCCACTTGGACACCGCGCTCAGCCCTGCCCGTCTGCGCGTCAGCGGCGACTGGACGCTCGCCCACTACACCGCGCTCAAGCACCTGAGCGAAAAGCTCCGCGGCCAGTATGACGCCAACACTTCCATCGATCTGAACGGCCTCGGTGCCCTCGACACCGCTGGCGCGTCGTTGCTGGTCGAGCTGCTCGGTTCCGAGCGCTTGGGCAAGACCGCCGAACACCCCGATTGCACCCTTTCAACTGCCGACCGCGCCTTGCTGCAAACCGTGTACTGCTCGCTGAGCGATTTCTGCGTACCGATCAAGGAGCCGGAAGTCAGCGTCAGCGTGCAACTGCTGACGCGCATCGGCCGCGCGGTGGACAAGGTCTGGACTGACACGCTGCAACTGCTCGGCTTCGTCGGCCTGATTCTCGAAGTCATCGCCCGTGGTCTGTTGCGGCCCAAGCGCTGGCGCATCACACCGATGATCGCGCACATCGAGCAGACCGGCCTCGATGCCGCGCCGATCGTGGCCTTGCTGACGTTTCTAGTCGGCGCGGTGGTGGCGTTTCTTGGCGCCACAGTGCTGGCCAGTTTCGGCGCGACGATTTTCACCGTGGACCTGGTCGGCTTCTCGTTCCTGCGCGAATTCGGCGTGCTGCTCACGGCGATCCTGATGGCCGGGCGCACCGCCAGTGCTTTTACCGCACAGATCGGCTCGATGAAGGCCAACGAAGAAATCGACGCGATCCGTACTCTCGGCCTCGACCCGATCGAATTGCTGGTGGTGCCGCGCGTGCTGGCGCTGCTGGTGGCGCTGCCGATGCTGACGTTTCTGGCGATGCTCTCGGGGATCGTCGGCGGCGGTGTGGTCTGCGCGGTGTCGCTGGACATCTCGCCGGCAATGTTCCTGTCGCTGCTGCAATCGGACATCGGCATTCAGCATTTTCTGGTCGGGCTGGTGAAGGCGCCGATCTTCGCCTTCCTGATCGCGGCAATTGGTTGCCTGGAAGGTTTCAAGGTCAGCGGCAGCGCCGAATCGGTCGGCGCGCACACCACCTCCAGCGTGGTGCAGTCGATTTTCGTGGTGATCGTGCTCGATGCGGTGGCTGCGCTGTTTTTCATGGAGATGAGCTGGTGAGTCGTCTACCCCGCGCGCCCTCGGAGGCGGTGATCGAAGTCCGTGGCCTGTGCAATCGCTTCGGCCCGCAGAGCGTGCACGAAAGGCTTGATCTGGACGTGTACAAAGGCGAAATCCTCGCCGTGGTCGGTGGCTCCGGTACCGGTAAATCGGTGCTGCTGCGCAGCATCGTCGGGCTGAATCGGCCGAGCGAAGGCATGGTCAAGGTCTTCGGCCAGAACCTGCCGAATCTGCCCGAGCATGAGCGCTCATTGATCGAAAGGCGCTTTGGTGTGTTGTTCCAGAAAGGCGCGCTGTTTTCCTCGCTGACCGTGACCGAGAATGTCGCCCTGCCCCTTATTGAACACGCCGGCCTCAGCCGTCACGACGCCGAGCATCTGGCGGCGGTGAAACTGGCGCTGGCCGGGCTGCCGTTGTCGGCGGCGGACAAATACCCGGCGTCGCTGTCCGGCGGCATGATCAAGCGTGCGGCGCTGGCGCGGGCCCTGGCGCTGGATCCGGACATTCTGTTTCTCGACGAACCCACCGCCGGCCTCGATCCGATTGGCGCGGCGCAGTTCGATCAATTGATCCTGACCCTGCGTGATGCGTTGGGTCTGAGTGTGTTTCTGGTCACCCACGACCTCGACACGCTGTACACCATTACCGATCGCGTGGCGGTGCTGGCGCAAAAGAAAGTACTGGTCGCCGGCCCTATCGACGACGTCTCGGAAACCGCCGACGCGTGGATTCACGAGTACTTCCACGGCCCGCGCGGCCGCTCGGCGCTGGATGCCGCCAAACAGCTCAACGAGGTCTGATATGGAAACCCGAGCCCATCATGTGTTGATCGGCCTGTTCACGGTGATCGTCGTGGCCGGCGCCCTGCTCTTCGGCCTGTTTCTGGCCAAATCCAGCGTCGACACCGAGTTCAAGGATTACGAAGTGGTGTTCAACGAGGCGGTCAGCGGTCTGTCCAAGGGCAGTTCGGTGCAGTACAGCGGGATCAAGGTCGGTGACGTAGTCAGCCTGCGCCTCGACCCGCAGGACCCGCGTCGGGTGCTGGCGCGGATTCGTCTGGCGGGCGACACGCCGGTCAAGGAAGACACCCAGGCCAAACTGGCACTGACCGGCATCACCGGCACCTCGATCATCCAGCTCAGCGGCGGTACACCCGAGAGCCCGAAACTGCGCGGGCATGACGGCAAGCTGCCAACTCTGGTCGCCTCGCCCTCGCCTATCTCGCGTCTGCTCAACGACAGCAGCGACTTGATGACCGGCATCAGCGCCCTGCTGCAAAACGCCAACCACATGTTCTCCGCGGAAAATGTCGAGCGTGTGAGCAAGACCCTCGCCCATCTGGAACAGACCACCGGCACCATCAACGACCAGCGCGGCGACATCAAACAAGCCATGCAGCAACTGGCGACCGTCGGCAAACAGGCCGGCAGCATGCTCGAGCAGACCTCACTGCTGATGCGCAACGCCAACGGCCTGCTCAACGATCAGGGCAAGCAGGCCTTGGGCAGTGCCGAACAGGCGATGAAGTCGCTGGAGCAAAGCAGCGTGACCATCAACGGCTTGCTCAGCAAAAACCAGAACTCGCTGGATAACGGCATGCAGGGCCTCAACGGCCTGGCCCCGGCGATTCGCGAACTGCGCGAGACGCTGACCTCGCTGCGCGCCATTTCCCAACGGCTTGAGGCCAACCCCAGCGGCTACCTGCTGGGCAGCGACAAGAACAAGGAATTCACCCCATGAAGTTGACTCGAATCGCCCTGCTCGGCGCTGGCCTGACCTTGCTCGGCGCGTGCTCGATCCTGCCCAAGTCGGAACCCTCGGACGTCTACCGCCTGCCCGCTGCATCGGCGCCCGCCTCGGCCAGCCCGGCGACGGTTCAGCCGTGGTCGCTGCGCTTGAATAAATTGCAGGCCAGCGAAGCGTTGAACCGGCCGAGCATTGCCGTGATTCCGCAGGGCGATGTGATCAGCAGCTACAAAGGCTCGCGCTGGAGCGATCCGGCGCCGGTACTGCTGCGCAATCGCCTGCTCGATGGATTCCAGCGTGATGGTCGAGTGACGCTGCTGAGCACCGACGACAGCAACTTCCAGGCGGATCTGGAACTGGGCGGCAGTTTGCAGGCGTTTCAGACGGAATATCAGGGCACCCAGGCCGGCGTCGTGGTGCGGGTCGATGCATTGCTGGTGCGCGGCTATGACCAGCGCATCCTCGCCAGCCGCCGTTTTGAAGAGCGCCAGTCGCTGAATGATGTGCAGGTGCCAGCGGTGGTCGCCGGGTTTGGTAAGGCCAGTGATCGCCTTACGGCCAAGGTTGTGGCCTGGGCCGTGGAGCAAGGGCAGAAACTCGCCCCCCGAAGGCCTTAAGCCCAACACAATCCCTGTGGGAGCGAGCCTGCTCGCGAAAGCGGTGTATCAGTCACTTAAGCGTTGACTGACACTCCGTCTTCGCGAGCAGGCTCGCTCCCACATGGGAATTTTGCTCAGCCGAAGAACCAGTAGCAGACCCCGATAGCGCCCACCACTCCGGCAAACTCAGCCAGCAACGCACACCCCACCGCGTGCCGTGCGCGCTGAATGCCCACCGCGCCGAAGTACACCGCCAGCACATAGAACGTGGTTTCGGTACTGCCCTGCACCGTCGCCGCGACCAGCGCCGGGAAGCTGTCGACGCCGGAAGTCTGCATGGTCTCGATCAGCATCGCCCGTGCGGCGCTGCCGGAGAACGGTTTGACCATCGCCGTCGGCAGCGCATCGACGAAGCGCGTGTCCCAGCCGGCCCACTCGACCAGATGGCGAATGCCGTCCAGGCCGAAATCCAGCGCACCAGAGGCGCGCAGCACGCCAACCGCACAGAGCATCGCCACCAGATACGGCAAGAGATTCTTCGCCACATCGAAGCCCTCTTTCGCGCCTTCGACGAACGCCTCGTACACCTTGACCTTGCGCAGCGCGCCGATCAGCAAAAACAGCATGATCAAGCCGAACAGCGTGAGATTGCCGAGGATCGACGACAATCCCGCCAGCGCTGTCGCGGAAAGGGTGCCGAGCAGGGCCATGAAGCCGCCAAGGATCAGTGCGCCGGGCAGCAGATAGGCGAGCACCACCGGGTCCCAGATGCGCAGGCGTTGCATGAAAGCTACGGAGAGGAAACCGACGATAGTCGAGCAACTGGTCGCCAGCAGAATCGGCAGGAACACCAGCGTCGGATCCGGCGCGCCTTGCTGGGCGCGGTACATGAAGATGGTCACGGGCAGCAGGGTCAACGACGAGGCATTGAGCACCAGAAAGAGGATCTGCGCGTTGCTGGCGATGGTGGCGCTGGGATTGAGCTCCTGCAGCGCTTTCATGGCTTTCAGGCCGATGGGTGTGGCGGCGTTGTCCAGGCCGAGGCCGTTGGCGGCGAAGTTCAGCGTGATCAGGCCGAGGGCAGGGTGACCGGCCGGGACTTCCGGCATCAGCCGCAGAAACAGCGGGCCGAGGACCTTGGCCAGCCACTCGACGATTCCGGCTTTCTCGGCGATGCGCAGAAAGCCCAGCCAGAGGGTGAGGGTGCCGAACAGAAGCACCATGACTTCGACCGAGAGCTTGGCCATGGCGAAAATGCTTTCCACCATCGCCGCGAAGATCCCGGCGTTGCCGCCGATCAGCCACTGCGCCAGCGCCGACACGGCTGCAACGATGAAGAAGCCAAGCCACAGGCCATTAAGCATCAGTCAAATCCCCCGAAGAATGCGGCGAATGATAGCGGGGTCGCCAGAAACGACAAACCCCGGATTGCTCCGGGGTTCGTTGGTGGGGCGTGCATCAATCACTGTGGGAGCGAGCCTGCTCGCGAAGAGGCCGGCACATTCAACATCTCTGTAGATTGATACACCGTCTTCGCGAGCAGGCTCGCTCCCACAGGGTTTTGCATCAGTTCTTGGAAATCTCGCCAGCCGGCAGTTTTTCCTTGCTGCGCCAGTGCGGCAGGGAGTTCCAGTAGCGCTCGCCCTTGGCGTCGTCGTACATGCCTTCCCAGCGCGCGATAACCAGCACCGCCAGAGCATTACCGATCACGTTCAGTGCGGTACGCGCCATGTCCATGATGCGGTCGACACCGGCGATGAATGCCAGGCCTTCCAGCGGGATGCCAACGCTGCCCAAGGTTGCCAGCAGCACCACGAAAGACACGCCCGGTACGCCGGCGATACCTTTGGAGGTGACCATCAGCGTCAACACCAGCAGCAGTTGCTGGCTGATCGACAGGTCGATGCCATACAGCTGGGCAATGAAGATCGCCGCGATCGACTGGTACAGGGTCGAGCCGTCGAGGTTGAACGAGTAACCGGTCGGTACCACGAAGCTGCAGATGGCTTTCGGCGCGCCGTAGGCTTCCATTTTCTCGATGACACGTGGCAGCACGGTTTCCGAGGAGGCGGTGGAGTAGGCCAGTACCAGCTCATCCTTGAAGATGCGCATCAGCTTGAGCACCGAGAAGCCGAACAGCTTGGCGATCAGGCCCAGCACGACGAAGGCGAAGAAGGCGATGGCGACGTAAACCAGGATCACCAGTTTCGCCAGCGGCAGCAGCGAGGCGAAGCCGAAGTTGGCCACGGTCACCGCGATCAGTGCGAACACGCCGATCGGGGCGTAGTTCATGATCATGTGGGTGACCTTGAACATGCTTTCCGAAACGCCCTGGAACATCTTCACCAGCGGCTCGCGCAGGTCCGACTGCAGGCTCGACAGGCCGAGACCGAACAGCACGGAGAAGAAGATGATCGGCAGCATTTCGCCGCGAGCCATGGCCGCGAAGATGTTCGACGGGATCAGGTTGAGGATGGTTTCGATGAATGCATGTTCATGCTGCACTTCGGCGGCGGTCGCCTGGTACTTCGAAATGTCGACCGTGCCCAGGGTGCTCATGTCGATGCCGGTGCCCGGATGGAACACGTTGGCCAGCACCAGACCGACAACGATGGCGATGGTGGTGACGATCTCGAAATAGATGATCGTCTTCAGGCCGATACGCCCGAGTTTCTTGGCGTCGCCGACGCCAGCGATGCCGACGATCAGCGAGGAAATGACGATCGGGATCACGATCATCTTGATCAGACGGATAAAGATATCGCCTGCCGGTTGCAGGACGTTGCTGATCCACCAGGCCTTTTCAGCACTGAAGTGGTTGAGCAACGCACCAATTGCAATCCCCAGAATCAGACCGATGAGGATCTGCCAGGCGAGGCTGATTTTTGCCTTCTTCATTATCTTTACCCTTACTTGCGTTTGACTCAGGCACATGCAGGAACTGGAACGCTCATCAGCGGAAAAGTCTGTGCATCTGCCTCCGTATAAGGTGCCCCGAAGCGCGTATTTACGGCTCTTCGGCAGGCGAAAAAAGGCGCAACTATTCCGATGCAAGGTGGCGCCGTCTAATGCCGTAAACGCCTACCCTATGCCTAATCGGCATGAGCTTTTTCATTTGAAACTGGCGTCCCAAGCGGTTCGATTGTGACATTTGTGCCGGCATAAGTGCCGTGAACCGGCCGTTACAGCGTAGGCTGGTTAAATTTTGCACAGGTAAAACCGGCGGAAATTTTCGGAAAAAGTCTGAATCGCAAGACTAGAAGTCACACGGAACGAGCGCGATCTTTGTCGATATACGGTCGCCAGGAAACACCGCGAAATGTTTTCCTCGCAGTGTCGACGATTGAAAAAAGGAATTTGGCGTGCTGGATCAATGTTTTAGCGGATTCAAAGCCCAGCGCAGATTCGTCAGACCACCGGGTCGACGAACCTGCGGCGCAGCTTTTACCCTGACCCGGCCCTTGCGCAGGTACTCCTTGTACCCGTAGGTCACTCCGACCCTGTATCAGTCAGAACGTCCCGGCCCCCTGGTCATGTACCGACCCTCATCGGGCGGTGCAACGGAAAGCAGCGGGGCGCTGCTTTCGTGTTCGAAACCTTTGCGCGTCCTGCGTCAGTACCACTTCGGATCTTTCTTCAGGGTTTCCATCAGCAGATCCTGCATGCCCTGATCAGGTTTGCCGAAGAAGCGATAAGTCGCGTGTCGCGTCGGCGACTTGTCCTGCGGCAGACCTTCCGGGACATCGACCAGCATGGCGTAGGCGTCATCCTTGTCGAAGCTGAAGGCCACGATCAAGCGGTGATTCAGACACTTGTCCTGACTCTCGCAGAGCGGACCGACCAGATACTGATCGCCATCTTCCGTAACGGCATGCATCTGTTGTTCGGAGGTGCCGGACAGGTTGATCACCCATTCCGGTACGCGCTCTTCCTTTTTGATCACGCCTTCCCAGGTTTCACGGTACTGCGCGTCGGAGGCGAGCAGTTCGTTGACCCGGGTCTGGCCGTCATTGGCCGCCATGGCCATGGCACTGCCGCCCAGAAGCAGGGCGGCGGCCAATGTCTTGAGACCGATCATCGTTAACCTCGGCCGCGACGGCCAAAGAAGAAGGAAGCGATGAACATCACCAGGAACACGACAAAGAGAATCTTGGCGATACCCGTGGCGGTGCCCGCGATACCACCGAAGCCCAGAACGGCGGCGATGATGGCAATGATCAAGAATGTAATTGCCCAGCTCAACATGGTGATTCTCCTTACTTCTCTATTTAGGGGTGTTTCCGGTTTCCGGCGCTACGCGCCCGAATGTGTTCAAAGGCTTAGAAAACCCAGCGCTCTTCCCGTGGCAATTGATCCAGCGGTTGCGCCTGGTCGACATCGATCATGTGCATCGAAGCGTTCTCGGCCTGGCTGCTGCTCACGGCACTGAAGTGCGTTTGAGTGCTGTGCTGCATCGAAATCAGTGGCTCGGGTTTGCGGCTGTTTTCCCAGCTCATGTACTGCTGGCAGACGATCAGGGTGATCAGCAACGCCAGTACACCGAACAGACCTTGCTGGATCTGCAGTGGCGAAATACGTACTTGGGCGGCGATTGGGCGAGTCATCCTGTGTTCCTCACGCTTGTTCGGTTGGGGCAGTGCTGTTCTGCCCGGGCTGAGTAAGGTATTGCAGCCTGCATGCCAGTTTTTTAATCTGTGAAAAAACCAATAAAAACAATAAGTTATACGTGATTGAGAAATTTCCTAAGACGCATCCTGCACGATGGCTCTTCTGCGGTCGTGCGCAATGCACGATTATTTCGTGGGAAATTTCGATGATATGGAATTGCTACCGGTACGCAGATGTCAGAAGAGGACGCAGGATCTGCCCTGCAAAACGCAGAATGCTTTAAAACTCAACGAAATCAATGAATTGGCCGTTATGGCAGTAGAGAGCTACCCTCCTATGGCTGGTATCGTTCAGAATCAACCATGCAACTTGCCCGATTTTTCCGGGACTAACCCAAGACTAATCACTATGGAGCGTAGGAAAAATGGAATCTGCCACTGAGCAACAAGGCCGCATTCTGCTGGTGGACGATGAATCCGCCATCCTGCGTACGTTTCGTTATTGCCTCGAAGACGAAGGCTATACTGTAGCCACCGCCAATAGCGCAGCCCAGGCCGATGCTTTGCTGCAACGTCAGGTCTTCGATCTGTGCTTCCTTGATTTGCGCCTGGGCGAGGACAACGGTCTCGACGTCCTCGCGCAGATGCGCATTCAGGCGCCGTGGATGCGCGTAGTGATCGTCACCGCCCACTCGGCGGTCGACACCGCGGTTGATGCCATCCAGGCTGGCGCCGCCGATTATCTGGTCAAGCCGTGCAGCCCTGATCAACTGCGCCTGGCCACCGCCAAGCAGCTGGAAGTGCGCCAGCTCTCCGCGCGCCTTGAAGCGCTGGAAGGCGAGATCCGCAAACCGAAAGACGGCCTTGATTCCCACAGCCCGGCGATGAAGGTCGTGCTGGAGACGGCCCGTCAGGTCGCAAGCACCGACGCCAACATTCTTATCCTTGGCGAGTCCGGCACGGGTAAAGGTGAACTGGCCCGTGCGATCCACGGCTGGAGCAAGCGCGAAAAGAAATCCTGCGTCACTATCAACTGCCCGTCGCTGACTGCCGAGCTGATGGAAAGCGAGCTGTTCGGCCATAGCCGTGGCGCGTTCACCGGCGCCAGCGAAAGCACGCTGGGTCGAGTCAACCAGGCCGACGGAGGCACGCTGTTTCTCGACGAGATCGGCGACTTTCCGCTGACGTTGCAACCCAAGTTGCTGCGTTTCATTCAGGACAAGGAATACGAGCGGGTCGGCGATCCGGTCACTCGCCGCGCCGATGTGCGCATCCTCGCTGCGACCAACCTCAATCTCGAAGACATGGTCCGCGACGGACGTTTCCGTGAAGACCTGCTCTATCGCCTCAACGTCATCACCCTGCATCTGCCGCCCCTGCGCGAGCGCGCCGAAGACATCCTGACCCTCGCCGATCGTTTCCTTGCGCGTTTCGTCAAAGAGTACGCACGCCCAGCGCGCGGCTTCAGCGATGAGGCCCGGGAAGCACTGCTCGGTTATCGCTGGCCGGGCAACATTCGCGAACTGCGCAACGTCGTCGAGCGAGCCAGCATCATCTGCCCGCAGGAACGCGTGGAAATCAGCCACCTGGGCATGGCCGAACAACCGGCCAACAACGCGCCACGGGTCGGCGCGGCGCTGAGCCTGGACGAGCTGGAGAAAGCGCACATCGGCGCGGTGCTGGCCACCGCCGGCACTCTGGATCAAGCGGCGAAAACCCTCGGCATCGACGCCTCGACCCTGTATCGCAAACGCAAGCAGTACAACCTGTGAGCACTGCGCGATGAAACTGGCGATCAAGCTGCGCACGCGCCTGTTCCTGAGCATTTCTGCGTTGATCACCGTGGCCTTGCTCGGGCTCTTGCTCGGGCTGGTCAGCGTGATGCAGATGGCCGGGTCACAGGAAGCGCTGGTGCGCAGCAACTTCGTCACCCTGGATCTGGGGCTCAAGCTGCGCCAGACCCTCGGTGATCAATTGATCATCATGCTCGCCGAAAAACCCGATCCCGTTGCGTTCGAAGCGTCCAAACAGCACTACTTCGAGTTGCTCGACCAAGGCATCGCCCAGCAGCCGGAGGGCGATGACCAGCCTTACGGTTTCCGCCAGGCCAAGGCCGACTACCTGAACTTCCTCGCCTCATTCGACGTGACCGCCGAAGCGGCGAAGAACGCCAGCACCACCGCGGATTTCCGCGAGCGCTTCAACATTCTGCGTAATGGCCTGATTGCTGAGCACAAACATGCGCTGGAAACCATTAACGCGGTCCAGCACGCTGCCCGTGAACGCGCGTTGCTGATTGCCGGGCTGCTTGGCCTGGTCGGGCTGGCGGTACTGATCATCGGTTTCGTCACCGCCCAAGGCATCGCCCGACGCTTCGGCGCGCCGATCGAAGCGCTGGCCAAGGCTGCCGACAACATCGGCCAGGGCAACTATGACGTGACCCTGCCGATTTCCACGGCCATGGAAGTCAACCTGCTGTCGCGACGCTTCGGCCTGATGGCCGAGGCGTTGCGCGAACACCAGGCGATGAATGTCGACGAACTGTTGGCTGGTCAGCAGCGCTTGCAAGCGGTGCTCGACAGTATCGACGACGGTTTGTTGATGATTGATCGCCAGGGCCAGCTCGAACACCTCAATCCTGTGGCTCAGCGCCAGTTGGGCTGGGAAGACGACCGGCTCGGCCAGGGCTTGGGCACCGCACTCGGGCGCCCGGAGCTGGATGCGCAACTGCAATTGGTCCTGCGCGGCGGCACGCTGGAGCGCGCGCCGGAAGATCTGAGCATCGAAGTCGATGGCGAATCGCGCCTGCTGACCTACAGCCTGACGCCGGTCAGTCATACCCAGGGGCATATTCTCGGCGCGGTGATGGTGCTGCACGACGTCACCGAGCAACGCGCGTTCGAGCGCGTGCGCAGTGAGTTTGTCTTGCGCGCTTCCCACGAGCTGCGCACGCCGGTGACGGGCATGCACATGGCCTTCGGGCTGTTTCGCGAGCGGGCCAAGTTCCCGGCGGAATCGCGCGAAGCCGACCTGCTGGATACGGTCAACGAAGAAATGCAGCGTCTGATGCAGTTGATCAACGACTTGCTCAACTTCTCGCGCTACCAGAACGGCCTACAGAAACTCACTCTGGCGCCATGTTCCATTGAAGACTTGCTGGAGCAGGCGCAGCTGCGCTTTGCCGACGTGGCTGCGGCCAAAGGTGTTGCGCTGAACGTCGAGATTCAAGGCCCGCTGCCGAGGTTGCAGGCTGATCAGGCGCAACTTGATCGCGTCCTCGACAACTTGATCGACAACGCCCTGCGGCACACCGCCCGCGACGGGCAGATCCGTCTGCAGGCACGCCGCCATGGCGAGCGGGTCATCATCAGCGTCGAAGACAATGGCGAAGGCATTGCCTACGGCCAGCAGGGGCGGATTTTCGAGCCGTTCGTGCAGGTCGGGCGCAAAAAGGGTGGTGCCGGCCTTGGGCTGGCGCTGTGCAAGGAAATCGTCCAGCTGCACGGCGGGCGCATGGGCGTTTATTCGCGGCCGGGGCAGGGCACTCAGTTCTACATGGCGCTGGCGGTTTAGGCTTCATCGTCCATACGCCGTCCGGCCAGGCGTCGTCCACGGGTGATCAGTTCAATGAACTGCACGGCGCTCAGTGCGTGAGCGAACAGCCAGCCCTGACCGAACTTGACCCCCTCACTGCTGAGCAGCGCTGCCTGGGATTCCAGCTCGATACCTTCGGCAATCACTTTCAGATCCAGCGCCTGCGCCATGTGAATGATGTGCGGAGCGACGCCGCTGCTCGCTGCGTCATGGCCCAGCGCATCGATGAACGCCTTATCGATCTTCAGGCAGTCCACTGGCAAGGTCTGCAGATAGGCGAGGCTGCAATAGCCGGTGCCGAAATCATCGATCAGCACCTGATGGCCAACGTCGCGCAAGGCTTGCAGGTTTTCCCGCGCCACCACCACATCGATCAGACCCCGCTCGGTGACTTCGAAGGCTATCTGCCGCGCGGCGACACGGTGCAGCGCGAGCAGCCGCGCCATGACCTGGCCGATGCGCGGCACCATGACATCGCAGGCCGCGAGGTTCACCGAGATATACAGCTGCGGATTGGCGCGCAGTAACTGACCCAGCTGTTCGAGCAGACGCTGCAAGACGAAGTCGGTCATCTGCCGGATCTGCCCGGTGTTCTCCGCCATGGGAATGAACAGGTCGGGGCTGGTCAGCGTGCCGTCCGGGCGCCGCCAGCGCAGCAGCGCTTCGGCGCCGACGCAGTTGCGGCTGTCGAGATCGAAGATCGGCTGATACAGCACCTGCAACTCACCCCGGCGGATCGCCCCGTGCAGCTCGGCATCCAGCGACTGGCGCTGACGCACCAGCAGCAAGGTCAGAAAGCCGACAACGGCCCCGGCGATCAGGCACACCGGCAACAGCCACCACCACACCGCCGGGACGTGCATGCCCGTGCGCGGCGTAATCAGCACCAATTGATATTCCGGGTTGTCGGTGGGCATGCGATAGATCAGCCGCGTTTGCGTGACTTGCAGCGCATCAGGGCTCTTCGGTGGCCAGGGTTCGGTCGGTGGCCAGGTCTGTGCGGTGCCGAGCACCGGAATCGCGCGAGTGCCGTGATCGAGTACCACCAGCAGGCTGCTGCCGGACGACAGATCGACCATGTCGGTCAAATGCCCGCGCGAGGTAGCGACACGAAAGTTGCCGCGACCGAGCATCAGCGCCGCGCGGTTTTCATCGGGTTCGGTGGTGGTATTCAGCCAATAGCTGTAGGTTGGGCCCTGAATGTCCGGCGCGCGCACCAACGACAGTCCTTCCTGGCGTGGACGGTTGGAGCAGAACCGCGAGGCGTCCATGTACGCGGCTTCGTAGACGAAGCGGTAGTTGAAGGTGACTTGCTGCAAGGTCGCGATCATTTCTTCGTCGCAGCCGCGCAAGGGCTGGGCTTCAAGGTCGTCGAGACTTTCGCGCAACTGGCCGAACAATTGTTCGAGGCGCGCGAGGAAACGCTCGCCTTGGGCGTTCATTTCCTGGCTCTCGCGCATTTCCATCTGGCGCATCGCCGCGAACATACCGCCGGCGATCAGCAGGCTGGCGCTGAGGACAGCCGCGATCATCGCCAAAAAAACAGGGCGATAAAACCAGCTACGCAGCGTCTCTCGGGTCGCAGCCATCAGGGATTTTCCGAAGAATTACCATGAGTTATAGCTGCTGATTGCGATTTCGCCCTTACCGTCGGGCGGGCGTCATTATTTTGTCTGATTGAGGACCAAAAGAAGTGCCGCGGTTTGTGCATCCGGGGTGCCGTCGAAGCGGGCAGGGCGGTAATGCATCTGGAACGCGGCGAGGACATGGCGCGTGGCGACGTCCAGTTCGCCAGTCTGCGGCGTGTCGTAACCCAGACGCGCGAGTTGCGCCTGGAACCAGCCGATCTCCGGCAACGGGTTGCTGTTGAACACCGCCTGCTGACGCGCCACTGCTTGCTCGTTCGGCCACAGGCCGAGACCTTCGGCGGCGAGACGTTTCCAGGGGAACAGTGGCCCCGGATCAAGCTTGCGCAACGGCGCGATGTCACTGTGACCGATGATGTGCCGCGGGCTGATGCCGTTGCGTTTGCTGATGTCCTTGAGCAGGGTGATCAACGACTGGATCTGCGCTTCGCTGTACGGATACCACAGGCGCCCGGTCGGGGTGTCCTTGTAGCCGGGATTGACGATTTCGATGCCGATGGAACTGGAGTTCAGCCAGGTACGGCCCTGCCACTGACTTTCGCCGGCGTGCCAGGCGCGCTGGTTTTCGTCCATCAGCTTGTACACGGTGGCGCTCTTGTCATCGCCAATCAGGTAATGGCTGCTGACGTCGCCATGGGTCAGCAATTGCAGCGAACGCTCCAGAGACGCGGAGGTGTAATGCACCACAACGAACTGGATGCGGCTGTCGTAATTGGCCGAAGGATGGCTGGTGTCGTAACGCGGGCCGCTGGCGCAACCAGCGAGGACGAGCAGCGAGGCAACAAGGGCAAGGAATTTCATGGCAGAGGACGATACGCTGAAAACGATAATGCAACAGTGTAACGTACGGATTTGCTCAGAGTCCGCCAGCGGGCGGATTTAAACAAAATGGAACAATTGCCTTAGCCGAGCTCGACTCGGTTGCGCCCGGCGTTCTTTGCTCGATACAGCGCCTGATCGGCTCTTTTCAGCACCAGATCGCTGTGTTCTCCCACCCGGAATGACGCGAGTCCCATGGAAATGGTGATAGTCACTCGCTCGCCCTTGAAATGAAACGGGCAGGCTTCGATCGCCGCGCGCAGGGTTTCCAGCAGTTTCGCGCCCACCGCCGGTGGCGTCGCGGGCAGCAACAGCACGAACTCTTCACCGCCGAAACGGGCGATGAAATCCGAGCCGCGCAGGCGTTTGCGCAATACCGTGGCGATGATCTTCAGAACTTTGTCGCCGGCCAGATGGCCATAGCTGTCGTTGATCCGCTTGAAGTGATCGAGGTCGAGCATGGCCAGGCTGAGGGTGTTGCCGTGCTGCTGCCATTGCTGGATTTCATGCTCGAGGCGCTCGCTCCACGCCGCACGGTTGGGCAGGCCGGTCAACGGATCGATCAGGGCTTTCTGCCGCTGCTCTTCAAGGTGTTCACGGAAGCCCATGGCTTCCTGTTCCATATGCGCCACTCGCTCCGACAGGCTCTTCAATCTGGCAGCGACTTCCTGTTCGCGGGCGTCGCGCTGCTTCTGGTGCTGGTCCATCGTTCCCAGCAGGCCTTCCAGATGATTCTCCAGCACATGCTTGAGGTCATCGAGGTCGGCTGCTTGCTGGACGCTGCTCTGCAAGCCGTCGACCTGCTCGCGAATCTGCGTGTCCATGGCCCGCGCCGCCGAGCTGTTGTCGGCATGCCCTTCGCTGGCCGCTTGCAGATTGCTTTGAAACGCTTCGAGGCGTTCGTTGAGTTGCTGCAGATAGGCTTCGAATTCGTGCTGACCGCTGTCGGTAATCGCCAGCATCAAGGTTGCGAGATCGTCGAGGATCGGCAGCAGTTCGTACCAGTTCAGTCCGTGTTTGAGCCGTTCGCGCATGGCTTCGGCTTGCGGCCGGTGGCGCTCGGGCAGGGTCAGGTCGTCGAGCAGGCCGATCAGCGTGTCTTCGATATGTCTGGCTACGGAGCTGTAGGACGGCTCCGGGGAATCCGGCAGCGCGAAGAGGATGTCGTGTTCCGACTGCTCCGGGTCGATGGCGGCCAAGGCCTGAGCAATCGGTTCGGGCAGGGGCAGGCTGTCGAGGAGCAGCGGCGACGGATCGCCGGGGTGGATCAGTTCGTCGGGGTTGAGTGCTTCGGTTGCTTGCGCAGCGACGGTTATCTCGGTGTCAGCTGCTGGCTCAACCTGCGTTGGCTCGGCTTCAACGGCGACCACAGGCGTAGCGAACGCAACGACTTGCGGCTCATCAGGCGGCGTCTGGACAGGCGCCTCGATGACGGTCTCGGGCGCTGCGATCGCTGGCTCAGCTTGGGCCACCGGTGCCGATTGCACAGGCTCCGGTTCAGATTGTCGGGCTTCGACCGGTTGCGGCACTGGTGTTGCTGGTATGTCGGCCGCCGGTGCAACGGCTTCTTCACTGTCGCGACTACCAAACAAACGCTGCAACAACCCCGGCCGCCCCGGCTCGGCAGGCGTTTCCAACTGACTCAAGGCCTTGCCCTGCAAGCCACTGAGTTCGCTCAACAGCAGCGGCATTTCCCGTGCCTGACCGACGCGGCTGTCCAGTTGTTTGGCGAATTTCTTCAGCGGTTGCGCGACTTCGCGCGGCAGCGGCAAAGCCTGCAACTGGGTGACCAGCGCGGTCAGTGCGGTGCTGACCTGATCAATGCGCGTTTCACGGCGCTGCTCGGAGTCGAGCACGGCTTTTTCCAGACGCGGCAGCAGGGCGGCGAGGCCGGCGTCCATGTCATCGGTACGCACGACTTCGCGCATTTCCTTCATGCACTGATCGACGACCTTGTCGGTGCCCTCGGCCGCCAGCGTGCTGCGCACCAGACCGCGCCGCAGCAGGTCGAGTCGCGCGGCCCAGCGGCGTTCGAGCTTGTCCTGCTGTTCGATGCTCTTGAGGTACTTCTCTTTCCAGCGCTGGGCGTCGTCGCTCATTCACAGGTTCCGCGAGGGGCAGGGCTCAACGCGGGCAATGCGTCAGCCGTGAGCGAACCCGGCAGACGAATTTCCACCGCGACCGGCAGGTGATCGGAAATGGGCTGGGCCAGCACCTCGACCTTTTCCAGGGTCAGGGTCGGGCTGAGCAGAATATGATCAAGGCAACGCTGTGGGCGCCAGCTGGGGAAGGTCGCTTCCACCTGCGGGGCCAGCAGGCCGAGATCGCGTAACGGCGAGTGTTCGAGCAGGTCGCTGGCATGGGTATTCATGTCGCCCATCAGCACCTGATGCTTGTACCCGCTGATCAAATCACGAATGTAGGCCAGTTGCAGGCTGCGCGTCCGCGCGCCGAGGGCCAGGTGCATCATCACCACCACCAGTGCCTCCGGACCTTCGCCGAAGCGCAGCAGGATCGCGCCGCGACCTTTCGGGCCGGGCAGCGGGTGATCCTCGATCGCCAACGGCTTCAGGCGACTGAGCACGCCATTGCTGTGCTGGGCCAGTCGACCGAGGTTGCGATTGAGTTGTTGATACCAGTAGGGAAAGGCGCCGAGGTGGGCCAGATGTTCGACCTGATTGACGTAGCCCGAACGCAGGCTGCCGCCATCGGCTTCCTGCAGCGCGACCAGATCGAAGTCGCCGAGCAGGTCGCCGATCTTTTGCAGATTGCCGGAACGCCCGGTGTGCGGCAGCAGATGCTGCCAGCTGCGGGTCAGGTAATGCCGATAGCGCTCGGTGCTGATGCCGACCTGAATGTTGAAACTGAGCAAGCGCAGACGCTGGTCTGCGGGCAGGCCCGTAGACGCCAGATGATGCTCGTTGACCTGCGGATCATGCAGGCCAACGATGCGTTCGGACTTCCAGCGGCGCATGGCGAATGCCGCGCTTAGTTGGCAGCAGCCTTGTTAGCCGCTCGCTCTTTGGCGACCAGATCGTCAGCCAGCTTCAATGCTTGCTCGGCACCACCGGCAGAGCCGATGTCGAAGCGGTATTTACCATTGACGATCATGGTTGGCACGCCAGTGATTTCGTACTTCTTCGCCAGCTCACGGGCCTTGACGATCTGGCCTTTGATAGCGAACGAGTCGAAAGTGGCGAGGAACTTGTCCTTGTCCACGCCTTGAGTGGCGAGGAAGTCAGCCATGTCGTTCTTGTCGGTGAGCTTCTTGTGTTCTTTCTGGATCGCGTTGAACACGGCGTTGTGCACCTGGTGCTCGACACCCATGGCTTCCAGAGTCAGGAACATCTGGCCGTGAGCGTCCCATGGGCCGCCGAACATGGCGGGAATGCGCACGAAGTTGACGTCGGACGGCAGTTTTTCAACCCATGGATTGATCACTGGCTCAAAAGCGTAGCAATGCGGGCAGCCGTACCAGAACAGCTCGACCACTTCGATTTTGCCAGGCTTTGCCACCGGCACCGGGTTGGCCAGTTCGACGTAAGGGGCGGCAGGGGCTTCAGCGGCCTGGGCGGTGACGCCGAACAGGCTGGCAGCGACGAGGGCGGCGCTGATGATCAGATTACGCATGCTTTACTCCTGAACAATTTGGGTCGCCTCGCTCGACCTGTTGCGACACAGATCCTGGCGGGCATGAGTGCTGTAGTGTAACGGCAGCGGCCACAAAAAAGGGCGGCCAAAGCCACCCTTTTTATACTTGCTGCGAAGGATTAATCGAGCGTTAACGTGGCCGGCGCTGCGCGCCTCGTTCAGCCCTCGATTCAGGGCCTCAGTGCAGGCCCTGGATGTAGCTGGAAACCGCAGCGATGTCTTCGTCGCTCAGCTTGCGTGCGATGGTGCGCATGGTCATCGCGTCGCCGTCGTTGGCGCGACCGCCGTCTTCCTTGCGGAAATCGGTCAGCTGCTTGGCGATGTATTGCGCATGCTGGCCACCCAGATGGGGGAAGCCTGCTGCAGCATTGCCGGAGCCGTTCGGCGAGTGGCAGCCGGTGCAGGCTGGCAGACCTTTTTCCAGGTTGCCGCCACGGAACAGCGCTTCACCGCGAGCGACGATCTTCGGATCGGCGGCGCCGACGCTGCCTTTCTGGCTGGCGAAGTACGCAGCGATGTCGGCCAGATCCTGGTCATTCAGGTTGGTCAGCAGCCCGGTCATTTCCAGCACCACGCGCTTGCCCGACTTGATGTCGTGCAATTGCTTGTCGAGGTAGCGTTCACCTTGACCTGCCAGTTTCGGAAAGTTTGGCGCCATGCTGTTGCCGTCCGGGCCATGGCAGGCTCCGCACACGGCAGCTTTGGCCTGGCCTGCTGCGGCATCGCCGGCAGCATGGGCGAGACCTGAAATTCCCACGGTCAACAGCAGACTCACGATCAATTTGTTCATCAGCTAATCCAACTACGGCTAAGGGTTAAGTTATGGACCGGGCTTACTCTCGCTCATCCAAAGGATGATGGCCTGGTAATCCTCGGCACTGCAGTCCATGCACAAACCACGCGGCGGCATCGCCTTGAAACCCTGGGTCACGTGTTGCACCAGCGTCCCCATACCTTTCGCCAACCTCGGCGTCCAAGCTTCCTGATCGCCTCTTGCGGGCGCCATGGGTAGTTGGCCGGAATGACAGGCACCACAAACACGGTTGTACACAGCTTCCGGATCCTGTGTAGCCTGTGCGCTGTAAAGCGGCATCAAGACTCCGGCAGCCAGCAGCCATTTCGTCATAAAACGACCTTTTCAGGGTTGAGAGCGTTCTGCGTTCTAATGCGCAATCAAAGTCTGTCGCTCTCGTGAGCTTCATCCTTCGCTGGGACAAAGCACACACAAAATCTGCGGCATTATATACTGGCGTCACTGAAACGGAAGCGACACCGCGTTCCGCGCCCAATCCCGGCGCCGCCCACATCGGAAATCCCATGCAACTCAAGAATCCCATCCTCGGCCTGTGCCAACAGTCCACGTTCATGCTCAGTGCCGCCAAAGTCGATCAATGCCCTGACGACGAAGGCTTCGAAGTGGCGTTTGCCGGTCGTTCCAACGCCGGCAAATCCAGCGCGCTGAACACCCTGACCCACGCCAGCCTGGCGCGCACCTCGAAAACTCCGGGTCGCACACAGCTGTTGAACTTCTTCAAGCTAGACGAAGATCGCCGTCTGGTCGACCTGCCGGGGTACGGTTATGCAAAAGTACCGATCCCGCTCAAGCAACACTGGCAGCGCCACCTCGAGGCTTACCTCGGTGGTCGGGAGAGTTTGAAAGGACTGATCCTGATGATGGACATCCGCCATCCGATGACCGACTTCGACCTGCTGATGCTCGACTGGGCCGTCGCCGCCGGCATGCCGATGCACATCCTGCTGACCAAGGCCGACAAGCTCACCTACGGCGCAGCCAAGAACACCCTGCTGAAAGTACAGTCGGAAATTCGCAAAGGCTGGGGCGACTCGATTACCATCCAGTTGTTCTCCGCACCAAAACGCATGGGCCTGGAAGAGGCCTACACTGTACTGGCCGACTGGATGGAACTGGCAGACAAAAACACCGAGGCCGCTGCCGAGTAAATTCAGAATGGGGAAAAATTGGTTGTGGTGTGGCCAGGCAAGGCAAAAGTAGCGCTAAAACGGCCGGGGTCGCGCTCGACTTTAGGGTACCTAAATGAGCATTTTTAGCGATGCTTTTAACGCAGCATGGCCGCGCTACAGCCGATTTTTTGGCAAAAAAAGCCCCGGATTTCATTGGGGAGGGAGAAATTCCGGGGTTCAAGTTCCGAACCGCTAGGGCGGGGTTCAGATATCTGCCAACACTTAACACAACATAGGAGCATCGAAGGGCTTCACCAGCCATTCAGTACCTCTGAGTGTTCGATCGACAGATTAGTTCAGATTTTTTTCAAAAAGCTTTGGAATAGCCTCAAGCATTTATCGGTCTAAGCCCGGTTCCCGGGGCTTGCCGCGACGGCGCGTCGCGGCAACTCTGCCAATATTCAGTGCGCCTCATCCCAGTTGTTGCCCACGCCAACTTCCACCAGCAGCGGCACATCCAGTTTCGCCGCTTCGCTCATGTGCGTACGAATCTCGGCGCTGACCTGCTCGACCAGATCCTCGCGAACCTCCAGCACCAGTTCGTCGTGCACTTGCAGGATGACTCGGGCATCCAGACCCGACGTGGTCAGCCAGTTATCCACAGCCACCATGGCTTTCTTGATGATGTCCGCTGCCGTGCCCTGCATCGGCGCGTTGATCGCCGTGCGTTCAGCGGCGGCGCGTTCCTGCGGCTTGTTCGAGTTGATCTCCGGTAGGTAGAGGCGACGGCCGAAGAAAGTTTCGACGTAACCCTGATCCGCCGCCTGCGCACGGGTGCGCTCCATGTATTCGCGCACGCCTGGATAACGGGCGAAGTAGGTGTCGATGTAAGCCTTGGCGGTCTTGGTGTCGACGCCGATGTCCTTGCCGAGCTTCTGCGCGCCCATGCCGTAGATCAGGCCGAAGTTGATCGCCTTGGCGCTGCGGCGCTGGTCGGATGTCACTTGATCAAGCTCGACCTTGAATACTTCGGCAGCGGTTGCAGTGTGCACGTCGAGATTGTTGCGGAAGGCGTCCATCAAGCCTTCGTCACGGGACAGGTGGGCCATGATCCGCAGTTCGATCTGCGAATAGTCCGCCGCCAGCAGTTTGTAGCCTTTGGGTGCGACGAACGCCTGACGAATGCGTCGGCCTTCGGCGGTGCGCACCGGAATGTTCTGCAGGTTCGGATCACTGGAGGACAGGCGCCCGGTCGAAGCCACAGCCTGGTGATACGAGGTGTGGATGCGCCCGGTGCGCGGGTTGATCTGCTCCGGCAGGCGATCGGTGTAAGTGCTTTTCAGCTTGCTCATCGAGCGGTGCTCCATCAGCACCTTCGGCAAGCGGTGATCGTCTTCGGCGAGTTTCGCCAACACTTCTTCAGCGGTGGACGGCTGGCCTTTGGCGGTTTTCTTCAGCACCGGCAGGCCGAGCTTTTCATAAAGAATCACGCCCAGCTGCTTCGGCGAGCCGAGGTTGAATTCTTCCCCGGCGATTTCGAAGGCTTCACGCTCCAGCGCGACCATTTTGTTGCCCAGCTCGATGCTCTGAATGCCCAGCAACTCGGCATCGACGAACGCGCCCTGGCGTTCGATGCGCGCCAGCACCGGTACCAGCGGGATTTCGATGTCGGTCAGCACGCTGGCCAGACTCGGAATCGCGCTGAGCTTGTCGAACAGGGTCTGATGCAGGCGCAGGGTGATGTCGGCGTCTTCGGCGGCGTACGGCCCGGCCTGTTCCAGGGCGATCTGGTCGAAGGTCAGCTGCTTGGCACCTTTGCCGGCGATGTCCTGGAAGCTCACCGTGGTGTGATCGAGGTATTTCTGCGCGAGGCTGTCCATGTCATGGCGGGTCGCGGTGGAGTTGAGCACGTAGGACTCGAGCATGGTGTCGAAGGCGATGCCGCGCACGCTGATGCCTTCACTCTGATCGCCGCCAATGGCGCAGTTGGCCAGAATGTTCATGTCGAACTTGGCGTGCTGGCCGACCTTGAGTTTGTTCGGGTCTTCCAGAATCGGCTTGAGTGCGCGCAGCACGGTGTCGCGATCCAGCTGCTCCGGCACGCCGATGTAGGAATGGGTCAGCGGGATGTACGCGGCTTCGTTGGCCTGTACGGCGAACGACAGGCCAACCAGTTGCGCCTGCTGCGCGTCGATGCCGGTGGTTTCGGTGTCGAAGGCGATCAGCCTGGCGTTGCGCAGTTTTTCCAGCCAGACGTCGAAGCGGGCCTGATCGAGGATGGTTTCGTATGCGGCCTCGAAAGGAGCAACAGGTGCCTCGGCTTGCGGGGCGCTGAACAGATCATGGGCGGGCGCAGGTTCGGCAGCCGCGCTCAGTTCCTGACGCTTGGCATCGCGATCCAGATCATTGAGCCAGCTCTTGAATTCCAGCAGGGTGTACAGCTCGTAGAGTTTGGCCGGGTCTTCCTGGCCCATTTGCAGATCGTCGAGGCCGATATCCAGCGGCACGTCGACCTTGATGGTCGCCAGTTGATAGGACAGGAAAGCCATCTCCCGGTGCTCTTCGAGCTTGGCCGGCAAGTTTTTTGCGCCACGGATCGGCAGGGTCGGCACGATATCGAGGTTGGCGTACAGCTCGGTCAGGCCGCCGTTGACGCCGACCAGCAGGCCGGACGCCGTCTTCGGGCCGATGCCCGGCACGCCCGGAATGTTGTCGGACGAATCGCCCATCAGCGCCAGATAATCGATGATCTGCTCCGGTGCGACGCCAAATTTCTCCTTAACGCCCTCCACATCCATCGAGCTACCGGACATGGTGTTGACCAAGGTAATGTGGCCATCGACCAGTTGCGCCATGTCCTTGTCACCGGTGGAAATGATCACCGGGCGATCCGCCGCTGCGCTACTGCGGGCGAGGGTGCCGATTACGTCGTCGGCCTCGACGCCGTCGACGCACAGGAGCGGGAAGCCGAGGGCGATCACGCTCTGGTGCAGCGGCTCGATCTGCACGCGCATGTCATCGGGCATGCTTGGCCGGTTGGCCTTGTATTCGGCGTACATCTCATCGCGAAATGTCCCGCCCTTGGCGTCGAACACTACGGCGAAGGGGCTGTCCGGGTACTGCTTGCGCAGACTCTTGAGCATGTTCAGCACGCCTTTGACCGCACCGGTCGGCAGGCCTTTGGACGTGGTCAGTGGTGGCAGTGCATGAAAGGCGCGGTACAGGTAAGACGAACCGTCCACCAGGACGAGGGGGGCTTGGCTCATGAGCAGGATCAACCTTTTCGGCGGGTCCGGGGCTAGAATAGCGGGACCGTTGACGACAAAGGGACAAGGTTATCATGCGTACGTTAAATCGCTTGCTGCTGGTCGGGTTGATCGCTGTCTCACCACTGGCCGCGATCGCGGCGGATGATGCGCCGGGCGGCGACCCCGAGGTCACCATTCGCACGGAGGGCGACAAGACCATTGAGGAGTACCGCCAGAACGGTTTCCTCTATGCGATCAAAGTCACGCCAAAGGGCGCGCCGCCTTACTTTCTGGTGCGCGCCGACGGGACGGATGCCAATTTCATCCGTTCGGATCAGCCGGATATGCTGATCCCGTCATGGAAGATCTTCGAATGGAAGTAGGTTTTTAATTCACTCGGCGCCGCCGTTGCGGCGCCCGTACTGGCAGTTAAGACATGTCTGTGTTCACTCCCCTGGCTCGGCCCGAGCTGGAAACCTTTCTCGCCCCTTACGGGCTCGGCCGTCTGCTTGATTTCCAGGGGATCGCCGCCGGCAGCGAAAACACCAATTTCTTCATCAGTCTGGAGCAGGGCGAGTTTGTCCTGACCCTGGTCGAGCGCGGCCCGGTGCAGGAGATGCCGTTCTTCATCGACCTGCTCGACGTGCTGCACGAAGCCGAACTGCCGGTGCCTTACGCCCTGCGCACCACCGACGGCTTGGCCCTGCGTGAGCTCAAAGGCAAACCGGCGCTGCTGCAACCGCGCCTGTCCGGCAAGCACATCAAAGTCGCCAACGCCCAGCATTGCGCCCAGGTCGGCGAGTTGCAGGCGCATCTGCACCTGGCGACTCAGGGCGAACGCATGATCAAGCGCAAGACCGATCGCGGTCTGGACTGGATGCTGGAGGAGGGCACTGAATTTCTCTCGCACCTGAGCGATGAGCCGCGTGCGTTGCTGCAAAAGGCGCTGGATGAGATCACCGAGCGCAAAGACAAGATTCTCGCGCTGCCTCGGGCGAACATTCACGCCGACCTGTTCCGCGACAACGCCATGTTCGAAGGCACCCACCTGACCGGCCTGATCGACTTCTACAACGCCTGCTCGGGGCCGATGCTGTACGACGTGGCAATTGCCTTGAATGACTGGTGTTCGGACGAGGAGGGCGTGATCGATGGCCCGCGCGCCCGAGCATTCCTCGGTGCCTACGCGGCGTTGCGCCCGTTCACGGCGGCGGAGGCTGAGCTCTGGCCAACGATGTTGCGTGTGGCCTGTGTGCGGTTCTGGCTGTCACGCTTGATCGCCGCCGAGCAGTTCGCCGGGCAGGATGTGTTGATTCACGATCCGCAGGAATTCGAGCAGCGCCTGGCGCAGCGGCAGAAGGTCAATACACCATTGCCCTTCGCCCTCTGAGTAGATTCGCCAAGCAAACACGAGCCTGCTCGCGAAGGCGGCGGCCCGTTCAGCATTTTTGCTGACTGACCCACCGCTTTCGCGAGCAGGCTCGATCCCACAGGTTTTGTGTTGTTACAGCGATTCCAGGCACCCGGCCAGATCATTGCCGAGTTTTTCCAGCACCTGCTCATAACCCTGAGCCGTCGCCGGCGTATAACCACCCAGCGCATCCAGCTCGGCGAGTTTCACCGGCAAACCGGCCACCAGGGTTTCCGCCAGGCGCGGACGCAACGGCGGTTCGCTGAACACACAGGTCTTGCCCACTTCCTGCAAACGCTTGCGCATCGCCGCGACATGCTGGGCGCCGGGCTGGACTTCAGTAGCGACGGCGAACACCCCGGCGTGCTTCAGGCCATAAGCGTCTTCGAAATAATCAAAGGCCTCGTGAAAGACGAAGTACGGCTTGCCTTCGACATTGGCCAGACGCTTCTTCAAGCGCTGATCCAGCGCATCCAGACGTGCATCGAAGGCTTTGGCATTGCTCTGATAACGCTGGGCATTGGCCGGGTCGGCGGCGCTGAGGTCGGCGGCCATTTTGTCGGCGATCACCCGCGCATTGACCGGTGACAACCACAAATGTGCATCCAGCGAGCCGGGGCGATGGTCGTGATCATGCTCGTCGGCCTCTTCGGCGTGGGAATGGTTGTCCGCGCCGAAATGCCGCAGCTTGAGCCCCGGCAGATCCTGCACCGCGACGCTCGGCAGGCTGCGACCGCCGAGTACGCGCGGCAGGAAACCTTCCATGTCCGGGCCGATCCAGTAGAGCAGATCGACCGACTGCACCTTCCGTACGTCGGATGGGCGCAGGGCGTAATTGTGCGGCGAGGCCCCCGGCGGCAGCAGCACCTCGGGAATCGCCACGCCGTCCTGCACGGCAGCGGCAATCAACTGCAACGGTTTGATGCTGGTGAGCACTTTGACCTCGGCCTGAGCCGTACCGATCAGCAGAAAACTGGCAACAAAAGCCACAAAAACAGAAAAAAGTCGGGACACGATGACCACTCAAGTAAGCGAGAACGGGTAACATAATAACGTCTCCAGCAAATCTCGTCGCCGCTCATGCCTATTACCCCGATTGCCAGCCGTCCCCACGACCACTCCCATTGCGTGCACAGCGCTTTGTCCGAGGCCGATACCTTGTGCGCGCAGAAAGGTTTGCGTCTGACTGCCCTGCGCCGCCGCGTGCTGGAACTGGTCTGGCAGAGTCACAAGCCACTGGGCGCCTACGACATCCTCGCGGTGCTCAGCGAGCAGGACGGCCGCCGCGCCGCGCCGCCTACCGTGTACCGCGCACTGGATTTCCTGCTGGAAAACGGCCTGGTCCATCGCATCTCTTCGCTGAACGCCTTCGTCGGCTGTGTACACCCGGAACACGCGCATCAGGGCCAGTTCCTGATCTGCCGCGAGTGCCACGCCGCTATCGAACTTGAGCAAAAAGTGATCAGCGACGCGATCATCAGCAGCGCCAAAGACGTCGGTTTCATCGTCGAAGCGCAGACGGTCGAAGTGGTCGGCCTGTGCGCCGGTTGCCAGGGGGCCTGATGAGCAACGCGCTGATCCGTCTGGAACAGGTCGCCGTCACGTTTGCCGGGCAGACCGTGCTGGACAACATCGAGCTGAGCGTCGAGCCGGGGCAGATCGTCACCCTGATCGGCCCCAACGGCGCCGGCAAGACCACGCTGGTGCGCGCCGTGCTCGGGCTGTTGAAGCCGAACAGTGGCAGCGTCTGGCGCAAGCCGAAGCTGCGCGTTGGTTACATGCCGCAGAAACTGCATGTCGATCCCACGTTGCCGTTATCAGTACTGCGCTTCCTGCGCCTTGTGCCTGGCGTCGATCGTTCGCGCGCATTGGCCGCGTTGAAGGAAGTCGGCGCCGAACACGTGATCGACAGCCCGGTGCAGAGCGTTTCCGGCGGTGAAATGCAGCGCGTATTGCTGGCGCGGGCGCTGCTGCGCGAGCCGGAACTGCTGGTGCTCGACGAGCCGGTGCAGGGTGTCGATGTGGCCGGGCAGGCCGAGTTGTACAGCTTGATCACCCGCCTGCGCGACCGCCACGGTTGCGGTGTGTTGATGGTCTCCCACGATTTGCATCTGGTGATGAGCACCACCGATCAGGTGGTCTGCCTCAACCGCCACGTCTGCTGCTCCGGCCATCCCGAGCAGGTCAGCGGCGATCCGGCATTTGTCGAGCTGTTCGGCAAGAATGCGCCGAGTCTGGCGATCTATCACCACCATCACGACCACGCCCACGACCTGCACGGTTCGGTGGTCAAAGGTCCGCTCGGCGGGCAACCTCATGTTCATGGAGACGGCTGCAAGCATGGCTGATTTTCTTTTGTATGCCCTGCTTGCAGGTCTGGCCCTGGCGCTGGTGGCCGGACCGCTCGGCTCGTTTGTGGTGTGGCGGCGCATGGCCTATTTCGGCGATACGCTGTCCCACGCCGCACTGCTCGGCGTGGCGCTGGGCTTTTTGCTGGATGTCAGCCCGACGGTGGCGGTGACGGTCGGCTGCCTGTTGTTGGCGGTGCTCTTGGTGACGCTGCAACAGCGTCAGCCATTGGCATCCGACACACTGCTGGGAATTCTTGCACCGAGCACGCTCTCTCTCGGCCTGGTGGTACTAAGCTTCATGCATGAAGTGCGGATCGACCTGATGGCCTATCTGTTCGGCGACTTGCTGGCGATCAGTCCGAGCGATCTGGCGTGGATTCTCGGCGGCACCGCGGCGGTGCTGGTGTTACTGGTGACGCTGTGGCGGCCGCTGCTGGCGGTCACCGTGCACGAAGAACTGGCGCGGGTCGAAGGCTTGCCGGTTGCGGGTTTGCGCTTGGCGCTGATGCTGTTGATCGCGGTGGTGATCGCCGTGGCGATGAAAATCGTCGGTGTGCTGCTGATCACTTCGCTGCTGATCATTCCGGCGGCTGCGGCGCAGCGTCACGCCCGTTCGCCGGAACAGATGGCCTTGGGCGCGAGCCTGCTGGGCATGCTCGCGGTGTGCGGCGGGCTGGCGTTGTCGTGGTTCAAGGACACCCCGGCGGGGCCGTCGATCGTGGTGACGGCAGCCGCGCTGTTTCTGTTGAGTTTTGTTCTGCCCCGTCGTGGGGTGTAGACTTGGCCGCTTTTTGCGCAATTAGAGAGTCGCAGGAATGAAGCCGTTCGCCTCCCGTTATCTGCTCCTTGTCGCATTTTCAGTGCTGCTGGGCGCCTGCCAAAGCACGCCGCCGGTGGCTGAAGTCCCGGATGCGCGGGCTACGGCCATCGCACAGCTGGAGCAAAGCCTGGCCAGCAGCGAACTGGCCACCGCCGAAGACCAGTTGGCCGCGTTGCAGGCCGCAACCCCCAATGATCAATCCCTTGAGCAATACCAGCGGCAGCTGGCCGAGGCGTACCTGCGCCGCAGCCAGATCGTCCTGCAAAAAGGCGATGTCAACGCTGCAGCCACTGCATTGAGCCGTGCTCGCGCCCTGATGCCCAAGGCGCCGGCGCTGACCGGCGGCGTCAACGGCGCTATCACCGAAGCGCGCAAGGCCGAGCTGGAAAAGGCTGAGGCGGCACTGCTGGCTGCTGAAGCCAGGCCGAAAGCCAAGGTCATCGACCCGACCGCCGAGAGCACCACAGTTGCGTTGAACATCGGTGATATTCACAAGCTGCAACGACAACTCGATGCGATCGCCGCCGATGTGGTGAATTACGAATGTGCCGTCAGCATTCAGGCGCCACGCACCGCGGATTATCCGTGGCTGGCGACCTTGCTGAGCAAGCGAGTAAAGAAACTCGATCCTGATTTTGATTTGCAGATCGAGAAGCAGATCTTGCGCACAGTGCCGGCGCAGATGGTTTTAAGCCCGCGCAAACCGTAAAAAAGATCGCAGCCTCCGGCAGCTCCTATGTATGGACTCGCCCCACCATTCAACCCGCTTTTGAACACTGCTACCCGGTTGCATCTATGTATAAGGCCTGTTCGAGGAAGCGTTGAGCGGCTTCTGGCCAACATTGGGTTAGCTCGCGGTATGCCGATTACAGTAAGGCCTCAAGGGCCAGTAGGAGCTCAGGCATCAATCCGCGACGGTCTGACCTGGGGTCAATGTTCTTCAGCATGGGTTGGAGCGGTTTACGCCCCGGTGGCAGAACTTTGTTGTCAGTGACTCATCGCAGCCTCCTGGCCATCGCCCGGCCGGCGCCGATAAGTCTGGTCGTTTTGCAGCAGCACCCAGAGGATGCGCAGATTTCGATTGGCTAATCGCACTGCTGCCTGCTTGCGGCCCAGGCGGGAAATCCAGCGCCAAAGACGCCTGTCGTCCGGCTGCTCTGAATCCGGACGTATCTGTCTTAAAACGGCATGAGCGCCCTGAATCGTTAAACTTCGCAGATAAGCGTCACCGTTCTTGCTCATTCCGCCCAATCGGTTTTTCTCGCCAGAGCTGTGCTGGCTGGGCACCAATCCGAAGTAGGCGGCGAACAAACGGGCGTTGGCGAAGCGTTCGGGTTCGGTCTGCTTGGCCAGCAGCGCCGTGGCAATGATCGGACCAACACCGCGCACCGTCATCAGCCGCTTCGCCGTTTCATCCTCATTCGCTGCCGTTTCCAGCCGACCGGTCAGCACGTTGACGCGCTCACCCAGTTGGCCCCACTCACCCAAAAGTTCGGCGATCAGTTCACGCAGCAAATCAGGTAGCGGCTGAGTGGCATCTTCCAGAACTCGAGGCACGAGCTGCCTGATCGCTATCTCACCCTGAGCCATGGCTACCCCATGTTCCAACAGCAAGGCGCGTATCTGATTACCCACCGCAGTGCGGCGCCGCACATAGCCCTGACGAGCCCTGTGCAGGGCCTGCATCGCCAGCGCCGCAGCACTCTTGATCGGTACTGCCGAAATTTTGCAGTCGCGGCCTGCACGCAAGATCGCCAATACATCGTTGCGATCATTTTTTGGGCCGCTACGATGACTGGCAACCAGCTGGGCCGGCAGGATGCGGACGGAATTACCCTGCATCTGGAGCAATCGCGCCCATGCTTGAGCGCCGGGCCCGGTTTCAACTAACACCGTAACGCTCGCGGGAAGCCCACGCAGAAATACCTGAAAGGCTTCTCGCGACTTGATTCGATCTTCGAAAATCACCTGACCGAGGGCATCCTCCCCAGCCACCTGAAAAACCCTCTTGGCAAGATCTATCGCAACTGTGGAGCATGCCGACACGTCGGCTGACAAGGATTGATCAATCGTCGTATGCTTTTTCATGGCCTCGCCCTCGCTGTCGTTGGCTTCTATAAGAATGCCACCGTGGCGCACAGACGCCTCGGCTTGGGCGAGTCCATCCAATTACATGGGATCGAGTACATCCTGTAGGAGCTGCCGAAGGCTGCGATCTTTTGCTTTTACGCTGGAATCGCCTTGGCCTTAGGCTCCCGCGCCCAAACCCGATGCTCGCCAATCGCGGCGAAGAACGGCTTGGTCAAAGCACCCACATCCGCGCCCTGCAACAGCCCCGCATCCGCGTCGAGCTTCAGCAAGTCCTGCAACTGCTTGGCCTCGCCGTGCAGCGCGATCGCCTTCAGGTGCTTGTAGGCCTCCAGCAGATAATGCAGCGCCACGCCGTCGCCGCTCAACGCGGTAATCGACGCCGCGCCACCCGGTACGAACACCGCATCGAACGCAATTGAAGGCATGCCTTCCATCGACGCATCCACCGGCAATGCCTTGCCGTCAGCGGTCTTCACTGGCGCCGAGGTTGGGCCGAGCAGTTTCGCGTGGGCGCCTTCGGCTTCCAGCGCTTTCTTCATCGCATCGATGGCCGCAGCGTCAACACCATTGGCAGCAAGGATTGCCACCTTGCGCGTCTTGATATTGCCGGGTAGCAGGTTGGCCTGGCTCAGCGCTGGCGACTGCTCCAGCGAGGTCTTGCGCACTTCGACCGTGCCTTTGGCTGGCGCCGGCAAGCCGAGGTTTTCCGCCACGCGTTTGGCCAGGGTCAGGTCGATATTGGCAAGGATCTCGTTCACTTCACGGGCACGGATGAACTCACGTTCGACCTTGCCCAGCTCGAAGCTGTAGGCAGCGATGATGTGCTCTTTCTCGTGGTCGCTCATGCTGTTGAAGAACAAGCGGGCCTGAGAGAAGTGATCGCTGAACGACTCGCTGCGTTGACGGATCTTCGCTGCGTCGATGCGCTCCGGGTAGCTCTCGAAACCACCGTCCTGTGCCGCTGGCGGGGTTTCTTTCGGCCAGCCGCCGTCGATCGAGTTTGGCTCGTAAGAAGCGCGGCCCTTGTCGATGGTGGTGCGGTGTTGTGCATCGCGCTGGCCGTTGTGGAACGGCGCCACCGGACGGTTGATCGGCAGCTCATGGAAGTTCGGCCCGCCGAGTCGGCTGATCTGCGTGTCGGTGTAGGAAAACAGCCGACCTTGCAGCAGCGGGTCATTGGAGAAGTCGATGCCTGGCACGATGTGGCCAGGGCAGAAGGCGACCTGCTCGGTTTCGGCGAAGAAGTTGTCCGGGTTGCGGTTCAGGGTCATTTTGCCCAGCGGCGTAATCGGGACGATTTCTTCGGGGATGATCTTGGTCGGGTCGAGAATGTCGAAATCAAAGTCGTGTTCGTTCTCTTCTTCGACGATCTGCACGCCCAGTTCCCACTCCGGGTAGTCGCCCATCTCGATCGCTTCCCACAGGTCGCGACGATGGTAGTCGGTGTCTTTACCGGCGAGCTTCTGCGCCTCGTCCCACACCAGCGAGCAGGTGCCGGCGGTAGGGCGCCAGTGGAATTTGACGAAGCGTGATTTGCCCTCGGCGTTGATCAGGCGGAAGGTGTGCACACCGAAGCCCTGCATGCTGCGCAGGCTTTTCGGGATGGCCCGGTCGGACATCGCCCAGATGACCATGTGCGCCGATTCCGGCACCAGCGAGACGAAGTCCCAGAACGTATCGTGAGCCGAGCCGCCGGTGGGGATTTCGTTGTGCGGCTCGGGCTTCACCGCGTGGACGAAGTCCGGGAACTTGATCGCGTCCTGAATGAAGAACACCGGCATGTTGTTGCCGACCAGATCGAAGTTGCCTTCATCGGTAAAAAATTTCACCGCAAAGCCGCGCACGTCACGCACGGTATCGCCGGAACCCCGTGGCCCCTGCACCGTGGAAAAACGCACGAACACCGGGGTTTTCTTGCCCGGATCCTGCAGGAAACCGGCCTTGGTCAGCGCTGCATGGTTCTCGTAAGTCTGAAAGAAACCGTGCGCGCCGGTACCGCGCGCATGGACGATGCGCTCCGGAATGCGCTCATGGTCAAAGTGCGTGATCTTTTCACGCATGATGAAGTCTTCCAGCAGCGACGGCCCGCGCGGCCCGGCTTTGAGGGTGTTCTGGTTGTCGGCGATCTTTACGCCCTGATTGGTGCGCAGTGCCTGGCCGGTGGCGTCGGAACGGAATTCTTCCAGGCTGTCGAGCTTGGCGTTGGTGTTGGCGCGATCCGGGGTGTCGGTTCCGGCCATCTCGCTTTTATCGGGTGCAGGCTTTTTGATGCTCATCAGACGTAAACTCCTCGTTTGGCCCCGGATGCCTTCCGCAGACCCTTGAGTGATTCCCGGGCACGGCACCCAGGGTTTCAAGTCGCTTACTTAGTGACTGATGAGCGTTTCAGCCGTTCCGTTTATCTGACCTTTGATCGCGTTATTGCCAAATTGAAGGTTAATTGCGAAATAAATGCTAAGAACCTCTATACGGACAGGCTAAAATGCGCGCCCGGCTAACCGCTGATCCTTTTCCAACGCGCCCCACAAGGTTCGCTACGTGATCGAGTTTCAAAACGTCCACAAGACTTACCGCGTCGCCGGTAAGGATATTCCCGCGCTGCACCCGACCAGTCTCGCCATCGAGAACGGCCAGGTGTTCGGCCTGATTGGCCATTCCGGTGCGGGCAAAAGTACCCTGCTGCGGCTGATCAATCGCCTGGAAGATTCCAGTGGCGGCAAGATCATCGTCGACGGCGAAGAAGTCACCGCACTGGACGCCAACGGCCTGCGCCGTTTCCGCCAGCAGGTCGGGATGATCTTCCAGCACTTCAACCTGCTCGCCTCCAAGACTGTCGCCGATAACGTGGCCTTGCCACTGACCCTGGCCGGTGAGCTGTCGAGCAGTGAAATCAACCAACGGGTAGCCGAGTTGCTGGCGCGGGTCGGTTTGTCCGACCACGCGAAAAAGTACCCGGCGCAATTGTCCGGCGGCCAGAAGCAGCGCGTCGGCATCGCCCGTGCGCTGGCGACCAAGCCGAAGATTCTGCTGTGCGACGAGGCCACCAGCGCCCTCGACCCGCAGACCACGGCATCGGTCCTGCAACTGCTGGCAGAAATCAATCGCGAGCTGAAACTGACCATTGTCCTGATCACCCACGAAATGGACGTGATCCGGCGCGTCTGCGATCAGGTCGCGGTGATGGACGCCGGCGTGATCGTCGAGCAGGGTCCGGTGGCCGATGTGTTCCTGCATCCGCAGCACCCGACCACCAAGCGTTTCGTGCAGGAAAGCGAGCAGATCGACGAGAGCGAGCAGCGTGACGACTTCGCCCACGTGCCGGGGCGTATCGTGCGTCTGACCTTCCAGGGCGAGGCGACCTACGCGCCGTTGCTCGGTACCGTCGCCCGGGAAACCGGCGTCGACTACAGCATCCTCGCCGGTCGCATCGACCGCATCAAAGACATTCCGTACGGGCAACTGACCCTCGCTGTCACCGGTGGCGACATGGAGGCGGCGTTCGCCCGCTTCACCGCCGCTGACGTTCACATGGAGGTGTTGCGCTAATGGCTGACCTGATGAGTTTCTTCGCCAATATCGACTGGTACGAAATCTGGCTGGCGACTGGCGACACCATGCTGATGCTTGGCGGTTCGCTGTTGTTCACCGTGCTGCTCGGCCTGCCGCTGGGCGTGCTGCTGTTTCTCTGCAGCCCGCGTCAGTTGCTGGAAAACCGTGGCCTCTACGCCGTGCTGTCGCTGGTGGTGAACATCTTGCGTTCGCTGCCGTTCATTATTCTGCTGATTGTGATGATCCCGTTCACCGTGCTGATCACCGGCACCTCGCTGGGCGTGGCTGGGGCGATCCCGCCGCTGGTGGTGGGCGCCACGCCGTTCTTCGCGCGTCTGGTGGAAACCGCGCTGCGCGAAGTCGATCGCGGCATCATCGAAGCGACCCAGTCGATGGGCGCGACCACGCGGCAGATCATCATGAACGCCTTGCTGCCGGAAGCCCGTCCGGGCATCTTCGCAGCGATTACGGTGACAGCGATTACACTGGTGTCCTACACGGCGATGGCCGGTGTGGTCGGCGCCGGTGGTCTGGGCGACCTGGCGATCCGTTTCGGCTACCAGCGTTTCCAGACCGACGTGATGATCGTCACCGTGGTGCTGCTGTTGATTCTGGTGCAAGTGCTGCAAATGGTTGGCGACCGCCTGGTCGTGCATTTCTCGCGCAAATAAGCGGTTTTTTAATCAAGAGGCGCGGGCCATTCGCTGGCGGGCGCCCTCACAAGGAGTTAGCTGAATGAAAAAACTGATCGCTGCTTTCGCCGCTGTTGCGGCGTTTTCGGCCCACGCCGAGACCCTGACCGTTGCCGCCACCCCGGTGCCGCACGCGGAAATCCTCGAGTTCGTCAAACCGGCCCTGGCCAAGGAAGGCGTGGATCTGAAGGTCAAGGTCTTCACCGACTACATTCAGCCGAACGTCCAGGTCGCGGAAAAGCGCCTCGACGCCAACTTTTTCCAGCACCAGCCGTATCTCGATGAATTCAACAAGGCCAAGGGCACCAGCCTCGTTGCCGTGACCGGCGTGCACCTGGAGCCGCTGGGCGCTTACTCGAGCAAGCTCAAGGATCTGAAAGACCTGCCCGGCGGCGCCAACGTGGTGATCCCGAACGACGCCACCAACGGCGGCCGTGCGCTGTTGCTGCTGGACAAGGCTGGCGTGATCAAGCTCAAGGATTCGAAAAACATCCTGTCGACCGTCAAAGACATCGCCGAGAATCCGAAAGACCTGAAGATCCGTGAACTGGAAGCCGCGACCATCCCGCGCGTGCTGACTCAGGTCGATCTGGCGCTGATCAACACCAACTACGCGCTGGAAGCCAAGCTTGATCCGTCCAAGGATGCGCTGGTGATCGAAGGCAACGACTCGCCGTACGTGAACATCCTCGTGTCCCGCGCGGACAACAAGGACAGCGACGCGATGAAGAAACTGGCGGCTGCGCTGCACAGCCCGGAAGTGAAGCAGTTCATCACCGAGAAGTACAAAGGCGCGGTGTTGCCGGCGTTCTGATTAAGGTTGCTGCAATGAAAAAGGGGACGCCAATGGCGTCCCCTTTTTTGTGTCTGGTGCCTGGCTTGCGACTTGCCTTGAAGCTTCCCCTCACCCCAGCCCTCTCCCGAGGGAGAGGGGGCCGACCTTCAAGCTTTTCGAGCCTGAGATCGACTCATAATTGCAGGTCGGCGCAATTCGAATAAACACCTCGGTCAGTCCCCTCTCCCTCTGGGAGAGGGTTAGGGTGAGGGGCGTTTTAGCTTTTTAACTGTCAATTGCGCTCAAGCATCGCCGGCAACTGCGCCACCAGCTTGGCATTGTTCAACGGCGCGCGAATAAACCCACGCTGTGTGCCGTCCGGCCCGATCACGGCCAGATTGCCGCTGTGATCCACGGTGTAATTCGGCTTGCTGGTATCAGCGGGAATGAACGGAATGCTCACCGCGTTCGCGACCTTCTGCAGCTCCTCGATCGACGTTGGCGTCAGGCCAATGAACTGCGGATCGAAGTAGCCCAGGTACTGCTTCAACTGCTTCGGCGTGTCGCGGTTGGGGTCAACGCTGACCAGTACGATCTGCAACTTGTCCACAGCCTCTTTCGGCAATTCACTCTTGATCTGCCGCAGTTGCGCCAGGGTGGTCGGGCAGATGTCCGGGCAAAAGGTATAGCCGAAGAACAACAGACTCCACTTGCCTTTCAACTCGTCAATCGCCACCGGTTTGCCGTCCTGATCGGTCATGGTCACGTCCGGCAGGTTGCGGCTCTGCGGCAGCAGGATAATGCCGGCGTCGATCAGCGCAGTCGGATCGCCCTGGCCTTTGCCGTTCAGCACTTTATTCACGGTAAGCCCGAGGATCAGCGCGATCACGGCGACGAGGATGAAGACGGTTTTCTGGGTTCGGGTCATAGGTTCAACAGTAAGTAGTGGTCTACGAGCAGGGCGATGAACAACAGGAACAAGTAATAAATAGAGTACTTGAAGGTATTGATCGCCGCGTGCGGCCGAGTGCCACGGTACAGCACCACGGCCCATTGCAGAAACCTCGCGCCGAGGGCGAGGGCGCAGATAAGGTAAAGCATGCCGCTCATGTGAATCACGTACGGCAACAGACTCACCGCCAGCAGCGCGAAGGTGTACAGCAGAATGTGCACTTTGGTGTAGTGCTCCCCGTGCGTCACCGGCAGCATCGGAATGTCGGCCTTGGCGTATTCCTCTTTGCGGTGGATGGCCAGCGCCCAGAAATGCGGCGGCGTCCAGGCGAAGATGATCAGCACCAGCAACAGCGGTTCGGCGCTGACATGGCCGGTGGCGGCGGTCCAGCCCAGCAGCGGTGGCGCGGCACCGGCGAGGCCACCGATGACGATGTTCTGCGGCGTCGCACGCTTGAGAAAGCCGGTGTAGACCACCGCGTAACCGAGCAGCGAGGCGAGAGTCAGCCACGCGGTCAGCTGATTGGTGAAGGTCAGCAGCAGCGTCTGGCCGAGCAATGCCAGCACGAGGGCGAAGGTCAGCGCCGCCGCAGGTGAAACCCGGCCTTCGGCCAGAGGCCTTTTGTGCGTGCGCGCCATCACCGCATCGATGCGCCGGTCGACCACATGATTGACCGCCGCCGCACCGCCGGCGCACAAGGCTATGCCCAGATTGCCAAACACCAGCACCGTCCACGGCACGCCGGCGCGGGTAGCGAGGAACATGCCGACCAGCGAGGTGATCAGCATCAGCACCACGACTTTCGGTTTGGTCAGCTCCAGATAATCGCGCCACAGCGCTTGCGCCGCGCGCTCCCCGATCAGACTCGCCATGGCGTTTCTCCTTTCAATGCGATGGGCGCGACGACAGGTTTGTGCGCACTCAAGCGCCAGCGCACCAGCCCTGGTTGGCTCACCCGCAGCAGGCTGGTGCGCGCGTGATAATTGACCAGCACCAGCGTCAGCAACAACGCCGCGCCGCCAGCGTTATGGGCGACGGCCACTGGTAGCGGTAGATGAAACAGCACGTTGCTGATGCCGAGGGTGATCTGCGCGGCGAGGGCGATCAGCAGCAATCCGGCCAATCGGGTCATGCCTACCGCTTTCAACTGCCAGGCCAGACCGAGCAGTACGACCGTCACCAGCAAAGCGCCGATGCGGTGAGTCAGGTGAATCGCCGTGCGCGCGTCGCTATCGAGTTGTCCGCCGAGATAATTCGGGCCGATGTGCTGGGTCAGGTGGAAACCGTTGGCGAAGTCCGCCGGCGGCAGCCATTGGCCGTGGCAGGTGGGGAAGTCGATGCAGGCCACCGCTGCGTAGTTGGAACTGACCCAGCCGCCCAAGGCGATCTGGCCGATCACCAGCAGCAGGCCCGCCGTCGCCCAGTATTGCAGGCGCTTCGGTACCGTCAGCGCCGGCAGCACGCCGGACAACCTCAGCGTCAGCAGGAACAGCAGACTCAACGTGGCAAAGCCGCCGAGCAAATGCCCGGTGACCACTTGCGGCCAAAGCTTGAGCGTCACCGTCCACATGCCGAACGCTGCCTGAGCGATGACCACCGCCAGCAGAAACAGCGGCAGTTTCACCGGCTGGCCCGGATGGCGCCGGTTGGCCCAGGCGCGCCCCGCCAGCACTGAAATCAGCAAGCCGAGGGTGCCGGCGAAGTAGCGGTGAATCATCTCGTTCCAGCCCTTGTGCGCCTCCACTGGCGCGTCAGGGAAATGCAGTTCGGCATGGGCCAGTTGCGCCTCGCTTTCTGGCACGCTGATAAAGCCGTAGCAGCCTGGCCAGTCCGGGCAGCCGAGGCCGGCGTGGGTCAGGCGCGTATAGGCGCCGAGCAGCACGACAATCAGCGCCAGCAGGGTGGCAAACAGCGCGAGGCGAAATCCAGGTTTGGCCATGACGATGCCCTTATCCGATGTTCGACAGTTTCAGCAGATGCCGCAGGTCGTTAAGCAGATCCTTGCCCTTCACATTCGGCTCGTAACGCAGCACCAGATTGCCGTGCGGGTCGACGATCCACAGCTGCGGCACAGCTTTATCGCCGGTGGTCCTGGCGAACACCCCGGCATCCAGCGGATAGCGCTGCAACTGCGGATATTCGCGGTCGAGTTTGGCGGCGTAATCAGCGCTCAGTGGTTGCGCGGCGGCGAGGGCGTGGCTGGCGCGCCCGGCTTCGCGGCCGAGGCTGATCTGGATCTGCCGCGCCAGATAAACCAGTTGCTGGCAATCGACGGCACAATCCTTCGGCGCTGTGACCAGAATCTGCCAGCGCTGCTCATCGGCCTGTACGCCGAGGTCGGCGCGGGTCTGGCCGTTGCCGATCAGCTCGCCGTGGTAGCTGCGTCCTTCCGGCACCCAGAACTGCAATTTGTACATGCCGGTGGCGAGCAGCATCGGCCCGACCACGCCAAGCACGATCAGCAACAATTGAATGCGCCCGCGCCGGCGGCTGGGAACGGGTTTGGCCTCAGACATGCTGGGTGGATTCATGGCGCTTCCCATGGCGTTTCTCCTTTGCGTTGTGCCAGCCCAAATAGAGGTAGAGCCCGAGCAACGCCGTGGCCATGGCGAACCATTGCACGGCGTAGCCGAGGTGTTTTTCCGGACCCATCGCGACTACCGGCCAATCGGTCTGATAGCTGGCGGGGCCGGGTTCGGCGCGTAATTCGTAGGCGAAGCCGTCGCGCTCCAGGGTTTGCCACAATTTGCCCGGCTCGACGGCGGTAATGGTTTGCGGCCAGACATGGCTGACCGGATCGGCGTGCAACTGGAACGTTGCGCCGGGGGCGACATAGACCCAGGCGTCGAGCGTCAGCGCCTCGGCCGGTGTCGTGAATTGCGGCGGCACGCGCCGATCGGGCCATGGCAGCCAGCCGCGATTGACCAGCAGCCAGAGGCCGCTGCGTTGGTCCTGAAACGGTTGCAGCAATTCGACGCCGACCTTGCCGCCACGCTGGCGGTTGTCCAGCAACAGCGTGTGGGCGGGGTCGAACTGGCCGTGCAGGCGCACGCGGCGGTAAGCCGGGTCGGCGTTGCCGAGCAGTTCACTGCTGGCCAGCGGTTCGGCCACGCGACGTTCGGCATAACTGGCCAGCAGCGCGGTTTTCTCCGCGCCCCGGCCCAGTTGCCAGAAGCCCAGTGCAACCATCAGCGGCAGCAACAGCGCCACCACGACAGTGGGAATCACGCCCGGGCGAAAGCACTTCATGGGCGCGCCATAAAGTCAGTCATCGCGATCGCTATACTCAAGTGCATCGCCTGTCCCCCGGAGTCTTGCCATGTTCAAAGCAGCGATCGTCCTGATGCTGATTGCCACGGTCGTCAGCCTGTTCAGCGGCCTGTTTTTCCTGGTCAAGGACGACAGCAGCTCCAATCGGCTGGTCATCGCCTTGAGTGTTCGGGTGGCACTGGCCGTGGTCACCGTCGGCCTGATGGCCTGGGGTTTCTACAGCGGCCAGTTGGTGTCCCACGTACCGTGGTAGCTGCAAGCTACAAGCGGCAAGCTACAAGTTGGGAGCCATCCCGCTTTGACTTGAAGCTTGCAGCTAGCAACTTGCAGCTGTTTTCAGAGCACATAAACGAAGAAGAACAAACCGATCCACACCACATCGACGAAGTGCCAATACCAGCTCGCCGCCTCGAAACCGAATTGGTGCTCGTTGTCGAAATGGCCTTTCATGATGCGCATCAGCATCACGAACAGGATGATCGTGCCGATGGTAACGTGGGCGCCGTGGAACCCGGTGAGCATGAAGAACGTCGCGCCGTAGATGCCCGAACCGAGGGTCAGGCCCAGCTCTTGGTAGGCGTGGATGTATTCCTCGGCCTGGAAACCGAGGAACGCGATGCCCAGCAGCACGGTGATCGCCAGCCACAGTTTCAGCGCGCCGCGATGGCCTTTCTTCAGTGCGTGGTGGGCGATGGTGATGGTCACGCTGGAGCTGACCAGCAGGATCGTGTTGAGTAGCGGCAGGCCCCACGGGCTGATGACGTCCTTGGGTGGGGGGAACAGTTTCGGGTCGGGGTTGTTCAGCAACGGCCAGACATATTCGAAGTTCGGCCAGAGCATTTCCGACAAGCCCTTGCTGCCTTCGCCGGCCAGCCCCGGTGCCGACACGACGCGGATATAGAACAGCGCGCCGAAGAAGGCGACGAAGAACATCACCTCGGAAAAGATGAACCAGCTCATGCCCCAGCGGAACGAGCGGTCCAGCTGCGGGCTGTACAGCCCCGCGCGACTTTCCTTGATCACCGCACCGAACCAGCCGAACAGCATGTACGCCAGCAGCAGGCCGCCGACGAAAAAGATCAGCGGGCCGTGGGAATCCGGGCGTGCGGCCTTGAGATCGTTGAACCAGGTGGCGAGGCCGTAGACGGTGACGAACATCCCGAGCGTGGCGATGATCGGCCATTTGCTCTGGGCCGGGACGTAATAATGCTCATGAGTTGCCATTTATTGTTCTCCTTATCGGCCACGCTCAGCCGCCAGTGTTAACAGCCACCGGCGGATGTCGGGCGGTGATATCGAACAGCGTGTAGGACAGCGTCAGATGCTTCACTTCCTTGGGCATGTCGCGGTCAACGATGAAACGCACCGGCATTTCGATCTGCTGACCGGGTTGCAGCACCTGCTGGGTAAAACAAAAGCATTCGGTCTTGTGGAAAAACGCTGCGGCGTTGCTCGGCGCGATGCTCGGCACCGCTTGCGCACTCATCGGCTTGTCGGTGGGATTGCGCGCGATGAACACCATTTCGTTGACCGCGCCGGGGTTGGCAGTCAGCTCGTCGTGCTTGGGATAAAAGTCCCATGGCATGTCCGCGGTGTTGGTCGAGAGAAACTGCACGCGCACTTGGCGCGAGGTGTCGACCACTTGCTCGCCCGCATACTGGCCGCCGGTCTTGCCGTTGATGCCGAAGGCTTTGCACATCACGTCATAGATCGGCACCAGGGCAAAACCGAAGACGAACATCGCCACCACCACCAGCAGCAGACGAGTGACGAGTTTCTTCAGCGAGATCGAGTCAGCCATGATTTTCAGCCTCGACATGAACCCCTGTGGGAGCGAGCCTGCTCGCGAAGCAGACGCCGCGGTGCTTCAGACACACCGCGTCAGCGTTCTTCGCGAGCAGGCTCGCTCCCACAAAGGACTCCATGTTCATTTCACTTCCGGCGGCGTGGTGAAGGTGTGGTACGGCGCTGGCGACGGCACGCTCCACTCCAGCCCTTCGGCGCCGTCCCATGGTTTGGCCGGGGCCGGTGCGCCGCCTCGAATGGTCTTGATGACGATGAACAGGAAAAAGATCTGCGTGGCGCCGAACATGAATGCGCCGATCGACGAGACCATGTTGAAATCGGCGAACTGCAGGTTGTAGTCCGGGATCCGTCGCGGCATCCCCGCAAGACCGACGAAGTGCATCGGGAAGAAGGTCAGGTTCATGCCGACGAACGACAGCCAGAAATGCAGCTTGCCGAGGGTCTCGTCGTACATGTGCCCGGTCCACTTCGGCAGCCAGTAATAGGCCGAGGCGAAGATGCCGAAGATCGCCCCCGGCACCAGAACATAGTGGAAGTGCGCGACCACGAAGTAGGTGTCCTGATACTGGAAGTCCGCCGGGGCGATGGCCAGCATCAGCCCGGAGAAACCGCCAATCGAGAACAGAATGACGAATGCCACGGCAAACAGCATTGGCGTCTCGAAGGTCATCGAGCCTTGCCACATGGTGCTCGCCCAGTTGAAGACTTTCACACCCGTCGGCACGGCGATCAGCATGGTCGCGTACATGAAGAACAACTCGCCCACCAGCGGAATGCCGACCACAAACATGTGGTGCGCCCAGACGATGAACGACAGGAACGCGATGCTCGCCGTGGCGTAGACCATCGAGGTGTAGCCGAACAGCGGCTTGCGCGCGAAGGTCGGGATGATCTGGCTGACCGCGCCGAACGCCGGCAGGATCATGATGTACACCTCGGGGTGGCCGAAGAACCAGAACACATGCTGGAACAGCACCGGGTCACCACCGCCGGCAGCACTGAAGAAACTGGTGCCAAAGTGGATGTCCATGAGCATCATCGTCACGCACCCGGCGAGCACCGGCATCACTGCGATCAGCAGAAACGCGGTGATCAGCCAGGTCCAGACGAACAGCGGCATTTTCATCAGGGTCATGCCGGGCGCGCGCAGGTTGAGGATGGTCGCGACCACGTTGATCGCGCCCATGATCGAACTGATGCCCATCAAGTGGATGGCGAAGATGAAGAACGTCACGCTCTCCGGTGCGTAAGTGGTGGACAGCGGCGCGTAGAAGGTCCAGCCGAAATTTGGCCCGCCACCCGGGGTGAACAGTGTCGAGACCAGCAGCAGAAACGCCGCCGGCAACAGCCAGAAGCTGAAGTTGTTCATCCGGGGCAGGGCCATGTCCGGCGCGCCGACCATCAACGGAATCATCCAGTTGGCGAGACCGACGAATGCCGGCATCACCGCACCGAACACCATGACCAGACCGTGCATGGTGGTCATCTGGTTGAAGAATTCCGGCTGCACGATCTGCAGGCCGGGCTGGAACAGCTCGGCGCGAATGACCATGGCGAACGAGCCGCCGAGCAGGAACATGCAGAAGGCAAACCACAGGTACAGCGTGCCGATGTCCTTGTGGTTGGTGGTCAGCACCCAGCGCATCAGGCCTTTGGCGGGGCCGTGGGCGTGGTCGGCGTGACCGTGGTCATCGATGACAGCGCTCATGGCCGGTCTCCTTCACGAAAGTGGACGGGGCAGGCCAGGGCGCGCTGCCCCGACCGGTTCACTGAATACGCAATTGACCGGCTCATTTGCTTTCCGCCTGTTTCAGCTCCAGCACTTCTTTTGGCGTGACCATGTCGCCCTTGTTGTTGCCCCAGGCGTTACGTTCGTAAGTCACGACCGCTGCGATATCGACTTCCGACAGCTGTTTGCCGAACGCCGCCATGGCGGTGCCGGGTTTGCCGTGGTAGACGATGCTCAGGTGATCCTTGATCGGCCCGGTGGCGATTTTCGAGCCCTTGAGTGCCGGGAACATCGGCGGCAGGCCCTGGCCTTCGGCTTGGTGACAGGCCACGCAAGTGGTGTGGTAAACCTTGTCGCCGCGCTCATTGAGCTCGTCGAGGGTCCATTCCTTGCTGGTCAGTTCTTTGAGCTGCGCGGCCTCGGCCTTGCGCTCGGCGAGCCATTTTTCATAGTCGGCCTGTTCCTTGACCTCGACCACGATCGGCATGAAGCCGTGATCCTTGCCGCACAATTCGGCGCACTGGCCACGGTAGAGACCGGGCTTGTCGATGCGCGTCCAGGCTTCGTTGACGAATCCGGGGATCGCATCGCGCTTGACCGCAAACGCCGGCACCCACCAGGAGTGAATGACGTCAGCCGAGGTCACCAGAAAGCGCACCTTGGCGCCGATCGGCAGCACCAGCGGCTTGTCGACTTCGAGCAAGTAATGCTCGCCCTTGGCTTCCTTGTTGTGGATCTGCTCGGCGGGGGTGGCCAGGTTGCTGAAGAACTCGACGTCCTGGCCCAGGTATTTGTAATGCCACTTCCACTGATAACCGGTGATCTGGATATCGATGTCCGGCTCGCTGGTGTCGTACATCTTGATCAGCGTCGCGGTGGCGGGGACGGCCATGGCCACCAGGATCAGCAGCGGCACGATGGTCCACATGATCTCGACGCCGGTGCTTTCGTGGAATTTGGCTGCGACCTGGCCGGTGGAGCGGCGGTGCACCATCATCGACCAGAACATTGCGCCGAAGACGATGATCCCGATCACCACACAGATCCAGAAAATGGTCATGTGCAGGTCGAATACTGCGTGACTGATTTCAGTCGCTCCAGGCGCCATATTCACAGTCCATGCCGCGTTGGCCGGGCTGAAAATCGACCACAACAGGAGGCCCATCCAGACATGTGGATGTCGCATCATTGCGGGTTCCCCTTATCGTTCTTGTTATCCCGCCGGCGTATCGCCTGCGGCAAGGGAGCGGCTGCATCAGACTACGAACTTGAATCGCCGGGCCTTGCTGCGGGTGCAGTCGGGCGTCATCAGCTAACTCCATTCATTGGCGAGTATAGACAGCGCCCGGGAATTGCAACCCGGTCACGTAAATGAGCTGAAACACCCGGCGCTTGCGTTCAAGTGCCCGAATGGAGAAGGATGCAGACGAGTGGTGGCGAATGGATATAACGCAGCTGCATCAAGGATGAAATAATTATGACAAATGCGTCTTAGCGTTTTTTGTAAGCCAGCTAAGTTATGTCTTCCCTATTTCATTGCCTTGTTTCCTGGAGTTTTCATGAACACCGCCGCATTGCGCGAGCAGATCCAAAAAGCCCAACAGCACGAAAAGGACACCGGCCTGCTGACCCGTCAGCTGGAAAGCAAGCTGCCTCACCTGCACCCGGCGATCCAGTTGCCGGAAGCCGACGCCCAGGGCGTGCTGACGCGTTTTGTCGCCGCCTACATCGATGAAGTACCGGACCTGCTGGATGCAGCCAATGAAGTCGCCAGGGAAGCGGGAATCGAATCGCAGATCAAACCGGTGCTGAAAATCGCCGAGCAGTATTTCCTCCAGCCGCTGGCGATCATGGCCGGACACGTCGGCCTGGACAGCCTGCTCGACGAGGCCTATCTGGCACACCGTTTTGTCGAAGAGGTCAACGACCTGTACATCAAGCATTTCGGCCAGCCATTGATTCCCTTGGACATGACGGTCGCCAACCTGATTGCTCACCAATTGATCGGTGAGGAATTCGCCAACCAACTGGACGAAGCGGTGCATCACGCGATCGACGAGATGCTCAACGAAGAGAGTTTTGCTTTGGAGTCGGTAGAAGCCTATCGCGAAAAACTCAGCAGTCCGGACACTGGCGCGGCGTGGAAACGCTGGCCGTGCATGAGCCGCCGGTTGGGTGTGGGGCTTGAGCTCGATCAGCCTGCTGCCTGATTTTCTTGTGTCATAAATCCAGTGTGGGAGCGAGCCTGCTGGCGAATGCGGTCGATCATTCAACATCTCTGTTGGCTGATGTTCCGTTTTCGCGAGCAGGCTCGCTCCCACAGGGTTTGCGTTTTGAGGTCGACTTCTAACCCGCCGCACCAATCCCGGTATTGGTCCGCACCCGGCCTTCCAGCCTGCGCTTCAACCCGCGCGATTCGATCAACAGCTTCGACCCCTTCGCCGCATTCGCCCGGCCCCATTCCTCAAGCAACTCGAGACAGGAATGGTCGATGTAGCTCAGGTTGTTCAGCGGCACATGCACCGTCGTGCCGTGGGGAATGCTGCCCAGCACCTGGGTCAGCGCCGGCACTTTGAGGAACGTCGCCGCGCCGACCAGGCGCAATTCCATTTCGCCGTCCTGCGGCAGGTCGATCAGGCTGATTTTCAGGCGCGAAGCCTTGAATGCCAGTTTCAACATGGTCAGGCCGAAACCGATCAGCACACCGGTGAGCAGATCAGTGAAGATGATCGCCAGCGCCGTCGCAGCGTAGGTGAACATTGGCATCCGCCCGTACCGACCCAGACCACGGAAAGCTTTCAGGTCGACCAGTTTGAAACCGGTATACACCAGCACACCCGCCAGACTCGCCACCGGAATGCTTTGCAACACGCTCGACAGCAACAGCACGAATGCCAGCAGCCACAGGCCATGGAAAATCGTCGAGTAGCGTGTGGTCGCACCGGCCTGAACGTTGGCCGAACTGCGCACGATCACCCCGGTCATCGGCAGCGCGCCGACCAGGCCGCAGAGCATGTTGCCGACACCTTGTGCCGACAGTTCACGGTCGAAGTCCGAACGCACGCCGCTGTGCATGCGATCCACCGCCGCAGCGGACAGCAGGGTTTCGGCACTGGCGATAAACGCCACGGCGAACGCGGCGATCAGCAGCGTCGGGTCGGCCAGGCTCATCAGGTCGGCCGGCTTGAGCCAATCGATCGCCTCGGCCAGATTCGCCGGTACCTCGACGCGCTTGACCTGCAACGCCAGCATCAGGCTCGCCACCGTCGCCAGACCCACACCGAGCAATGCGCCGGGAATGAAGCGCAGCGAATGCGGGCGGAATTTTTCCCACAGCCACATCACCGCAATCGTCGACAAGCCGAGCAGACCCGCCTGCCAGCCAAACGATGGCAAGGCTTGCGCTACGGCCGCCGGAAACGCCGTGAGGTTGTCCAGCCCGGAAGGTTGCGGCTTGGCATCGAGCATCACATGGATTTGCGAGAGCACAATCAACACGCCAATGCCCGCGAGCATGCCGTAGACCACCGCTGGCGCCGTGACCCGAAACCAGCAGCCAAGCTTCAGGCGCCCGGCGACCAGTTGCAGAAAACCTGCGAGCAGCAGGATCGGCCCGAGCATCTCGACGCCATGCTGGCGCACCAGCTCGAAAACCAGCACCGCCAGACCCGCCGCCGGACCACTGACCTGCAACGGCGAGCCCGCCAGCCAACCGACCACCAGACCGCCGATGATGCCGGTGATCAGACCCTTGGCCGGCGGCAGCCCTGAGGCAATCGCGATGCCCATGCACAGCGGCAGGGCGACCAGAAACACAACCACGGAGGCGAGCAGCTCCCGTGGCAACACAGCTTTCAATTGAGCCGCACGCATGGCGATTCTCCCGAAGTTTTCTTCAGGCGTGGCGAGGCCGGGCCGCTGAATCAGCGGCCGGCGTCATACCACACAGATTGTTGGGAAGATTTAGAAGCGCGCTTTGGGCGTCGCCACAGGAATCGGATGGCTGCCGTCGAGAGGCAGGAAACGACCCTGGTCCGCGTCGTAAGCTTTGATTTCGCTGGTTTCGATGTTGTAGACCCAGCCATGGATGAACAGATGACCGTTCGCCATGCGCGAGGCTACCGAAGGATGGGTACGCAAGTGCTGCAGTTGGGCGATGACGTTTTCCTCGGTGAGGATCGGCATGCTGTCTTTTTCGTCGGTGCAGTTGCAGTTGTCGTGCACCATGGTTTTCGCGACTTCAGCGTGGCGCAGCCAGGCTTTGACCGTCGGCATTTTTTCCAGGCTGTCGGGGTTGAGTACCGCGCGCATGGCGCCGCAATCGGAGTGGCCGCAAATGATGATGTGCTGCACGCCCAGCGCCAGTACCGCGTATTCGATCGCGGTAGAGACGCCGCCGTTCATCTGACCGTAGGGCGGCACCACGTTGCCGACGTTACGGGTAACGAACAGATCGCCCGGCGAGCTCTGGGTGATCAGCTCGGGAACGATGCGCGAGTCGGCGCAGGTGATGAACATCGCCTTGGGCGCCTGAGCGGTAGCGAGCTTCTTGAACAGTTCTTCCTGCTGCGGAAAAACGTCATGGTGAAAGCGTAAAAAGCCATCAACGATCTGTCGCAGTGCTGCATCGGCGGATTGTGCTTCAGGGCTTTGCGCCGAGGCAGCCAACGACTGTTTATCCTTGTCACTCATGATTCATCCTCTTGTGCGGATTCAGGGAGTCTTCCCCGGTATTCCGGTATGAAGCCAGTGGCTGTTTAAACCATCCGGGTCATCCCGACCCGTCAGTCACTCGATGAACAAGGTAGCCGCCGAAACTTAACTGAAACTGAATCAAACGCTCTAGAACGTGTGTTCCAGGTCACAAAAAACGTGACTGGCGTGTTTCGGCGGAAGGATTCCAACCCGTCAACCCAAAGCCAATTGTCGCTAAATCAACGACATCTGGCGACCCGGCGGACAGAAGGCCGAGCAGTCGAGGTTATAGCCCTCGCGTTTGTTCAGGCCAAGCTTTTTGATGGCCTTGGCAAATCTTTGTGCGAGCAGGTCGGCAAACGGCCCTTCACCGCGCATCCGCGCGCCGAATCGGCTGTCGTAGAGTTCGCCGCCGCGGCTCTGGCGGATCAGGCTCAGCACATGGGCGGCACGTTGCGGATAGTGCGCCTGCAACCACTCCTCGAACAGCGGCGCGACTTCCAGCGGCAGGCGCAGCATCATGTAGGCAGCGCTTTGCGCACCGGCAGCGTGGGCCTCGGTCAGCAGGCTTTCGATTTCGCTGTCATTGATCATCGGAATCATCGGCGAACACAGCACGCCGACCGGAACGCCTGCTTCGCGCATCACCCGGATCGCGCGCAGGCGTGCCTTGGGCGCAGCGGCGCGCGGTTCGAGGATGCGTTTGAGTTCATCATCAAGCGTGGTCAGGCTGATCATCACCGCCACCAGCCGTTGCTGCGCCAACTCCGTGAGCAAATCGAGATCGCGCAGAATCAGCGAACCTTTGGTGACGATGGTCACCGGGTGGCGATAGCGCAGCAGCACTTCCAGGGTCTGCCGGGTGATTTTGTGTTCGCGCTCGATGGGCTGATACGGGTCGGTATTGGAGCCAAGATTGATCGGCGCGCATTGATAGCCGGGTTTGCTCAGCTGTTCTTCGAGGACCTGGGCGGCATTGGTCTTGGCAATCAGCCGGGTTTCGAAATCCAGGCCCGGCGACATGTCCCAATAGGCGTGGCTGGGCCGTGCGTAGCAATAGATGCAGCCGTGTTCGCAGCCGCGATAGGGATTGAGCGAACGGTCGAAGGGCAGATCCGGCGAGGTGTTGCGGCTGATGATCGATTTGGCCTTCTCGATGATCACTTCGGTGTTTTGCGTCTCTGGCACTTCCTGATACCAGCCATCGTCCTCGGCCACTGAACGACTCGGCGCAAAACGGTTGTGCGGGTTGGTTGCGGTGCCGCGACCGCGGGGCGGAACTGGGATGTTCATCGAACGAACCTCTGCTCTGTATATGCATACAGTATCCGAGGGGGTGCGCTGCGATCCAGTACCGTTCAGCGATGCTTTACCAATAGTGATACCGCACAGAGTTTGACTGAGCAATTGTCATCAGGTCGCGACAAGTCAGGACACAGATGACTAATTGCTGAACTCAGGTCCGCTATATAGGCTCTGGAACTCCCGGCAACAGACTCCGGCCAACTAATTAAAAGGATTTGATTGAATGTCTTACTTGAATCAACGCGGTGTTTTCCTGCAAATGATGCAGCCGAGTATCACCGATTCCAACACTATTGTTTCGCTGCAACTGGCGCGCAAGGAGCTGGGCTGGAACGCGGAGCAAGAGCTGTCGACCGAGACCCTGGTCGATTCTGTCTACGTCGTGGCGGTATCGGCTGACAAGGGCAAAACGTTCACCATTCGCACTGACAAGAAAGATGTCGACGGTGACGGCGATATTGATAGTGATGACAAGGCGAAGTTGATCGCCTTGGCCAAAGCTTATGTGGCCATCATTAATCCGTAAGCAGAAGTAATCGCACAACTTCATAACTGAAACCCCCTGCATGAATACATCATGCAGGGGGTCTATTTCTAGTTATGTTGGGTGACTTGGCCGAGATCATCGCCGGAAGTGTTTTGCATATCCTCGCTGCGCAGATGCGCAACCTCTTTGGCACTGACTGGCGCGCCCTTGTTACCCCAGCTGCCACGGATGAAACTCACCACGTCCGCGACTTCCTGATCCGTCAGGCGCCAGGCGAAACCTGGCATAGTGAAGGCCGATGGCGCTGCGTGCGTCGCCGGCAAGGTTGCGCCTTTGAGCACGATGTGAATCAGCGACGTCGGATCCTCCGTCTGCAGCACCGGATTGCCCGCCAGCGCCGGGAACACCCGGGTGTAGCCATGGCCATCGGTACGGTGGCAGGCCGCGCAGTTGTCGATGTACACCGACGCGCCGCGTTGGCTGTCGTCACCGTTCCACAGCGCTTTGGCTACTTTCTCGTCGTACTGATGCGGCTGATCCGCCGGGTCATTGGCCGGCAGTGATTTGAGATAGCGGGCAATCGCGGTGAGGTCGGCGTCGCTCATGTACTGCATGCTGTGGGTGACCACATCGCTCATGCCGCCGAACACTGCGCTGCGATCACTGCGCCCGGTCTTGAGGAACTGCACCAGTTGTTCTTCGCTCCAGCTGCCGAGGCCATCCTTGTGATCGCCGCGCAGGCTCTTGGCGATCCAGCCTTCAAGCGGAGCACTGCCGGCGAGGAATTCGCTGCCGTCCGCCGCGCTCAGGGATTTTTCCTGCATGGTCAGTGCGCGCGGGGTGTGACAGGCGCCGCAGTGGCCGAGGCCTTCAACCAGGTACGCGCCGCGATCGATCACCGGATCGGCCGACGTGGACTGGTAATCCTCGACCTTCGGTGCGAACAGCCAGCGCCAGCCCATCAGCGGCCAGCGCATGCTCAACGGCCACGGAATGTCGCTGGCCTTGTTCTCCTGCGCCACCGGTTCGACGCCGTGCATGAAGTAGGCGTACAGCGCTTGCATGTCGGCCTGGTTGACCCGCGCGTAGGACGGATAAGGCATCGCCGGGTACAACGTGCTGCCGTTTTTGGCAACGCCATGGCGCACGGCCTGATCGAAGTCTTCGAAGCTGTAATCTCCGAGGCCGGTTTTATCCGGGGTGATGTTGGTCGAGTAGATCGTGCCGATCGGCGTCTCCATCGGCAGCCCGCCGGCGAACGGCTTGCCGCCCTTGGCGGTGTGACAGGCCACGCAGTCACCGGCGCGGGCGAGGTATTCACCTTGCTTGATCAGATTTTGATCAACGTCGGCCGCATAAATTGCAGTGCTGCCGAGCAGGGCGAGGGTGGCGATAACGAAAGTTTTCATGGTCATCGCTCCTTAAGCCTGCACCAGCGGGCCGGGGTTTTTCAGGTACTGCTCGCGGATCGCTTTCGCCGACCAGTAGGTCAACGCCGCGACCAGTCCGGTCGGGTTGTAGCCCAGGCCCTGCGGGAACGCCGAGGCGCCCGGGACGAACACGTTGTGCACGTCCCAGCTCTGCAAATAGCGGTTCAGCGCGCTGGTCTTCGGATCGGTGCCCATGATCGCGCCACCGTTGAGGTGGGTGGTCTGGTACGAGGCGGTGTTGAAGTGGTCGCCGACTTGCTTGCCGATCACCGCGATGGCTTTAGGGCCCATCGCTTCGGCGATCTTGCCCATTTTTTCGACCATGAAGCGGTTCATCTTGATGTCGTTTTCCTGCCAGTCGAAAGTCATGCGCAGCAGCGGCAGACCGTAAGCGTCGCGGTACACCGGATCGAGATCAAGGTAGTTGCCACGGTAGGACTGATGCGCGCCGTGGGCGTCCATCGACACCTGGTGGGTGTAGTAATCGGCAGTGGCGCGTTTCCACGCGCTGCCCCAGGCCGGAGTGCCCGGCGGGTTGGAAGTACCGGCAATCGGGCGGCTGCCAGCCTGATTGACCCACATCGGCGAGCCACCGACGAAGCCGTGTGGGCCGTGGTCGAAGTTGTCGGCGTTGAAATCGTCCACCGCCACGCCGTTGCCGCCGGCGCCGATGAAGTTGTTGGTGTGGGTGTCCTTGTCGAAAAACGCCTTGATGGTGGCCATGTTCTGGTAGGCGAAGTTACGCCCGACCACGCCTTCGCCGCTGATCGGATCGTACGGTTTGCCGATCCCGGACAGCAGCATCAGCCGCACGTTGTGCAACTGGAAGGCGCCGAGGATCACCAGATCCGCCGGCTGCTCGATCTCGCGGCCCTGGCCGTCGATGTAGGTGACGCCGGTGGCTTTGGACTTGCTGCTGTCGAGGTTGACCCGCAGCACATGGGAGTTGGGCCGCAGTTCGAAGTTCGGCAGGGGCTTGAGCGCCGGCAGAATGTTCACGTTCGGCGAAGCCTTGGAATACATGTAGCAGACGTAGCCGCTGCAGAATCCGCAAAAGTTGCACGGCCCCATCTGTGCGCCGTAGGGATTGGTGTACGGCCCAGAGGTATTTGCCGAAGGCAGGTTGTAGGGTTTGTAACCCACCTCTGTAGCCGCTTTGCCGAACAGCTGTGCGGATACGGTGTTTTTCTGCGCTTCAAGCGGAAACGGATTGGAGCGATCCGGCGCGTAGGGGTTGCCGCCCTTGCCCTGACCGACCAGTTGACCTTTCACGGTCCAGGCCTGGCCGGAGGTGCCGAAGACTTTTTCCGCGAAGTCGAAAAACGGTTCCAGCTCTTCATAGCTGACGCCGAAATCCTGGATGGTCATGTACTTGGGGATGAAGCTTTTGCCGTAGCGTTCTTCATAGTGGCTGCGCATGCGCAACTCGATCGGGTCGACGCGAAAGTGCACGCCCGACCAGTGCAGACCGGCGCCGCCGACGCCATTCCCCGGCAGAAACGCGCCCAACTGGCGGTTGGGCAGGGCGATATCATTGACGCTGTGGCGAATGGTCACCGTCTCTTTGGAGATGTCCTGAAAGAGCTTTTTCCGCACGCTGTAGGTGAGTTCATCGATCACCTGTGGATAGTTGCCGTCGGGGTAGGTGTCCTGCATCGGCCCGCGCTCCAGCGCCAGCACGTTCAGACCCGCTTCGGTCAGCTCTTTGGCCATGATGGCGCCCGTCCAGCCGAAACCGACGATGACTGCATCAACCTTCTTCATTACCGTTGCCATGCTTACGCCCTCTCGCCGCGAATCGACACTGCCGGGAAGGGGTATTGCTCGTTGCGTTCCACCCAATCCATGAAATCGGCGCGGGCGCCGGGGAAACCGATCATGGTCCAGCCGACCATGCCTTTATTGCCACCGTGGATCGGGTCGCAGAAGAAACCCTCCTTGGTGTTTTGCAGCAGCAGATTGAAGAAAATCTTCGCCGGCACCGCATCGAACTGCGGCTTGCCGGCTTCGAGTTGCTTGAGCAAATCGTCTCGGGTAGCGCTGTCTTGCTCGGCAAATGTTTTACCGCTGAGACCTTTTACCCACTGATCCGTGGCGGCGATGCCGAGGCGATAGATGTCTTTGGGTACCAGTTTGCTCTGCCAGCCCATCTCCGGCGCAGCGTCGGCATTGAATGGGCCTTGCATGTACCACAGGGCACCGGCGGCGTACGGCGTGTTCATCTGCCGGTCGATGTATTCCGGCACGCCGGCTTCAAGCGCGCCCGGGCCTTGCGCGTCGTTGGGGATCAACTGGGCGACGGCGGCATTGATGAATGCCCATTCTTCAGCGGTGAAAAAGCTCGGCTGATAATCACCGGCGCCAGCCGCGGCCGGTTTTGCTGCGGCAGGCGCCGGTGTGCTTTCAGGTGCGGCTTGCAGCACGCTGCTGCCCAGGCCGGTACCGGCAAGCGTGACCACCGGAATCAGGGTCAGGGATTTGCGCAAGAACTCACGCCGCGGGTTGTCTCGATCTTGATCAGACATGGGGGGCACCTCATCAGGCATAGAAGTCAGCCGCTTCTGCGAGCAGCTC